>JBBDWJ010000294.1:5421-14236 GCA_040902925.1 Bryobacterales bacterium | reverse complement strand
CCATCGACCCCAATCTGACGATCAGGGAAGGTCTCGCGATCGTTTCCGGCGACGGCCAGCGCACCTCGAACGGCGTTGAAGTGCCGTTCCCGCTCGTAGTGCGCAGCGTCATCGACGGCGTGCCGCAGCCTGGTGAGAGTTTGGCGATTTCGGTCAGTGTGATGCGGGCTTTGATGTGTCCGGCGCAAGTATTCACCGATGACGAGGGCTTTGGCTTCATTCGCTGCCGCGGCGGAGTTGTATTCGGCGAGGAAACCATCATGGTGACCATCGGCGGGCCGCGCGGATCGCAGGTGCAGTTTCGGGTGATCGTTCGCGCTACCCCGCAGGGGCTGGCCAACGACATTGAAATTCTCACCGCGGACCCGATCGCCGCGATCGTCGGCGAGGTGCGGCCCAACGGTATCCGCGTGATCGCGACCACCACGGGAGGCCAGCGGGTAGCGGGAAGGACGGTCCACTTCTTCTCGGAAGACGGCGTGACTTTTGATCCACCCACCGCCGTCACTGACGGTTTTGGCGAAGCCACCTCGACGGTGACCTTCGGCTGCTCGAACCGTAACCGTGGCAGCATCGAGGTCGGTTTCTCCGAGGATGTCGTCGAAGACAGCGTCGACTTCAACCTGACGCCGGGCGCTTTTGCCCGCGTCGACAAGATCCAAGGCGACAACCAGACCGGCGCACCCGGCCAAACGCTCTCGGGAGCGGCGCTGCTGGTGCAGGTCGGGGATATCTGCGGCAATCCGCTTACGCAACAGAAAGTGAATTGGCGCATCCATCCGGAGCCGCGCGCCTCGCTCCGAAACGTTGTCGACACCACCAACCAATCGGGCCGCTCGTCGGTTCTCGTGCAACTGGGCAGCTATGGCGGTCCGTTTACGGTCACGGCGCAAGCGGGCGAGGTCATGGCAACGTTCAATCTGAACGTCGCCATGGAAGCGTCACAACTACGGCGCCTCTCCGGAGATGACCAGACAGCCGCGGCAGGCAGCATTGTCGCCCAGCCATTGGTCGTTGAGGTCGCCGGGAGCAACGGTTTTGGCGTCTCGGGCGTGGACGTCACCTTCAGTGTGACCCAGGGCTCGGCAACCCTGACGCGTCCGACTTCACAAACCGACGGCCTCGGCGTGGCATACACGGCGGTGCAGATGGGCGGCGACGGTCCGGTCACGGTCACCGCCAGCGCGATCGGCCAGAGCGTCACGTTTTCGCTGGGGTCGGGCAGCGGCGGCGGCCCGAACGCTCCGCTGGAGGGTTTCGTCAACGGCGCGAGCTTCCGCCCGGGCTGGATTCCCGGCAGTCTCGGGTCGATCTTCGGAACCGGCATCACTGGCGTGAGCGGTGTGGTTACCTCCGGGCCGGTGCCTTTTGCCACCACCCTGGAAGGCGTTAGCGTGACCGTCAACGGCGTCAGCGCCCCGATTATTTCCCTGATCAACGCCAACGGGCAGGAACAGATCAACCTGCAGGTGCCGTTCAACGTTCAGCCTGGCACGGCTACCGTTGTCATCAACAACAACGGAAGCTCGGTGACGATTAACAACGTCCCGATCTTGAGCGCGCAGCCCGGCATCTTCGAGTTCGCAGTCGGCAGCACGCTGTATGCGGCCGCGCTGCACGCCGACTATACCGTGGTGACGCCCGATAATCCGGCTCGTCCGGGCGAGGTGCTGCAGCTATTTGTTACCGGGCTCGGCCTCACCGACCCCGTGGTCGCGACCAACGTGGCCGGCCCGTCGTCGCCCCTGGCGCGCACCGTGGTCGATCCAGTGGTCAATCTCAACGGAGCCGCCATGGAAAACTTCGGCGGATACTACGCGCCGACTCTCGCGACCGCCTATCAGATCAATTTCCGCGTGGCCCAAAACGCACCGTCGGGCAATCTTGATCTCTATGTGGCAATCGGCGGCGTTTCCAGCCAAACGACAAAGCTGCCGGTGCAAAGTCCGTAGCAACGGCGATCGTGCCACACACCCCGTGAGGACCGGTACTCCGGCCGGTCCTTCGCCGCAACGCGGCGACGAAAATGCCGCAGCCCGCACTACACACTTGGCTGCTGTGTGCCAGATTGGGCTGCTGTGTGCCGGATTGGCGCGCCGCGTGAGCGCGACGTGCCGGAACTGAGCAAAGCAAGCGGCTAGTCCGAGACGTCCCCAAGCTCCTTCGCCGCCAAGGCCTCGCGCACCATGTCGATGAGCCGCTGGTAATGCTTCCTGAGCTGCTTGCGGTAAGCCGTGCCGGAGCCCTGCTGTTCCGCCTTGCGGCCAAAAATCTCTTCGGCGGCGGAAATCCCGGGCCACACCCGGCCGCCGATCTTCTCAACAAACAATTCGTCGTACCCAAATCCCCAGAGCGCGATACTTGGCAGCGCCTCGTTGTAGTTATCCGGCAGGCCGAGCGCGTCAAAGGGAAACTGTCCCGACCAATCGGTGTGATAGCCGATCAGCATATTGGCGGGATTCACCGAAACCATCTCGTGAGCGATGCAGTTGCGTTCGGGAATCTGGTATTCCTGCCGCAGCCATTCGGTCAGCAGCCGCGCGGCGCGCAGTTGAGCGGGCGTGACGCCCTTGTCCGCTAAAGAGTCGCCCTTGTCGTTGCGGGTGGTTTCCAAGGCGACGCCTAGGAAGCTGTGATTCAGCCCCAGGTAGAGGCCGCGCTCATCGCTCCAGATCGAGTTGCCGGAGTGAAAGGCGAATTCGTTTTCCGGGACGATGCGGTGTACCCGGCCTAAGCGATCGACCAGAAAATTGTAAAGGTGCTCGCGGCGGACGAACTCAGCCAGGTAGTGGCCGCGGCGCAGGATCTCGCGATTGTTCGACGGCGCGAACTCGGCCAGATCGCTTTCCGTCGTATGAAAGACCAGGCCGGCAGGAGCCGAGCTCCAGCGCGCGGTCTCCCACTGCGGGTCGGCGGTTTCAAAAACCGGGTAAGAGCGCGGTCCGGTGTGCGCAATGTATCGGTTCGAGATGGTCAGGCCGTTGCTATACAACTCGGTGTCGTCGCGCGTTTCGACGCGCCACAGGCCCGCCGGTGAAACCTCCGGTGGCTGTTGCCGCCGGACTTCGGGGCGCGGATTCCGGGGCGCCGATTGCAAGCTAACCCCGAGGCTCACGAGGGTGAGCACGGTGGCGGAAAGAGCCCCCGCGGTAAGGAAGTTCAGCGCGCGCTCGCGACGAAAGCGGCGCAACAGGATCGGAGCCTTCTCCGTGAGCCTCATCAACAGCCGGTGACGCGCGCGCAGCAGGGGCCGTGAAAAAGGCTCCGTTTCCGCGATGATCCCGAGCATGCGGACCCGCCGGTGCAGAGGTCCGCGCGTGGCGTCCCAATCGGCCTGCTCGCGCTTCAGGCAGACGTGCTGAAATCGCAGCCGCCGCACCGGATCGGTGATTCGCCGGCTATAGCACTCAATGACTTTCTTGGTCGCGACGTCCATTGGCTCGCAGACAAGCCGGTTGCTGGCCGCGATCCAATTCGTCGCGGCGCACCGGCTCCACGGGTTTAAGCCCACGAAACGGTATTCCCAGGCGTGCGCTCCGCGGCGCAAGCCGTCTTGACTCATCTGTCAGGGGGAGGATCTCAGGGCGCAGGCTGCCGGCCTTTGATCCGAGTAGAAAAGCTTAGGATAATTCTGCCAAAAAAGGCTGGATTTGAAAAGGGGTAGAGGGCGAGCCCTCCGGGGCACCACAGGCGCTCATTCAGGCGAGCGCGGCCGCGGGCGAGAACTGCGACGTTCGCGGGCCGTAAGGGCGCGAACCTACTTTTGGATCGGCGTCGTGTATCGGCTGTTTGGCTGCCGGCCTTACGCCGTCTGGGCAGACTCCTGGCGTGTCGTGGGGCTCTCTAGCCCGCATGTTTCACAAGGGGTCGCAGCGAAAGGCGTCAGAAGCCCGTGGATACAAGGCGCACGAAGCTTGGCGCGCGGAGGCGTACTTGAACAGTACGGTGAGCACGGCAAGCGAGCGCAACGCAGTAGACCCGGGCTTACCACGCCTCGCAGCCGACTCCTTGTGAAACATGCGGGCTAGTGACGGGAAAATTCGAGGAAAGAGCGCAGCATGCCGCGACCTTGTCCTGGCCTAGCCGCCCCACGGCAACCCGGCGATCGCCAAGCGTTGCGCCACGTCTGCAATCCCGGCGAGGGTTAGTTGATTGAGAGGGATACCTTCGCGCTGATAGTTCTGTTCAGTTTCGGTTTCCAGCTCGCCAGGCGCGTAGAGACGCTCGACGCCCGCGGCGCGTCGGCTGCCGCGTAACTCGCGGATGATTCCATCGACGCGGCTCTTGAAACGCCCAGCATCTTCGAACGCGCCGATACGCAGCGCCAGGAAGAAATGCCCGTCGCAGCCGGGTTTGGGGCCGCTCTCCATGTCCCCCGATTCGGTCCCGTAGGCCGCTCCGGAAAGAAGCGAAGAGAGGATACCCATGACGAGCGCGAGACCGACGCCTTTGAATTCGCCGATGGGCTGCAACAGCCCGTCGATCGCGACCGCGGAGTCGGTAGTCGGGCGTCCCTGCTTGTCGAAGGCCCAGTTGGAAGGGATCGCCGCGCCCATCTGGTGAAAGACGCGAATCTTGCCGTGGGAAGAGCCGCTAAACGCCGCATCGAGCACAATGGCGGGCTCCTCGCCCGCCGGAACCGCCACCGCCAACGGATTGATGCCGAGAACGCGCTCCACGCCGCCCCAGGGCGCCATCGTCGGCAGCGCGTTGGTGGTTGCGATGCCGATCATGTCCTCGGGCAGCGCCTGCATCGCGAAATACGCCATCGCGCCGCAGTGGTTGCTGCCGCGCACCGCCGCCGCGGCGATGTTGTGCCGCCGCGCGCGCTCGATGGCCTCGCGCATCGCGAAGCTGGAGCCGATCTGTCCCATGCTGTTGCCGCCGTCGACAACAATCGCGGCGCCATTGTCGACCGCCACGCGCGGCCGCCCTTTGGGATCGACAGCGCCGCCAAGCAGCTTGCCGGCATATTCAGGAACGCGGAGCACGCCATGAGAATGTACGCCGCGAAGATCGGCGGCGACGAGCGTATCGGCCAGCAGCGCCGCGTCATCGTCCGGCATTCCGCAACGCACCCAAATTTCAGTGACGAGCGCAAGCAGGTCCGCGGCGCGAACGCGTTGGTCTTTGTCCGAAACCGGGTAGGACGACATGGTCTATAACCACTGATCTACAACCACTGCCGCATCTGCTCAGGAGTCAAATTGCCGCCGCATACAATTGTGCCAACGAGTTGGCCGCGAAAGGCATTGCCCTGTTGCAAAAGAGCAGCGATGCCGGCCGCCCCCGAAGGCTCCGCCACGACTCCCGCATGGCGGTGCAGCAAACGCATCCCTTCGACGATCTCTTCCTCGCTGACGAGGATGGCGTCATCGATGAGCCCGTGAAGGTCGTCGAGCGCTTCGGGGATCGGCACGCGAACTCCGATGCCGTCGGCGATGGTGTCCATGCGTTCATGGATGATGACGCGCCCTGCCCGCCAGGATTCAACCATCGCCGGCGCGCCGGCCGCCTGTACGGCGACGATGCGCGTCCGCGGACGATGCGTCTTGACGGCCAGCGCTATGCCGGCCAGTAAGGCGCCGTTTCCGAGCGGTATGAGCAGAGTATCGAAAGATTCGGGGAATTCAAGCCACTCGAGGCCGATCGTGCCCGCGCCTTCCCCTGTCGCCGTCTCTCGGGCGTCTTCGATAAACCGGACTCCGCTGTCCGCGGAGGCCACGCGCCGGGCTTCGGTCTTGGCGGCATCGAAATCCTCGCCAAAAAGCTTCACCTCCGCGCCGAGCGCGCGCATCCGCTCGATCTTCAGGGCGTTCGCGTGGATAGCGGCGTAAACGGTCAGCGGGATCGACCGCTTGCGGCACGAATACGCCATCGCCTGGCCGAAGTTGCCTGCGCTGGCGCACAGCAGCCGCGTGCCGCTGCGGAGCTGCGATACGAGAAACTCCGTCCCGCGCCCTTTGAACGACCGGATCGGGTTCAGCGTTTCGATTTTTAGCGCCAGCCGTACGCCGAGAATTTCACCGAGCGGCTCGCAAACGAATTGCGGCGTGCGGAGAAATACGGGGTCGATCACGCGGGTTGCTTGCTCGATGCGCTCGATCGACAAGCGGCCGGCTGGCATCATCGTGGGATTATAGCGGGCTCAGTGCATGCTGAACTCAGTGCGGGCCGGCCTGGCCGTTCGTCTTAGCCGACTGTTGCGTCCGCTGAATGCTTTGCACCCGCTGCAAGAGTTCCTGCAGGTGCGCCGCCAGGGCTTCGAGCCGCTCGCTTTCGGCGCGCTTCGCCAGCAGTTGCTGCTTGAAGGCAAGATCGAGCGGCAGATGGTGCGCAATCACAAAACTGGGCAGACCGGCCGCGTCGAGGGCCGGCAACGCGGCGGAGCGCAGCACGCTGGTAATCCTGGCGCTCAGGTCCACGACGAGCTTGAGGCGCTCCGAGTCCGGCGGCGCAATCTCTTCGTCGTCGAAGAACTCGACCCGCGCTTGCAGGTAAGGCTTGGTTTGATCGAGGGACAGAGTCCGGTAACGCCGCTGGCCTTCGGCCGCTACATCGAACTCGCCCTCGTCGTACTCGCGGACCACGCGCTTCACCGTCGCCGTGCATCCCACAGTCGTCAGCTTGCCGTCATCGACGAGCAGGACGCCGAATTCCGAGCCATCGCGCACCGCCTCGCCAATCATCAGCCGGTAGCGCTCTTCAAAGATGTGCAAGGGCAGCGCGGCGCCGGGGAACAGCACCACGGGTAAGGGGAACAGCGGCAACAATCGTTCCTCGCCCATGCTACATTATGGCTTCCCATTCGGCGGATGGGCAATGCAACATGAATTTTCGAAACAAGACCGCGCTCATCACGGGAGCCTCATCCGGCATCGGCCGCGCCACGGCCGCGGCCCTGGCGCGTGAAGGCGCGCGGCTGATCCTAACCGGCCGCTCGCGGGAACGGCTCGAGGAAGTGGCGCGCGAGGTTTCGCCCGCCGAAGCAACCGTGATTCCCGCGGACCTGTGCGACCGGGCATCGCTCGAAAAACTCGCCGCCGAGGCACGTGAGCGTTTTGAGACGATCGACATTCTGATCAATTGCGCCGGCGTGGGCATGTACGTGCCCTCGTTCGAGGCCGATCCGGTGATGCTGCGGCGCTTGTTCGAACTGAATTTCTTCGCGCCGGTCGATCTGACGGCGCGGGTGCTGCCCGTGATGCCCCGGGGCGGCGCCGTGGTCCATATCAGCTCGATCGGCGGCAAGGTGCCGCTGCCGTGGCTGAGCCTTTACTCGGCTTCGAAGTATGCCTTGAACGGCTACTCCGACGGCTTGCGCATGGAACTCGACGGCCGCGGCATCCAGGTCATGTGCGTGTGCCCGGGATTTGTCGAGACGCCGTTCCGCGACAACGTGCTGACGGGGAGCATTCCGCCGGCGGTCAATCGCCAGCGCCGCTTCAAGATCACCGCCGAGCAGTGCGCCGACGCGATCATCGATGGATTGCGGAAGGGTAAGCGCACCGTGGTCACGCCGCGAATCGGCTGGGTGCTGATCGCGCTGGCGCGGCTGTTCCCCGGCGTGATCTACCCGCGCATGGCGCGCATGCGGGCGCCGCAACCCGAGCCGCACGCCCCATAACCCCGCGTGATTTGCCTCAGTGCTTTCCCTTACGTCCCTCCTCGCTTAGGCAGAACGAATCCGGGCTTCAGTATGATGAAGGGTCTCGGGAGTCTCTTCACTGCCTTCCAGAACGCCTGTACGGATCGGAACGGGCTGCCGCCGCTGAGCAGCCGGCGAACCCAAACTTAAGATGCCTTATCCGCGATTTATTTTGTCGGGCATTGCCGCCCTCTGGTCGGTTGTACCGTGCAGCGCGCACCCGACCTTCAACGCCAACAGCGTCGTCAACGCTGCCAGCTTCCTGCCGGTCGAGCTGCCGGGCGGCAACATAGCGCGCGGCTCAATTTTCACCGTGTTTGGCGACCAGATGGGCCCTCCCGAAGGCGTCAAAGTCGACGCTTTTCCGCTGCAGCGGGAACTGGCGCAGGTTTCGGTGATGGTCCGGCAGGGCAACCAGTCGGTCGCCGCGATCCCGATATTCGCCAATAACAGCCAGGTCAACGCGATCATGCCATCCAATGCGCCACTCGGCGAGGTCGCGGTTTTCGTCACCTTCGTCGCCAGCGGCGGCCAGAGCTTCTTCCCGGCCATGGTTCGCGTGGTTCCAGCGAGCTTTGGCATTTTTACAATCAACGGCTCGGGTTCGGGTCCGGCGGTGGTCCAGAATTTTATCTCGCAAGAGAGCCAGCCCCTGAACTCGACGCGGCAAAGCGCGCGGCCCGGCCAGGTAGTTACGGTGTGGGGCACCGGTCTGGGCGCGATCAACGCTCCCGACACCGAAGCGCCGCCAGCGGGGGATCTGGCGGAGGTGCAGGTATTGGTCGGCAACCGGCCGGCCGCACTTCTTTACCGGGGCCGAAGCCCTTGCTGCGCGGGCGTCGATCAGATCGTATTTGTCGTGCCCGACGACGCACCACCAGGCTGCTACGTGCCACTGACGGTTCGAACAGCCGCCGGGGTGACAAGCAACACGGCGACCATGTCGATCGCGGCGGCCGGCGGCGCCTGTGAAGACCCCGCCAACCCTTTCGCGGGTCAGCCCGCAGCGGCCGGATCGCGGCTCGGCAGGGTCGTTCTGGCGCGCAATGCTTTGCAGGTCGGCGGCTCCGGACAGTCTCTGGTGACCGACGGCGCTGTTGGCGCGTTCGAGTCCGTCAGCAACGCCGAGTGGTTCTTCGTTCCCGCCGTTTCGATGCCGGCGCTGGG
>JBBDWJ010000294.1:0-5411 GCA_040902925.1 Bryobacterales bacterium | reverse complement strand
TGGGAACCTGTGCTTCCTTTTTTTCGCGCGGCGCCACGGCTGCGCTTGCCAACCCCGCTCCGCTGCAACCCCTGGATGCCGGCGTCGAGCTGATCCTGCGGGGGCCCAACGGGTCGCGCTCGATTCCGCGCACGAACCCAGGCTTCTATGCTTCGCAGCTTGCGACGACGCAGCAGCCTCCGCTGTATTTGGATCCCGGAATGTACACCGTGGCATCGAGCGCCGGCTCGCCCGTCGGGACGTTTGAAGCGGCCTTAGAACTGCCGCCGCCCATCACGTGGACGAATCAAGGACAGATCAGCCGTATTGATCGCAGCCAGGGGATTTTTCTAACCTGGTCGGGGGGCGACTCGATCCGCCAGTTCGTTCGCATTCTGGGGATCTCGGAAAGCTCTCCCACGCCCGCCAACAATGTCAGCGGCGCGTTCGTCTGCAGCGTGCCCCTCGAGCTTGGCAGTTTTACGGTGCCGCCGTCCGTGCTGGCGAATCTGCCCGCGAGCGTCCAGATCGGCTCCAACAGCACGGGCCTATTGCTTGTCGGCACAAGCCCGAAGATTGACGTGCCCAACGTCAACGCCAGCGGCCTCGACTTCGGGTTCGTCACCTACCAGTCGATGGTGGGCAAGTCGGTTTTCTATCCCTAGCCTTCCCTAAGCTTTTTTACGTGAGCCCCGGGGCAAAGCCGCCGGCCGTCAGATCCCCGTCGTGCCCGGTTGCCCGCCGCGGACTTCCTCCGCGCGTTTGAGAATCTTGATGCTGCCGTTCACCGTCGAGAACTTGAAGTGGTTTCTGCCCTCTCCCACTTGCGCGTCGATCGACTTCGGGCCCGGCCATTTACGTCCTAGCTCCATCGGAAAATCGCTGTCGACCGATCCGTTCACCCATTCCAGGTGAAAGCGCCCGGCCGCGGAGCCGGGCAAATACACGCGAACGGTTCCATTGATGCAGGAATACTCGTGATGAGCGCTGGCCGGTAAGCTCAAGTGGCTCACTTCGACCCTGCCGTTGATCGTCGACGCGCGCACTTCGCCTTCAACATCCGTCGCCGTTACTTTGCCGTTCACCGAGCTGACTTCGATATCGCCGCTGACGCCCTCCACCTCAACCTGCCCGTTCACGGTGGACGCCTCGATCCGCACGGTCGCCGGCAGCGTGATGCGGTAGTCGACCGAGCCGCCCGAGCCTCCAAAAATGCCGAAGCGGTCCGGCACGTGCGTGCGCACCTCGACCCGCTGGCCTTCACCCTTGATTTCGATGCGCACATCCTTGAGCGCGTCGCGGCTGCCGGCGTATTTGTCCGCCTCGATGCGCACCTCGGGCCGGTCCCAAGTGTCGATGCGAATCAGGCCGCGCGGGTTCTCGATCTTGAAGCGGCCCTGCGGGTCGAGGGCCACGCTGTGCTCGACGCTCTCGGAGACCGAGCGGTCTTCGAGGTCGAGATGACAGGCTGGGTTTACGGCGAAACTCAGCAGCGAGAGCGCGAGCAGCGGTCGCATGGGGACCTCCTAGGGCCGGCTTGGCCAACAGGAAGCTTACGAGACTGCGGCGCGCGAAGTTCCGTGGATGGTTCCAACGCGCTGGTTTTCTTCGGATAGCCCTTGGTCTAGCACCAGCCGCGGCAACGAGACGCGCGGCAGCATTGCCCGCCCAGCGCCAACCGGATACCCTTACGAGAGAGTTCGCGTTTCATGTCCCGCTCACAAACGCCGTCGTTCGCCGCCCACCTGGCGCGCATCCAGTGGAAGACCGCTTTAGGCCGGCGGGTGACGCCTCCTTTCGTGACGCTCTACGTGACGACGCGCTGCGACGAGAAATGCATCCACTGTTTCTACTGGGATGAGCTGAACCCGAAACCGAACTCGGATTTCAGCCTGGAGGAGTTTCAACGCGTTCTCGCCTCGATGGACGAGATCTACAACTTGTTCCTCGGAGGCGGCGAGCCCTTTCTGCGTGCCGACCTGGCGAGCATTGTGCTGGCCGCCGTCGATACCAACAACGTCGCTAACGTCTACGTTCCGACCAACGGACAACATACCGCGCGTGTCGTCGAAACACTCGAAACCACGCTCGCCGCCGCGCCCGGCCTGCGGTTTCATCTCAACCTGAGCGTGGACCACGTCGACGAGGAAAAGCACGACCACATCCGCGGCCGCGAAAACGCCTGGCGGCGCATGCTGCAAACCGCCGACGCCATCGCGCCCCTACGAAAGCGTTTCCCCAATCTGATCGTCCACACGCTGACAACAGTCATGAAAGAGAATCAGGACGAGATTCTCGAAATCTACGAGGAACTGCGGCGGCGGTTCCGGCCCGACGGCTTGTCGTTCAACTATTGCCGCGGTACGCCGCTCGACCCTAGCCAGACCGAAGTGAAGATCGAAAACTACGAAAAGTTGCTGCGCCGTATGGAGCAAGACTATTCCGAAGGACATCCGCAATCCAACGGTCCAAACGCATTCGGAGCCGCAAATCATCTGCTCGATCAGCGCGTGCGGCTGACGGTCGACCGCACGGTGGCCCAGCAGCGCGCGCAATTCTCCTGCGTTTCCGGGCGCCTGGCTGGCGTGATCTATAGCAACGGCGACGTTGTGGAGTGCGAAATCAAGAACAGCAGGCTCGGCAATTTACGGCGTGCGGGCTACGACTTCCGCCGGTTGTGGTTCGGCGAGCGCGCGCGGCGGATCGCCCGCGAGGCCGCGGATGGATGTTTCTGCACGCACGAATGCGGCCACTACGCCTCGACCATCTATAGCGTCCCGCGGGTCGTGCAAATTGCCGCTGGCGCCGCCTTGCGCGGGGTTATTGGAACGCGGCGTCCCGGCGAACAGCCCGCGAATAGCGCACCCGCTCCGGCATCCACGGAAAAATTGTAGCGTGCGAAGGCGCCTTTGGATGGCCAAAAGCTGGTTTGACTTCCCCCCGGCCATCGCCTAGCATCAAGAAAACATCCTGCCCATGTTGCGAACTCGAAAGTGCTGTTGTACCGGGCCGGCTTGAAACGCCGGCGCTTTGTTCTGCAACTTTCTGCCGCTCGAGCCATCCAATAACGGAAAGCCCAACTTGGCTCGCGAACCGCGCAAACCCCCACAACGGTCAGCGCTTGAGGGAGCAACGTCATGCTACAGGGCATCCGGGAACAGGTCGCGACAGTCTTCCGGCACGATCCGGCGGCCAAAAGCACGTTGGAAGTGTTGTTGTGCTACCCGGGCCTCCACGCGGTTCTGCTGCACCGCATCTCGCACGGCTTTTACCGACGGCGGTTCTACGTGATCGCGCGCTGCATTTCTCACTTCGCGCGCTGGCTGACCGGCATTGAGATCCATCCCGGAGCGAAAATCGGCCGCAGTTTCTTCATCGACCACGGCATGGGCGTGGTCATCGGAGAGACGGCCGAGATCGGCGATGACGTCCTGCTTTACCAGGGCGTGACCCTGGGCGGAACGGGCTTGGAAAAGGGCAAACGCCACCCCACGGTCGGCAACCACGTCGTGATCGGTTCAGGCGCGAAAGTCCTCGGCAACATCACCATCGGGGATTGGGTGCGCGTCGGAGCGGGCTCCGTCGTCGTCAAGCCGGTCGAGCCGCATTCCACTGTTGTGGGCATTCCCGGCCGCGTCGTTGCCGTCAAGGGTGTTGCGATCAGCGAAGAGTCCGAGATGCTCGAGCACGGCCACTTGCCTGACCCCGTCGGCCTGATGCTCACCGACTTGACCAAACGCGTCGCAGCCCTCGAAGCATCGAGCGAAGAGAACAAGATGAAATCGAATCATCCGTTGGCGCGCATGTCGGGCGGCTGATCGCGGTTCTGTTCCTCAGGTCTGTTCCTCAGGCCCAGATCGACTGCGCTTCGGATTTTTGAGCCTTCCCCTCGCCCGACCGCATCAGCGAATACCGCACCCCGATCGGTCCCAGCATCTCAAACACAACAACCGCGGCCAATACGGCGACGCCGACGGCCGGGGCAAATTCGGCAAACGAGCGATTGATGACCAGCGTCAGGCCGATGGCAAGGTCTGCTTGCGCAAACAGCGCAAACCCAAGATTCCGCCGCACCGATTCGGGCATCGCAAGCCGCCGCGCGCCCCACCAGGCCCCGAGCGCTTTGCCGGACGTGCGCCCCAGCACGTAGACAATGCCGAGCGCCCCCATGTGCCACACCAGCTCGACGTCCATGTCGGCGCCCGCGATGACGAAAAAGATCGCGTAGAACGGCGGGTCCGTTTCGCCCAGCGTCGCGAACAGGCGCTTGCTGCGCCTCGACAGATTCACCATCGTGGCCCCGACGGCGAGGCTGGCGATGAGCTGCGAAAGGTCGAGAACGCGAGCAACGCCCACGCAGAATAGGATCGACCCCGCCAGCAGCATCACCATCTCGCCGGTGTCGGAAATTTTCGTGGCCCATCCGACAAGCATCAGCCCCACTAGGAATCCCAGCGCCACCGAGCCCAACAACGTCCACAAAAGAGAATGCACCGAGCCATAGAGGGTACTCCAAAAGCTTGCGCCGCCGGGTCCGCTGGCCAGCTCGATCGAGGCCGCCACAATGCTGAAAGTGACCAGGCAGAAAATGTTGTTGACGGCGATAATGCCGAGCAGGGAACTGGTGAGCGGCCCCTTGGAATTACATTCGCGAATCACCATCAAGGTAGAAGCCGGCGCAGTGGCGATGGCGATCGCGCCCAGCAGCGCCGCGACCGGCCAAGGCTGGCCCAACATCAGCATGCCGCTAAACACCAGCGTGCCCGCCAGCAGCGATTCCGCCGCCGTCAATACCAGGATCGGCCGGCCGACTTGCCGGAAGCGCTCGATCTCAAAGACCGAGCCAATGGAAAACAGAATCAGCCCAAGCGCTACTTCACTCAAGACTTCGAGTGCGGCCAGGTTACGGGCGCTTACCCAGCCCAGCACCGACGGCCCCAGCATGATCCCCGCCAGAATGTAGCCGGTGACTTCGGGAATGCGCAGAAACTGCACCAGGTGGCCGGCCAGAAGCGCCAGCAGCAGAATCAGGCCGAGGGATGCGAGTTCATTCATGCAGGTGAAACGTTAGGCTGCCGCAATGCCGTAATGCGTAATGGTAGGCTGTGGGGTTTTTGGGGCGGCCGTGTAGGTGTGTACCCCTGCTATCACTCGGTCCGCTTCAGCGGCCTTCCCCTCGTCGCCCGTGTACCCCAGCCGCTGCATCTGCCGCAACAAGCAGTCGTTACGAAGCCCAAATCGACTCCGGTTCCGTCTTGCGCAGACGCGCTTCGCCCGCGCGAACAATGGCGAAACGCGCGCCGATCGGGCCGAGCATTTCGTGCAGCACGACCGAAGCCAGCACGACAACCGTGATCGGCGCGGCGAAATCCGGAAAGCGGCGGGCCACCACCAGCGTCAGGCCAACGGCCAGGCCGGCCTGCGCCAGAATG
>JBBDWJ010000293.1:0-14300 GCA_040902925.1 Bryobacterales bacterium | reverse complement strand
CCAGCCGTGCGCGTTGCGCACCGCGATCATAGTGCTCAGAAAGTCGCGCCAGGTTTGCGGGTCGGTCATCATGGCGTTCGGAAACATGCAGCCGTCCCAGCAGATATGTTCGAAGGCCCGCGTCGGCTTGCCGTCGTCGCCGAGCATCCAAGCGCCGGCATCGCGCACGATGTCGAGCTTGCCGTTGGGATCTTTTGGCGGACAGTGCCGGCCGGTCTTGTCGTGCGTGCCGGAACCTTTGACCGTGGCGTCGTTCTGCGCCACGTGAAAATCGATTGTCCACGGGCGCAGGTGAGCGGCCATTTTCCGATATGAATCGGCCAGCACATGCTGCTGCGACCAGTCGAAATCGTCGGGGAGTAAACGATCCTCCGGGGCGTTATACCCCAGGGTGAAGAGCATCGTATGCGCCATGTCGGCCTGGAAGCCAACCGTTTTCGGACGGCCGACCAACTCGAGCAGTTCGACCATGCGGCGCCAGCTATGCATGCCGCCCCAACAGATTTCGCCCTCGGCGGCGAGCCGCTCGCCGTGGTCCTCGGCGATGTCCGCGGCTTCGCGAAAGGTGGCGGCGATGCGCTCGGTGTTTCCCTCGGGATCTTTGGCCCATTCGGACGGGCCCACCGCCGAATCGATGCGCACGACGCCGTAGGGCCGAATGCCCAGTTCCCGCAGCGTCTTCGCGATGCCGCACGCTTTACGCACCTGCGTCAAAAAGCCCTGGCGTTCGTCCGCGCTGCCCATCGCCGAGCCGCCGCCGGTCGGCGGCCAGACGGGTGCGACCACGGAGCCGACTTTCAAATTGAGCGACGCGACGCGCTCGGCCAGCCGCTTCACATCGTCAGCCGACGAATCGATATCGACATGCGGCGCAAACAAAAACAGATCGACGCCGTCGAACCGCACGCCATCCACCTCGGCGTCGGCCGTCAGCGTGAGCATCGTCTCGAGGTCGATCGCAGGTTCGGCGTTCGGGCCGCCCTTACCGACCAGTCCAGGCCACATCGCGTTGTGAACGGCAGGGTATCGGTGCGATGGCATTGGCTGTATCCTTCTCCGCTTCTGCAGCCGCGTCGGGCGGCGCCGCTTCGAGACGGCTGCACTTGGAATGCAGCGCCAATTTTAGCGATCAGGGTTTTTCGCGTCAAACGGCCGTCCCGGTTTCCGGCTTGATCGGAATCGCCCGCCGCTCCGAAGCCGCGAGGCAGGAAGCCGCGAGTCTTGCTCTCGACGGCACCCCGGCGTATCCTGAGAGCCGTGCGCCTGCGTTAGGGCGTCTCCGCGCGGGGATCTGGGCAGTAGCAACTTTCGCGCGGCAACCGGCTGCGTTGCGGGCTGGTCTAGCCAGATTTTCAAAGAAACCCGCCGAAACGATGCCTGGAAATCGCCGCGCCAGCGCTCAGAGGAAGCGAATGCCCGAGCCGAAAACTAGCTGCCCGCTCTCGCGGCCCGAGGTCGTAGACCGCTACTTCCTCGAGCACCGCGCCAAGCTCATCGACATTGCTGCTTTTTTGGACCGCGTCGACCGCGCCACCCCGCGTGGTGAAGGCGAAGACTTCCGTATGGCGGCGTTCCGCGAGGCGCTCAAGATTTTGGACAGCGGCGAAAGCGGCCGCGCGCGCCGTGTCCTCGAACACCTCAGCGACCCAAGTGCCGAGCCCATCGCTAAGGCCGGCACGAAAGGCGCCGCCGGCGCGCATAACCCCAAGCCGTAAAACCTCCGCAGCCCCATGCAGTACATCGATCCGCACATCCACATGATTTCGCGCACCACCGACGACTATGAGCGGATGGCGCAAGCCGGCTGCGTGGCTCTCACCGAGCCCGCCTTCTGGGCCGGTTTCGACCGCAACTCGCCGCAGGGTTTTTTCGACTATTTCCGCCATCTCACCGAAGTCGAGCCGAAGCGCGCCGCCGCGTACGGTATTCGCCACTTCACCTGGATCTGCATCAATCCCAAGGAGGCTGAGGACCCTGTTTTCGCCCGCGAGGTCATTGCGCTGATCCCGCAGTTTCTCGACAAGCCGAACGTCCTGGGCGTGGGAGAGATCGGGCTCAACAAGAACAGCCGCAACGAACTCGCCATTCTCGAAGAGCAGATCGCTCTAGCCGCGAAGCACGACCAGCTCATCCTGGTTCACACGCCGCACCTCGAAGACAAACGCAAGGGCACGCGCCTGATCCTCGACGCGATCCAGGCAAACAGCAACATCGATCCGGGCCGCGTGCTGATCGATCACGTCGAGGAACACACCGTGGAAATGGTGCTCGACGAAGGGTTCTGGGCGGGCATGACGCTCTATCCTGAGACCAAATGCACGCCGCAGCGCGCCGCCGACATCATCGAGATGTACGGCGCCGAGCGCCTCTGGATGAACTCCGCCGGCGATTGGGGGCCGAGCGATCCGCTGGCCGTCCCCAAGGCGCTGCTCGAGATGAAGCGCCGCGGCCATAGTCCGTCGACGATCTGCAAGATCTCGTTCGACAACCCGCTACAGTTCTTGAGCCAGTCCCCCAAGTTTGACCTCAACCGGGGGTGACCAAGGGAAGGTGTGCGTAGCTTCCTGCGCCAGCGCCGGCCCTGGGCCGAGGAAGACGGCGGCAAGGTAGAGGACGGATAAAAACCGCAGCATAAGGTCACCTCCGTGGCGAAACAAAAGGACTGCCGGCCTGCCGATGAACACCGCCCTCGTGATAGCGCCGCTCGAAAACATGGTAGCGACGCTCGGAAACACGGTAGCGACGCCGGGAAAAAGCCTGGCCCCACCCAAACGCCAAACCCCGCGAAGACGCTTCCCTCAAACCGAACGTTGATAGCTTTGAAACGCGCGCGTCGCCAGCCAGCCGCTGAAGAACGTAAACGCGGTGAGGCAGCCGACCTGTACGACGACGGCGCTCCAGTCGGCGTTACCGTGCAGAGCGGCGCGGCCCGCGGTGACGCTCCAGCCCACCGGATTCAACTGCGCCACAGTACGAATCCATTCCGGCATCAAAGCGGGCGCCATGAATACCGGCGACAGAAACACTAGAGGCAGCAGCACGAAGTTTACCGCGCCGATCACCGATTCCTGCTTGCGCAGAGTCAGCGCCAGCGCGTTCGAGAGCGCCCCGAACGGGATCGCCAGCAATACGGCGCACAGCAACAGCACCGCCACGCCCGTGATGCCGCCGGGATAACGCGCGCCGAGCACAAGCCCCAGAGTAATGAGAATTGTCCCGGTGACGCAGTTCTGAAACGCCAGATGCAGCAAGCGGCCGGCGATCAACGCGCTGCGGCTGGCCGGTGAAACCAGAAAGCGGTCCATTACACCGCGGTCGAGATCGTGGATCATCCCCATGCCGCTCCAGCCTGAGGAAAACAGCGCCGACATAACGACGATGCCGGGTGTGAGAAAGTCGATGTAGGAAACCGTCTCAAAGCCGGGCAGAGCGGTGACTTTCTCAAAGAGCTGCCCATAGAACACCAGCCAAATCACCGGCTGCACCAAGGTTAGAGCGATGTACCACGGCTGCCGCAGCAAATGACGCATCAGCCGCAGCGTCATGAAGTAGGAATGCAGAATCGTGGTCATCGGGTTTCTCCTTCGGCCTGCTCAAACGTGCGGCCTGTGTAGCGAAGATAAACATCGTCGAGCGACGGCCGCGAAACCTTCACCGAGGCCACCTTCGCGCCTTGCGACTCGAGCGCGGCGAGCATAGCCGGCACGGCGGTGGCGCCCTGGTCGGCTCGCGCATGCAGCGCAACGCCGTCGAGGTTGATGTCGCGCACGCCCGAGACCCGTTCGAGCGCCTGCCGCACTGTGACCTCCGCGGGAGACACGCCCGATTCCGCCAACGCCAGCTCGATCTCGATCGAATCGCCGCGCAGCTCGGCCTTGAGCTGCTCGGGCGTGCCTTCGACAACGATACGGCCGCGGTCAACGATGGCCAGCCGTTGGGCGAGACGGTCGGCCTCGTCGAGATAGTGCGTGGTCAGCAGAATCGTCAAACCCTCGCGGGCGAGGCGTGCGATCTCATCCCATAAATCAACGCGCGCTTCCGGATCGAGCCCTGTGGTCGGCTCGTCGAGGAACAAAACCTGGGGACGGTGAATGAGCCCCATGGCGACATCGAGCTTGCGCTGCATGCCGCCTGAATACGTGCGCGCCACCAGGTTGGCTGACTTGGTGAGCCGGAAACGCTCCAGCAATTCAGCGGCGCGGCGCTTCAACTCCGCGCCGCCCATGCTGTGGAGTTGACCCTGCAAGGTAAGGTTCTCGAGGCCCGTCGATTCCATGTCGACGCCGGAACGCTGCGCGACGCAGCCGATCGCGCGGCGTACCTTTTGCGGTTCGGCCAGCACGTTGAATCCGGCGACACGCGCCTCACCCGAGTCGGGCCGCGAAAGCGTGGTGAGGATCTTGATCGCGGTCGACTTCCCCGCCCCGTTCGGCCCCAGCAGCCCAAAAACCGCGCCGCGCGGCACAGCAAACGTCAGGCCGTCGAGCGCACGCACGCCACCCGGATAAGTCTTGGTGAGATCGCGGGTTTCAATCGCCGCCGATCGCGGATTCGAATCATCGTTTGCATCGTTTGCGTACATAGGTTGCAACGCGGCGCTGGCGCCACCGCGATTCTGTCTGGCGGATCAGATTTCCGGCTGGGTGACTGGTGGCCTCCGCGTGGGAGGACCGGCGGCCGTTTGCGCGGACTCGCAGTGACCTTTCATGGTAGCTCTTGCGCCTGCGCGGGCGAGAACCGGCCAGCAATGATGCGTCGGGACGCCGCTGCGGGCGCCGCCGCCGCCGGCCTTCCCGGCAGCGCGCAAAGGGCTCGATTCAGGCGCGTTCGCAGCGCGGCGTTCGTGTTATACTCCAGCGCCAGAGACTGGCAATTCCGGGGTTTCCATGAGACTTGCGTTGGGATTGGCGTTGTTGTGTTCGTTGCTCTGTTCGTCGAGCTGGGCGCAGACTGAAGAGGAGCTGCCGCCGCGCCCCGCGGCTTCTCCCGAGAACCAAGCGCTCGGCGAAAAACTTTTCCAAGGCCACTGCGCTCCCTGCCATGGACCGGGCGGCGAGGGAGGCAGCGGCGCCACCCTGGCGCGTCCGAAACTGCGCCACGCCTCGGATGTTGAAGGTCTGTTTCGGGTCATCAAGCGCGGCGTTCCCGGCACCGAAATGCCCAGCGCCTGGCAGATGAACGATCGCGAGGTCTGGTTCGTCACCGGCTTCGTGGACTCGCTCGGAAAACGAGCGCCGGAAGGCGTTCCCGGCGATCCTGTTGCGGGCGAGGGGATCTATCGCGGCAAAGGCAACTGCCTGATGTGCCACACCGCCGAGATCCCGGGCGGGCTGGCCGGCCCCGACCTCACTGACGTTGGGGCGCGGCGAAGCGCCTCCTATCTGCGGCGTTCGCTGCTCGAGCCGGAGGCCGACATGCCCGCGGAGTTCCTGCAAGTTCGCGTCGTCACCCGCGACGGCAAGTCCATAACCGGCGTCCGGCTCAATGAAGACACGTTCACCATCCAGATCCGCGATTATTCCGATCATCTGCACTCCTTCCTGAAGGAAGAGGTATCGGAAATCGACAAACAGCGCGGCAAGTCGCCGATGCCCGGCTACAAAGAAACGCTGACCGAAGCCGAGCTGACCGATCTGGTGGCCTACCTGGTTTCGCTGCGAGGTGAGGAATGAGCAGGACCGCGCTGCTGTCGTGCCTGGCGTCGG
Organism: Bryobacterales bacterium; assembly: GCA_040902925.1. Taxonomy (GTDB): domain Bacteria; phylum Acidobacteriota; class Terriglobia; order Bryobacterales; family UBA6623; genus JBBDWJ01. The sequence goes on along the minus strand of JBBDWJ010000293.1, from coordinate 8,595 downwards.
TATGGTTGTGTCTGGCCGCGCCACTCCCGGCGCAAGTCACCTACGAGAGAATCCTCGAGGCCGGCAACGAGCCGGAAAACTGGCTCACCTACTCGGGGAATTACCTCGGGCACCGCCATTCGCCGCTGCGGCAGATCACTCCCGAAAATGCTTCGCGGTTGCGCCCGAAGTGGGTGTACCAGATCAGCACGACGCACGGCTTCGAAGCGACTCCTCTCGTCGACGGCAACGTGATGTATATCAGCGAGCCGCCGAGCGATGTGACCGCGCTCGACACGCGCACCGGCCGCCCGCTGTGGAAATACACCCGGCCGATTCCCGAGAACATGCCGCTCTGCTGCGGCCGCGTGAACCGCGGCGTCGCCGTGCTCGACGACATGGTCTACGTCGGCACGCTCGATTCGCACTTGGTTGCGCTCGACGCCAAAAGCGGCCAGGTGCGCTGGGACATCGAAGTCGCCGACTACAAAGCGGGTATCTCGATGACCGCCGCGCCGCTGGCGATCAACGGAAAAATCATTCTCGGCATGGCGGGCGGCGAGTTCGGCGTGCGCGGCTTCCTCGACGCCTATGACGCCAAAACCGGCGAACGCGCCTGGCGCTTCTGGACGGTGCCGGTGGCGGGCGAGCCGGGCGCCGAAACCTGGGCCGGCGATAGCTGGAAACAAGGCTCGGCGACGACCTGGGTCACAGGCAGCTATGATCCCGAGCTGAATCTCATCTACTGGGGCACAGGCAATCCCGGGCCGGATTGGAATGGCGACGTCCGCAAAGGCGACAACCTCTACTCCGATTGCCTCGTCGTCCTCGACGCGGACACCGGCGAGCTGAAATGGTATTTCCAGTTCACGCCGCACGACGTGCATGACTGGGATTCGGTGCAGGTGCCCGTGCTGATCGATGGCGAAGTCCGCGGCGAGCAGCGCAAGCTGGTGCTGTTTGCCAACCGCAACGGCTTTTCCTATGTACTCGATCGCGAAAGCGGCAAGTTCGTGAATGGCAAGGCTTACGTGAAGCAGACCTGGGCCAGCGGGCTGGACGACAACGGGCGGCCGATGGTTCTACCCAACACGTCACCCACCGTCGACGGCAATATTGTGTATCCCAACCTGGGCGGCGGTACGAACTGGCAGAGCCCCGCTTACAATCCGGAACTGCATCTGTTTTTCGTGGCCTCGCGCGAGATGGGCCACATCTACTACAAAGGCGAAGCGGAGTTCAAAGTCGGCAGCCTGTATAACGCCGGCGGTGCGCAGAAAATCCCCGGCGAGGAAGCCTACGGCGCCATTCGCGCTTTCCATCCCGAGAGCGTCGAGCTCAAGTGGGAATTCCCGCTGCACTCTCCGCCCGGCGGAGGCGTGCTCTCGACCGCCGGCGGCCTGGTGTTCGGCGGCACCGGTGAAGGCGATGTCTTCGCGCTAGACGCCACCAACGGCAAGCCCGTGTGGCGTTTTCAAGCCGGCGGATCGATGCGCGCAAACCCGATCAGCTACGCCAGCGAAGGCAAGCAATACGTAGCCTTTACGGCCGGCCGAGGCCTGTTTGTGTTCGGGCTCGACGAGTAGCGCCTCCCATCGCAGCTCGTGTAGCCGCCGCGGAAATGGCCCGCGGAAGTGACCGCGCCGTCCAAGGCCCATGCCGGCTTTGCCCCATTCCATCCTTTTGATTGCAAGACTGTTGCAGAACATTTATCCCGGCCCGCATCACGCGGACGCCGGCCGCGTCTTTTTCCGGCCCGCTGCGCGTAACCTATTTCCTTTGCACGACAGGTAGTAGCGGCGATTCCCAGTCCTTCGGAACGCTGCTGTTGGTCCGAGCCTGGTCCGCCGCTGGTGGCAGCAGCGCCTTCTACCCGGGTAGTTGAAGGCTCTTGGCATCTGCCCCCGCCTTGAGGCTTGATTTTCCCACTTGACTTGCAACACGGTTGCATTTAAAATTCAGTGATTCGGTGGCGGCGGCGCCGCCGGAAAAAACAAAGGGCCCCCGCGCTCGTCCTGTTAAGAGAAGCGCGAAGGCCCCGGTATCGCAGCCTTGTGGGCTGACGACTTCGTTATTCTACACGAGCGTCTCCTTCGAGGCTATTCGGGACACCGCGGCAGCCGCGGCCGACGAACCGCGCAGCCGTCCTGTCATGCGATGGCTTTATCCGAAGGAGATTTCCTTGATGACGATTTATGCTCTTAGAGGCTCTGAACCTTCCAAACTCCGCGGCAAACGCAAGGCGCCGTCCGGTTGGCCCGAAGTCTACAAATGGCTGGCAACGGGCACCTTGGTCGTCTATACGGCAGTCGGCAGCAGAACGGTGGCGGTCGCCGCTCCCCAGGCCGGCGGATCCACGCCCTCGTCGAATCAGACGCAGGCGTTGGTGGTGCGTTCGTTTGATATCGCGCCAGGCCCTCTTGAAGAAGTGCTCCGCGCGTTTGAGCGGGCAACGGAGTTGCAAGTAAACGTCCCCAACCAGGCGATTCGAACGATTCAATCGCCCGGCGTTTCGGGAACCTACACCAACCGCCAGGCGCTACAGCAACTTCTCACCGACACCGGCGTAAATTTTCGCTTCTCCGATACCGGAAGCGTGACGCTCGAACTGGCCACAGTATCGACATCGATCGAAGTAACCGCGCAGGCAGCGCAGCCGGAATCGCCGAAATACACGGAGCCGCTGCGCGAGATTCCCCAGACCATCTCGATCATTTCGAGAAACGTGATCGAGCAGCAGGGAGCCACCACGCTAACAGACGTGCTGCGCAATGTCCCGGGGCTGACAGTGGTGGCGGGCGAAGGGGGCGCGCCGGCCGGCGACAACCTGGTGCTGCGCGGCTTCAGCGCCCGCAACGACATCTTTGTCGATGGCGTACGCGACCTGGGGCCGCAATCGCGCGATCCGTTCAACATCGAGCAGGTCGAAGTGGTCAAAGGACCGCAATCGGCCTTCACCGGACGCGGCTCGACCGGTGGCTCCATCAACATGGTCAGCAAAACGCCGCAAACCACGCGTATGTTCGGCGGCTCGCTGAGCCTGGGCTCGGCCAGCATGCAGCGCGGCACCGGCGACGTGAACCTGCCAATCGGCGACCGTACGGCTTTCCGGCTCAACGTGATGGCTCACGACGCCGGCGTGCCCGGACGCGACGTGGTCGAGAGCGATCGTTGGGGCGTGGCGCCCAGTCTGGCGTTCGGACTCGGCACTCCCACCCGCGTCACCCTGGGCTACTACAAAATCAAGCAAGACAACATTTCCGACTACGGAATTCCGTGGGTCACCGCGAACCACAACGTGCTCATGGACTATCGCAACAAGCCGGCGCCCGTGCCGCGCGAAACTTTCTACGGCTTCAGAACCCGCGACCACGAAGAGATGGGCTCCGACATGGGGACCGCCCGGTTAGAGCACGATTTCAGCGACAGCTTCGTGCTGCGCAACCAGTTTCGCTACGGCCGCTCCACGCGCGACTCGATCGCTACGCCGCCGCGTTTCGCCAGCCCTGATTCGACCGTTATCAACCGCGAGATGCGTTCCTGGATCACCGAGGACGACATCTACGACAATCAGACCGATCTGACAATCGACTTCGCGACCGGCGGAATCCGGCACTCGGTCGTCACGGGCGCGGCGTTCACTAAGGAAAACAACATCCGGCAGCTCCGCACGGCGCCCAATTCACCCACCACCTTGCTCAATCCCAATCCCGACGATGTCTACACAGGCGAGTTCACGCTGAACCCCAACATCGGCGATATCGACGCCACGACCAAGGCCGTCTACCTGTTCGATACGCTGCACCTCGGCCGCCGTTGGCAAGTAAACGGCGGTGTGCGGTCCGAAAACTTCGACGTTGACGGCTTAACGACCGGCGGCGCGTTGCTATCCCACGGCGAGCACATGATGAGCCTGCGTGCGGGCGTGGTTTTTTCGCCAAAATCCAACGGCACGATTTATTCATCCTACGGGTCATCGCTGAATCCGTCTCTGGAAGGGTTGTCGTATACCACCGGCGGAGCGGCCGCGCCGGAGCTCGATCCCGAAAAAACATACACCATCGAGCTCGGCACCAAGTGGGACTTCTTCCAGAACCGGCTGCTACTGAGCGGCGCGCTCTTTCAAGTGACCAAGCACAACGCCCGCACGCCCGGCATTCTGCCCGACGATCCGCCGCAAGTGCTCGACGGCAGGCAGCGCGTGCGCGGCGTCGAGTTGGGCGCAACGGGCTATATCACTCCGGCGTGGATGGTCTTCGGAGGCTATTCCTATCTCGACAGCGAAATCATCGAGACGAATAATCCGGCGGAGCTGGGCAACGTCTTCCCCATGACTCCGGACCACTCCTTCAATCTGTGGACGACTTATACGTTCCCGTGGAAAGTCACGCTCGGAGGCGGCGTGCGCTATGTCGGCCGCCGCTATAACAACACGGCCAACGTGCGCTTCGTCGACGGCTACGCGACCGTCGACGCCATGTTGTCGTTCCCGCTGGCACGCTTTCTCGATGTGCGGCTCAACGTCTACAACCTGACGAATGAGTACTACTACGAGCGGCTGGGCGGAGGGCACGTGATTCCCGGCGTTGCCCGCTCCGCCATGGTCAGCACGGTCTTCCGTTTCTGAACCACCAGACATGCCCCCGCCCGCCCCCGTGTGGGCGGGGTTCTTTTTCGATGACCGGAGCGCCCACAAGATGCTGTTGCAAGTACCCGACGTGCTGACCGCCGACCAGGTGGCGCAATGCCGCAAGACGCTCGACGAAGCCGAGTGGGTCGACGGCAAAGTCACCGCCGGCCCGCAGTCGGCGCGGACCAAAGACAACATGCAACTGCCGGAGGATTCACCGGCGGCACGCGGCATGGGCGACCTGATCGTGGACGCCTTACAGAGAAACGCGTTGTTCATCACCGCGGCGCTGCCGCTGCGCGTCTTCCCGCCGCTTTTCAATCGCTACCAGGGCGGGCAGTCCTTCGGCACGCACGTCGATAACTCGATCCGCCAGGTGACCGGCACGGCGCATCGCATTCGCACCGATCTGTCGGCGACGCTTTTTTTTAGCGCGCCCGAGGAGTACGACGGCGGCGAGTTGCTCGTGGAAGACACCTACGGAACGCAGTCGGTCAAACTGCCCGCCGGTCATTTGATTCTTTATCCCTCGACGAGCCTGCATCACGTGCGCCCGGTCACCCGCGGCGCGCGGATCTGCTCATTTTTCTGGATCCAAAGCATGGTGCGCGACGACGGGAAGCGCACGCTGCTGTTTGATCTCGATCTGGCGGTCCAGCGTATTCGTCAGGATCAGCCGGACCATCCGTCTGGAGTGCAACTCACGGGCATCTACCACAACCTGCTGCGGCGCTGGGCGGATGTCTAATGCCTCGCGCCGCGGCGTAACGGGAAGCAAGCCGACAGGCGGGCCGGCCACCGGCAGACGGCGGATTTTTTTCAGGAAGAGCGCGGCATCATGAAATTGTTTCGCAAGGTTCTTTTTTGGCTTCATCTCAGCGCCGGCGTTTTCGCCGGTATCGTTGTGCTCATCATGTCGGTGACCGGCGTGGCGCTGACCTACGAAAAACAGATGCTCGCCTGGGCGGATCTCCGCGATTATCGCTCGGCGCCTCCCACTCCGGACGCTCAACGCCTTCCAATGAGCACGCTGCTCGAAAAGGTGCGCGCCGAACGTGGCGAGTTGCCTCCGACCGTCGTGATCCGCCCCGGCCCCACTGACCCGGTCGCGTTTTCCTATGGCCGTGAAGCCACGATATACGCCAACCCTTATACCGGTGAGCTTCTGGGTCAAGGCTCGACGGGCTTGCGCTCGTTCTTCCGTTTCATGACCGACTGGCATCGCTGGCTTGGCGCGAGCACCGAGAACCGCAGCGTTGGGAAGGCCATCACCGGAGCGTGCAATCTGGCCTTCCTGTTCATCGTCGCCAGCGGCGCCTACCTTTGGTGGCCGCGCAGTTGGAAGTGGCCCAACGTTAAATCGATCGTGTTGTTCCGCGGCGGCCTGCGCGGCAAGGCGCGCGATTTCAACTGGCACAACGTGATCGGGTTCTGGTCGGCGGTGCCGCTGTTTTTCGTGGTCCTGAGCGCCACGGTGATCTCGTATCCGTGGGCGAGCGATCTGGCGTATCGCGTCACCGGGGAGGAGCCGCCGGCGCGGCGCGGGCCCGGTCCTGCGGGGCCGGCACGCAAGGCAGGGCCAAAAGCGGAGCGGGACGCAGCCGCCAAGCGAGAGCCTGGCCGCAAACGCGAAAAAGCGGACCGCGGCGGCGAATCGAAAGGCGGCCTGCGCGCCGAAGCACCGCCTCCCGCGGGGAGCGGCAGCGGAACGGCTCCCCGGGAAGCGGCCCGTGATTCACGCGATGGCGCCGCCACGGAACCCGCCGCGGAACCCGTGAGTCTCGAAGGCATCGACACGCTGCTGGCCCGCGCGGAGGAACAAGTCGACGGCTGGCGCACGATCAGCATGCGTGTGCCGCAATCCAGCGACGAGCCGGTGATTTTCGCAATCGACCAGGGCAGCGGCGGGCAGCCCCAGCTTCGCTCAACGTTGACCTTGGACCGCAACACTGCCGCCGTCGTCGCATGGGAAACCTTCAACGACGGGACCGCCGGCCGCAAGCTCCGCTCATGGTTGCGATTCATCCACACCGGTGAGGCGGGTGGCATCGCGGGCCAGACGATCGCGGGCATCGTCTCAGGAGGCGCGGTTTTCCTGGTCTACACCGGTCTCGCTCTTACCCTGCGCCGCTTCGCCGCGTGGCTGCGTCGCAAGCGCTCGCGCGCGACCGAACGCGTCCTCGTCGAATCGTGACCCCACGACGCCGGCCTCGGGCCGCAATCGCGGCTCGCGGATGAGAGCGCCCCGTATCCCTGCAAGCCGTGCCACTGCAAGTCGGAGTCGAAATTAGACTTGTCTAGGCCCATCGGCGGCAGTAGTGCGGTAGACTTGGAGCGCGGAAGACTCGATCAAGGCCGCAATGGGACCCACGTGAGGCGTTGGGTTCGGTTGAAGCCAGGGAAGAATTGAGCGTGGCGGCTCGATCTCCGTGGTGGCTGCAATCGGGAAACTGCATGACCCACCTCTCATGTTAGCCGCCCCCCAATTTGGGGGGGGGGTTGGATTTTGGCCTTTAGGAAACCTGCTGAGCACCAACCCAAGACAAAGCTTGGGCCTGGCAGGCCCGTTCACGGGCCTTGCCCGGCGAAGCCGGGTTTAGGCCGGTCGTTTACGGCCGGTATGGCGCCCTCAGGCTCCCTTCCCTCAGCCCGCTTCAAGCGGGCTTCCCCTTTTCTTCTTCGTTGCGAGTCGTCGGGTTCGGTTTTGAAAGACCGCTGAAACCGGCCTTACCAAGCTCTTTGGGAAGCTTTCCCAACCGGCCGTAAACGACCGGCCTATGCCCGACTTCGTCGGGAGGAAGCCGCCTGAAGGCGACTCCCATCGCATCCGGCTGCAGGGTCCATCAACAGCACATCGAAAGGGCCAAACTCCGTGGCACAGACAATCCTGTCTGTGCAGCCGCCCTGCAGTAGCAGGGCGGCTTTCAATTTTACGCTCGCGCTATCCAACAACGCGCCAGCGCTCACGCCTTCTAGTCCCGGCGTTAGCCGTGCTCGCATAGCCGGTTCGTTAGCGCGTGCAAGTCTCGCATCCCACAAACGAAGCGCGCACCAATTACCTCGCTTTGTCCGCAGCATAAAGCGCGCGATCATCTGTTAAGATCCCCGCATGACCCTGCTCGGCATCGCTTTGGCCGGAGCCGCCGGCACTCTAGCGCGCTACGGACTCGCTGGCCTCGTGCACCGCTTTCTGGGCGCTGGCTTTCCGTGGGGCACCCTTTCGGTGAACCTGATCGGCTGTTTCCTGCTCGGCCTCTTGCTCGAACTGTCGCGCCAAAGCGGCTGGGTCCCGCCCGACTTCCGGACGATCGTCGGCATCGGCTTCCTGGGCGCGTTCACGACTTTCTCGACGTTCGGCGTCGAGACCTTTCGCGCCTTCGAGTCCGGGGACTGGCTCGTGGCCGCGCTCAACGTGCTCGCGAACGTTGCCGGAGGACTGCTGTTCGTCGTTGCCGGAACCAGCCTGGCGCGATTCCTGGTGCAGTTCCTCCGCTTCATCGTCCAAACCGGAGGTGGCATGTGAGAGAAATCGAAGGCGAGCAGGTCCTGATGCGGATCTTTCTCGGCGAGCGCGACCGCTGGCATAACCGCAACCTTACCGATGTGCTGGTCGAACTGTTCAAGAAGGAGGGTTTTGCCGGGGCCACCGCGCTCCACGGCGTTCAAGGCTTCGGCCCAAACTCCGTCAACATCCACAAGGATTCGATCCTGCGCCTTTCCGAAGACTTGCCGGTGTTGATCGAGGTGGTGGATTCCGAAGACAGGATTCAGGCGATCCTTCCTAGGCTCGACGAGATGATCGGCAGCGGCCTCATCACATTGGAAAAGGTGCGCGTCATTCGATACGGTCCGAGCCGCGACGCTAAAGGCGAGAAGAAGACTTGAAGCCTCCCGCCGTTAGCCCTGGGTTGCCCGCATGTTTCACAAGGATTCGGAGCGAGAGGCGTCAGAAGCCCGTGGATACGAGGCGCGCGAAGCCTAGCGCG
>JBBDWJ010000292.1:0-14300 GCA_040902925.1 Bryobacterales bacterium | reverse complement strand
CGTCTCGCTGCCGTCGGCGAGCTCCCACACCCTGCTCATGCACCCCTCCGCCTTGCCCCTCCTTTTCCCGATCCCCTTATCCACGGATCGGGGCCAAGAAGGGTTTTGACCTGTTCCGGGCTGTACTCTAAGATAGGTGGGGGCTCCGGGACGTATCGGAGGAATGCCGTGCGAAAGCCTTTTGGTCTTATAGCGATGCTCGCCGGGGGTCTTGCCCTTGCCGTCGCGGCGGAGGCTCCCAAGCCTGAATACCGCGACAACGAGCGCAATTTCTGGTCACTGCAACCGCGCTCGAACCCGCAACCTCCCGAGTTCACATCCGCCGAGGATCAGGCCTGGGCACGGCGGCCGATCGATGCGTTTGTTCTCAGTAAGCTCGTCGAAAACGAATTGCGGCCGGCTGCTGGAGCCGCTCGCGACACGCTGATTCGCCGCGTCTACTTCGACCTGTGGGGTCTGCCGCCCTCGCCCGCGGAAGTCGCCGAGTTCGTCAACGACTCGAGTCCCGACGCTTACGAAAAGCTCATCGATCGGCTGCTGGCGAGCCCACACTATGGCGAGCGCTGGGCGCAGCACTGGCTCGACGTGGTGCGCTACGCCGAAACCGAGGGCTTTGAATACGACCGGCACCTGGCCGGCATGTGGCGCTTCCGCGACTACGTCATCGATTCCTTCAACGAAGACAAGCCCTACGACCAGTTCGTGCGCGAGCAAGTCGCCGGCGACCAGATCGGTCCCGAAAATCACGAGACGCTGATCGCGGCGGGATTGCACCGCCTCGGCGCGGTGCGGCGCAACGCGGGCAACCAGGAAGTCGCCAGTAGCCGCAACGAAGTTCTGACGGAGCGAACCGATGTTCTCGGCGCGGCGTTTTTGGGCCTGACGGTCGGTTGCGCGCGCTGCCACGACCACATGTTCGATCCGATCCGGCAAAAGGACTACTACCGGTTGCAAGCCTTTCTGGCCGCAACGGAAGAAAACAACATCGTCCTTGCCAACGAACAGGAGCAGGAAGCCTGGAAGGGGCTTGTCAAAGAAAAGGAAGACGAGATCAAGGAACTCCGCAAGCAGCTTGACGAGCTCGAGGGCGAGGAGAAGGGCAGGCTGCACCAGAAGATTCGCAACCTGGAAGTGAGCCTGCCGGATCCGCTGCCGACAATCGCCACGATCAAGGACGATTTCGAGAACCGGACGCCGATCCACGTGCTGGAACGCGGCGACTTCAACAAAAAGAAGGACCCTGTCGGGCCGCGCGTGCTGGGTGTTCTGCTTCCGGATGGCGCTCCCGAACTCGACCCATACCTCCCCGATCTGCGGATCAAGCTCGCCGAATGGCTCACCGAGCCTAATCATCCGCTGATCGCTCGCGTGATGGTGAACCGCATCTGGCTGAATCACTTCGGGACAGGCATCGTGAATACGCCGAATGATTTCGGTTTCAACGGCGACCGGCCGAGCCATCCCGAGCTGCTCGACTATCTTGCGAACGAGTTCGTGGAAGGCGGCTGGAGCATCAAGCGCATCCAGCGCATGATCCTGCTCAGCAATGCCTACCGGCAGTCTTCGGAGTCGCCGGCGGGTCAGGCGGGCATCACCAAAGATCCCGAAAACCGGCTGTTGTGGCATTTCAGCCGGCGCCGTCTCGAAGCCGAGGAGATTCGCGACGCCATGCTGGCCGTCTCGGGCGAGTTCAACCCCAAGACCGGCGGGCAAAGCATCATGGTTCCGGTCGAGGAACAATTGGTGGATCTGCTCTACAAGCCGGCGCAGTGGAAAGTGCCCCAGGACCAAAACGAACACCACCGCCGTTCGGTCTACCTGATCGCCAAGCGCAATCTGCGGCTGCCTTTCATGGAAGTCTTCGATCAGCCCGCGCTGCTGACCAGTTGCGCGCGGCGGCAATCAAGCACGCACGCGCCGCAGGCGCTCGAGCTGCTCAACGGCCCGCTGGCGAACGGCCTTGCCGGGGCCTTCGCCGAGCGCTTGCAAGACGAAGCAGGAACCGACCCGGAACAACTGGTGCAACGCGCTTATCTGATCGCCGCGGGGCGCCTGCCGACGGACGCGGAGCGCAAACCGGCCGTCGAATTCGTCAAGACGCAGCCGCTACGCGAATTCGCGCTCGCTATTTTCAACCTGAACGATTTCCTGTATGTGAATTGACGGAGCCTGCCATGCCTGAACACATTCGTCTGACTCGAAACCGGCGGGAGTTCCTTCGCGACGCCTTTTGCGGCTTCGGATCGCTCGCGATGGCGGACATGCTGCAGCGCGAGGCGCTGCGGGCGGCATCGACGGCCAACGCGCTGGCGCCGAAACCGCCGCACATGCCCGCCAAGGCGAAGTCCGTGATCTTCCTGTTCATGGCCGGCGGCCCCAGCCACATTGAAACTTTTGACCCCAAACCGCTGCTCAACGAGCTCGACGGCCAGTCGCGCCCCAAGGAGTTCGGCGAGGCGAAATATCAGTTCGTGAAGCCGGACGCCAAGCTGCTCGGGACAAAACGCACGTTCCAGAAGTACGGCAAGGCCGGCATCGAGGTCTCCGATCTTTTTCCCCAGATGGCGCAATGCGTGGACGACCTTGCGATCCTGCGGTCGTGCCACGGAGACATGGTAGTGCACTCGGCGGCGCAGTACGAGCTTTGGACCGGCCGCATCGTGCCGGGCTTTCCCAGCATGGGCTCATGGACCTGCTACGGGCTCGGCAGCGAAAGCGAATCGCTGCCGGCGTTCGTGGTGATGCCTGACCCCGACGGCGCGCTCGAAGCCGGCCAGCCGATGTATGGCAATGGTTTTCTACCCGCGGTCTACCAGCCAACGATGTTTCGTCCAGGAAACCGGCCGGTGCTGAACCTGGATTTGCCGCAGGGTATTTCGCTCGACCAGCGACGCAAAACCGTCGATCTGATCCGCCAGTTGAATGAAGCAACCCTCAACCCAGGCGATGACGAATTCAATGCGCGCGTGAAGGCTTACGACCTGGCGTTCAAGATGCAGACCGAGGCGCCCGAAGTGCTCGACATCACCAACGAGCCGCAAGAGACGCTCGACCTGTATGGCGTCGGCAAAGAGCCGACTCACGATTACGGGCGGCGCTGCCTGCTGGCGCGGCGGCTCGTCGAAAAGGGAACGCGCTTCGTGTGCGTGGTTTCCGGAGGCGGTCCCGGCAACTTGCAGTGGGACGCTCACGACGATATCGAGGAAAACCACGTGCGCATGGCGGCACAGACCGATCAGCCCGTGGCGGCGCTTCTCAAAGACCTCAAGCGGCGCGGGATGCTCGACTCGACGCTCGTGCTGTGGGGCGGCGAGTTCGGCCGCTCTCCCGAAGCGCAGGGCGGCAAGGGCCGCGACCACCACAACCTCGGCTTTACGATGTGGCTCGCCGGCGGCGGAATTCAAGGCGGCCAGGTCGTCGGGGCGACGGACGCCATCGGACTACGCGCGGTCGACAACCCGATCCATTTCCGCGACCTCCATACGACCATGCTGCACCAGCTCGGCCTCGATCAGGACAAGTTGAACTACCTGCATCTGGGACGCAACGAGCGCCTCACACAGCTTCACGGCCGGGTCGTCAAAGAGATTGTCTAGCCAGACGCTCTTGCTGCCCCGCAGACCTTCGGCGGGTTAGCGCCAGGAACCGTCACCGCAAAAAAACTAAGAAGTGTTTGCTTCCGAATGCGGAAACCGGGGTGATCTCAGCGCTCCTGCGGAACTTTGAATTGGCGGGTACCTAACCTGGGCAGAGAAGTTTTCAGGACGACAGGCGCCAATGATTTTCCGTGTATATCCGTCGTTGGCGGATCGCAATCCCAACGCTAGCCGCTGCTGCCTTACTGGCCGCGGCGAGTCGGAGACGGCTTGCTGGCGTCTTGCAATTGCTCGATCTGTCCCTGCGCGGCGGGCGCCACGTTGCTATTGGGATAGCGTTCGACCACGGCGCCGAACTCGCGAGCAGCATCGTCGGGACGCTCAAGGCGCAGCAGCGCCATGCCCTTCTTGTATTGCGCGTCGGCCGAGACCACGCCTACCGGGTAGCGTTCGAGCACCATGTCGAATTGGCGCAAGGCCTCCTCGTAGGATGCATTCTGGTACGCAATCGAGCCGACGTAATACTGCGCTTCGGGAGCGCGAACGGTGTTTCCATACAGCCGCAGGTATTGGTCAAACTGCTCGCGGGACAGATCGTAGTTGCCGCGCGTGTAGTCTGCAAACGCGCTGTTGAACAGCGTCTCGGCGGAAGTTGCGCCCGGCGCCGCGGTGGCATTGCCATCGAGCGGCGTTTCGGTCCCGAACGAAGGCGGCGGTATCGTCGTCACCTGGGTCTTGATGTCGCCGACCTGCTGTTCGACGCGCCCCAGCCGCGTGCGGATCTCTTCCATGACCTCGCGCAGCCCGCCCACCTGCCCTTGCAGCGTCTCCACACGGTTAGCCGTGGTTGCGACCGGGGCGGAAACGTCGGTCGTCTGCTTGGCAATATTACGCTCGAGAACCGCGATGGAAGCGTTGAGCTTGTCACTCTTATCCAAACTCTGCTGCAGCAGGTTTTCGAGCACGGCGATGCGCTCCCCCAACTGGCGCTCGGTCTGGCGCGTCACCTCCTGCAGAATCGCCATGTCCCGTTGAAGCTGGATGATCTCTTTCTTTTGGGAGAAAGCCGTTCCCGCTCCCACCAACAGCAACAGGGAAATGGGGACGATTTGACGCAGGATTCGTTGGACTCGCAAAGCTACCTCCCGTGGCCGCAGGACCCGGCCAACCAGATCAAGCGGGCGTCGCTCGCCGCCGCGACGGCTACCCCAAAAGACGTTGCGCGCTCACCCAGGGTTGCAACGCGACAGTGGCGAGCCACTTATACATTAGCAAAACAAAAGGTGCTCCACGGCGGTCGCACGGACCACCGGGAGCACCCTTGAGCCATCAAGACACTTGTGACGGACTATTGAGCCGCCGCAAAGTGAGCCCGGCGATTGCGCTGGTAACAGCCCTCGTTGGTGTCGGAGCACTGAGGCCGCTCCTCACCATAGCTGATCGTCCGCATCTTGCTTGCGGGTACTCCCAGGTTGACCAGGAAGTCCCGGGCCGCCGTGGCGCGGCGGTCGCCCAGAGCGAGGTTGTACTCGTTGGTTCCACGCTCATCACAGTGACCCTCGATCACGACCGAATCGCTTGGAAACTTCGGGAAGAGCTGTTTCAAAGCGTCGGAGTTATTGCGTAACGCCGACTCCGCGTCCGAACGGACATCGGCCTTGTCGTAGTCGAAATAGGCGTCTCGCAGATCCTTCTCAACTGTTTGTGAGAAAGTAGCCGATGGCGCCGGCGGCGGGGCCGGCGGCGGCGGCGTGCGAACAGTTACGGTTGCGCTGGCGGGCCTCTCTCCGCCCGGCCCGGTCACCGTAATGATGTATTCGGTGGTCTGCGTCGGGAAAACCTCTCGCGAACCGCTGGTCGGAACCGTACCGATCCCCTGGTTCAGCGACGCGCTGGTCGCGTTGCCGGAAGACCATTTCAAGGTCGCCGACTTGCCCCGCTCGATCGAGCTGGGCTCGGCCGTCAACGATACCGTTGGGGCTGCCGGTTTCACCACCTCGGGCGGCGGCGGGGCCGGCGGCGGCGGGGGTGGGGGTGGTGGCTCTTTTTTACAACCCGCCACAAAGAGGGCGAGGTACGCGCTAAAGACGATCAGCACGATTTTTCGCTTGGATACCATGGGACTCTTTCGCCTCCTTCTGCACTCAATCCTACACAACGGAAGTACTGTGACCCACCTCTTAGTCTCACAGTCGTGGCGGGATGACCTTCGATAGTAGAACTCCCATTATACAAATAGCTTAGCTGTTGTGAACCCCCGTTGGCCCCGGTTCTTTCCGGGGTCGGCTCACTGGCTAGCTCTTAGAACCGGCGGTCAATCACCTTATAGCCCAGAGCGGACCTTCATTCTGGCCCTGCGAAGTCAGGTTGCGTAACTGTGTCCCGTCGGCTCGCATGGTCCAGATCTGGGTCCCGCCGGAGCGGTTCGAGGAAAACACAATATGCGTTCCACTCGGCGACCAATAGGGATGCTCATTCCGGCCCGCCCCGTGTGTCAACTGGACCAACTCCTGGGTCGCCACATTGATCACGAAGACGTTGTAGTTGCCGGGCTCGAATCCGCGGGTCCACGAAAAGGTGATGTTCTCGCCTTGTGGGTCCCACGACGGCTGTACCGCATCTCCTCCGCCGGGCGAAAGCTTTCTCACGTTCGCCCCGTCCAGATCCATCAGGTAGACCTGCGGAGGTCCGGAACGGCCCGAAACGAAAGCAACCTGAGCTCCGGTCTTCGGATTCACGACCGGATGCACATCCAAAGAACGAGAATACGATATCCTGCGCAGATTCCTGCCGTCAAGGTCTGCCATGTAGATTTGCGACCATCCGGTGGCCGAAGACGCAAAAAGAATGGATTTATCGTCGGGCGTGAACGACGGCGTGGTGTTGAGCGAAGCCACCTGATTATAAAAAGTCAGGCGGCGATTGGTCTCCAGGGAATGGACATAGATGCGGGGCTGACCCTCCACATAGGTCGTGAAGGCGAGTTTGGTCCCATCGTGGGATACCGACGGCGTCACGGAAATGTTGTTGTAGAAGGTGATCTGCTTCTGATTGGTGCCGTCGTAGTCCATCGACCAGATTTCCTTGGTGCCCGTGCGCCGGGAGACGAAATAGATCTTCGACCCCGCCAACCCTGGTCCAAGGCCGAGCCGTTCCAGGATGTCGCGCGAAAAATCGTGCGCCAGTTGACGCGCGCCTTCGGCGTCGATGTTCGAGTAGTAGCGCTTACCGAAAACATGGGCGGCGGACATATCCGCCTGCGTCACGTCGTAGAGATAGCCGGACAAAACCAGCCGGTCGCCGGCGATCTCGATCGAGCCGAAGGTCAGATACAGCGTCGTGACCGGAGGCTGCGCCCAGCCGGCAAGCCAGAGGCCGCGCGCGCCGGGATCATCCGGCAGGCCTTTGTCGCCGGCCTGGAGGTCCTCGGGGCGCCGCGGGGCCGTACGCGGATAAAAGCTCTTCGAGACCATCTCGAAGCGCCCAGCGCTCTCCAGGTCGTTCCACAGCGTCGTGTTGAACGCGGTGACCTCGTTAGCGGCCGCGGCCGGACCCTGAATATCGGGCACCGCGATGCGGGGCGTCTGCTGGTCGCCGGTGACCCCAATTTTGATATCGGCCTGCTGCGCCGCAAGGTATACAGTCGCCCAGGCAACAACCGAAAAAATCGCCGCGATAAAGGATAGTTTTCTCATTTCAACTCAAACCATAACTCTACCGTGATGGAGCTTCGTCCCAGCCCCGCGGGCAAGGGCTGAAACGGGCTCACGTTCGTGACCGCCCGGCGGGCCGAGAAGTCCAGGGAAGCATTGCCGCTGCTCTGGGTGATCTGGATATTATCGATGCGTCCGTCGCGCGAGATCCGGAACATGGCGATGGCCGCGGTCGGCGATCCGCCCTGGATCTGGCCAAGCGTCTTACCCCATTCCTCGGATACCCGCCTTTGCAGCGCCGCGGCATACCAGCCGTACTGGGTGCCGAAAGGGCTGCCCGTGCCGAAGCCAACGCCACCCGAGCCGCTTTTCTGCTGTCCGGAAAACAACGGCGAGCTCGCCGCCGCGCCCGTCGAAGACCGCAACTGGTTTTCCTCGCCCTTGGGCGCGCTCTTCTGCACCTTCGGCGCCGGAGGGCGCTTGGGCTCGGGTTCTTTCTTTTCCTTGGGAACCTCAACCGCCTTGGTCTCGGGCGGTACCGGTTTCGGTTCGGCGGGCTTGGGCGCCTCCTGCGGCGCCGGCACTTCGTGGTCGACCGGGTTGGCTACCGGATTCCGCGTTTGGCGGTCGACGGTGATCGGGATACCCTGAACGGCGGTAACCGTGACCGCTCCGCCCGCCAGTGCATTGGGATCGCCCAACTGGAACGGCGCGTTGAACGCCGACCACAGCATGATGCCCAGGAAAAAAGACACGTGCACGCCCGCCGACACGATCACCGGGCGGCTCAGTGGCTCGGAACGAGCCAGTCGCTCAATCGCTTCGGTAGGCGCACTCATTTTCTCGGCGGATTCTGCTCCATGGGCTTGGTGATCATGTTGGGGGAAATCCCGGCCGCTCCGCATTCGGCTACTACTTGCGCGATGATTTCCCAGGGCACCGATTTGTGGGCGCGAATGTAGACCTGCGGTTTTTCGCTCTGCGCCGCCTTGATGCGCGGCACGATGTCGTACAGGCTGATCGGATCGTCTTCGAGAAAGATCCGCCCATCCGAGGTGATATTGATCATGTCGAGGTCCTTCGCCGTAGCGGCCACCTCGCGCGTCTGCGGGACTTCAATATTGAGGCCAAACTCGACGACACCGGCCGTGATCATGAAGATGATCAGCAGCACTAACACCACGTCCACGAAGGGCGTGATATTAATTTCGGCGATCGAATCCTCCGGCCGTCCGTTGTTCTTCGAGAACGCCATCAGACTCTCCGTAGCTTCGCTCGGCAAGATTGAAGAATTCCAGACTGAAATCGTCCATGCGGGTGCGGAATTCTCGAATGCGTTGCGAGAAATAATTGAAGAAGATCAGCGCGGGAATAGCGGCGAACAAACCGAAAGCAGTAGCGATCAGGGCGTCGGCAATACCGGGCGCAACCGCCCGCAGAGTCGCGCCCCCGGCGGTCCCCAGGCCCTGGAAAGCGTCGAGCACGCCCCACACGGTTCCGAACAATCCGATGAACGGGGTGGCCGAGGCGGTCGTCGCCAGCCAGCCCATGTGGCGCTGCAAACGCGTCGTTTCGTCGCTGCCGCCCAGCATCAGCGAGCGTTCCAACGCCGAGCCGTTCTTCAGCCTGCCGTAGGCATTCACCTGCCGCGCCAGCTCCTCGTAGCCGTACTCAAAAACGGTCACCAGCGGCGAGGGACGATACTTTTCGCTCACCGCGTTCATCTCCGCCAGTTGGCCGATACGCCGCACCGCGCGAATAAAGTCCTTGTCGTTGCGGTCGGCCTTTCTCATCATGCCGAATTTCGAAAAGGCGATGCCCCAGGAAAGTACGGAGAACACCAGCAGCACGAGCAGAATGCTCGTCGCCAGCGGCCCGCCCTGCAGCATCAGATCAACAAGACTATGGCCGTCAGCTACGGCGGTGGCAGCGGATTGAACGGCTTCGGCAGCACTGGCGGGATCGGCGGAGTCGGCTGCTTGGAGCAAAAAGGCGAGGGGTATATGTAGGTTCATAGATGCCTGGACGCTCTAGACTTTGACCGGCGCTTGCTGCACCGGCTCCTCTAGTAGCCAATTCGGTCCGGCCGCTAATCCGGCTAGCCCGATCGTCGCTTCTCCAGCGGCAAACTGCGGAACCCACTCCCGATGTCGCAGCTATTTAGAATCTAGCACATATAATGGAGGGCGTGGACTAAATCGTCAGACGTCCACGACGTTTGCCTGGGTTTCATTCGAGCGGCGGTTTTTCTCCCCGGCGTCTGGCGCCCATGAGTACGGATCAGCAGCCGGCGTGACGGATCGGGCGGCCGCTAAGGGATCGCCTTGAACGCCCCCACGCCTCCCTCGTATGCTCCATGAGCTGAATATCGAAAACTACGCCGTGGTCGAGAAGCTGCGCGTCCGCTTCCACGGCGGATTGAACCTTTTGACCGGCGAAACCGGCAGCGGCAAGTCGATTCTGGTCGATGCCCTGTCGCTGCTGTTGGGCGCGCGGGCGACGGCTGATGTCATCCGCCCCGGCAGCGGCCGGGCGCGCGTATCGGCGGTTTTCGAGGTCGAGGAGACCCCGGCCTTGCGCAGCCTGCTCGGGGCCAGCAGCCTCGAAATCGAGCAGCACGAGCTGATCCTGGAGCGCGAACTGCTCGACAACGGCAAGTCCCGCGCCTACGTCAACGGCCGTGTCGTCACGCTGAGCCTGCTGCGCGAGCTGGCCCCTTCGCTGGCCGACATACACGGCCAGCACGAGCAGCAGAGCCTGTTTTCGACGCGCACGCAGCTCGAAATGCTCGACACCCTGGCGGGCACGACCGAAGCCGCCGACGAGGTCGAAACGCTGTTTCGCACCTGGCGCGAATGCGAGCGCCGTATCTCGGAGCTTCGCGGCGACGAGCAGGAACGCCAGCGGCTGCTCGATCTCTACCGTTTTCAATTCCAGGAAATCGAGCAGGCCGAACTCGCGCCCGGAGAAGAAGAACGGCTCGAACAGGACCGCCGCGCTCTGGGCAACCTCGAGCGTGTGCAGCAGACCGGGACCGAAGCCTACGACCGCCTTTACGACGATTCTTCGTCGGTGAGCACGCAGCTTGCCACGGCCCGCCGCGCCCTCGAGGAATTGGCGCAATATGACGCGAAGTTCGGCCCTCTCGCCGAGGCTCTCGAAAGCGCGCGGGCCACGGTCGACGACGCGGCGCTCGAGATTCGCTCGTACCTCGACCGATTGGAAGCCGACCCCGAGCGCTTGAACGAGGTCGAAAGCCGTCTGGCGCTCATCGAAAAGCTCAAGCGCAAATACGGCCGCACGTTGGACGAAGTGCTTGAATACGGCAGGCAAGCCGGGGAGCGGCTCGGCGAGCTCGAATCCCGCGACGAGACCTTGGCGAAAGTCGAAAAAGAACAGCAACAGCTAGCCGATCAGTTTGTTGCGGCGGCCCAAAAGCTTTCCGATCAGCGCCGCGGCGCCGCCGAGCGGCTGGAAAAACAAGTCGAGAAGGAGCTCGGGTCGCTGGCGATGGAGCGGGCGCGGTTTCGTGTGGCCTTTGAGCCAGTGGAGCCGGGTCCGGCAGGCTGGAGCGCCCACGGCATCGATCGCGTGGTCTTCATGGTGAGCGCCAACCCCGGGCAACCTCCGCGGCCTCTGGCTCAGGTTGCGTCAGGCGGCGAGTTATCGCGGATCACCCTGGCATTGAAAGCTTCTCTCGCGCCGGGTGAGCCCAAAAACGGCGCAAAGCGTTCCAAGACCGCCAAAGCGCCTCGCACGCTGGTGTTTGACGAAATCGACACCGGCGTCGGCGGCCGCGTGGCGGAGGCGATCGGGCGGCGGCTGCAAAAGCTTTCCGCGGCGCACCAGGTTCTGTGCGTGACGCATCTGTCGCAGATCGCGGGCTTCGCCGATGCGCACTATTTCGTCGACAAAACCGAGCGCAACGGTTTGACGTTCGCTACGATCGCCGAGCTTTCCGACGAGGCGCGCGTGCAGGAGCTGGCGCGCATGCTTTCCGGCGAGCAGGTCACCGGAGCGGCGCTCGAGCACGCCCGTCAGTTGTTGCAGTCGATCAGGAAGACGAGCACCTCAAAGAAGGCCTCCGCGTGAAGGCGGGGCCCAGGACCCGCCGATTGCCTATTTGCCCGTTTCTGATGAAGAAGCATTCCTAAATGAAAAACCTGGACCAATCGGATCTCGACTATCTGATCGCCGCTGCCCGCGATGCCGGACGCGAGATCCTCGACGTATACGAAACCGACTTCGATGTGACGCGCAAACAGGATGCGTCGCCGCTCACTGAAGCCGACCTTCGCTCTCATCACTTGATCACCCGGCGCCTTCGCGAGCGATTCCCTGAAACGCCGATCCTTTCCGAGGAGAACGGCGAAGAGACGCCCTACGAGATCCGCGGCGAGTGGAACGAGTTCTGGCTGGTCGATCCTCTCGACGGCACCAAAGAATTCATCAAGCGCAACGGCCAGTTCACAGTGAACATCGCGCTGATCCGCGAAGGGCGTCCGGTAGCAGGCGTGGTCTATGCTCCGGCGATTGAACATCTGTACTACGCGCTCGAAGGGCATGGAGCATTCAAGATCGGGAAAGACGCGCCGCCAGCCCGCCTGGAGGCCACAATCCCAACCAACGGCGAGCGCCTGATCATCGCGGGCAGCTTGTCGCATCCCACACCAGAGATGGACGCCTTCGTGGCCGAGCAGCGCGGCAAGTACAAACACGTCGAGTTCCTGCCGATGGGCAGCTCGTTGAAAATTTGTCTCGTTGCCGAGGGCGCCGCGGACGTTTACCCGCGCTTCGGCCCAACGATGGAATGGGATACCGCGGCGGCCCATGCCGTGGCGCGCGAAGCCGGCCGCAAGGTAATTGCCCACGGCACGACGCGGGAACTTCCCTATAACAAGAGGAGCTTGCTCAACGGCTGGTTTGTTGTGTCGTGAACCCGTCCCGGCTGTCGCCCGGGCCCGAGTCCTGTGCTGAAGCGCAATCAGCAGAGCGATGATCAGTAAAGAATTGCGAAGCCGCCGTCGGGTTTGGCCAAAGCGGCGGCGAAGCTGAACGGCGGAATTCCGGGCGTTTCGCCTGGGCTCTCCACTGCGTCGCCCTGGAGGTTGTAGAGCTGCCAGCGCAGCGTGCCTCCCTTGCCCCAACCTTCGCCATCCATCCAGACCAGCAGCGTCTCGCCATCGTGGTTTACCGCCAGCGACGGGTGCTTGCTGTCG
Source organism: Bryobacterales bacterium (assembly GCA_040902925.1). Lineage (GTDB taxonomy): Bacteria > Acidobacteriota > Terriglobia > Bryobacterales > UBA6623 > JBBDWJ01. The sequence goes on along the minus strand of JBBDWJ010000292.1, from coordinate 1,832 downwards.
TCACCCGCGCCCGGCGCGAGAATAGGCCCGGCGGGCTTGGCGGCGCCGATCTGCGCGAAGTAGACCTTGTTCTCGGTTTCCCACGCCGCCAGAATGCTCGTAGAGCTTTCGACGAACGCCGCGCTCGTCATCGGGCAGGCGTTGATCTCCCAAGGGTCGAGCATGCGGCCCTCAAAATTGCGGCCCTGATCGCGCGAGTGCAGCAGGTAGAGATCGCGGTGAATCTCTTGCCGCGCCGAGCGGAATAGCGCGTAGAGATCCCCGCGGCTGTCCACGAAGGCCCGCATACCGCAGCAGCCGCAAGCTCCCGTCGGCTCGGTGTAGGCAACTTCTTCGGGCGCGAAGGACGCGCCGTTGTCGTCGGATCGCGAGATCCAAACGCGGCGGCTGCCCTCGCCTTTCGGATCGCCCGCGGTGCTGCCGTGCCAGAGGACGTAGACATGACCGCTGGCGTCGGCCGCGATGGTCCCGCCGCCGTCCAGCGCAAAAGTTTTTCGCATCAGGTTTCGCTGCGGCTCGAATGCTGTTCGCTCGTCGTTCAAGCGGGCGTAGAGCATGGGCAAGCCGTTGTGGGGGCTATCGGCGGGCTGTTCAGGATTTAGCGGCCCCTTGGGTTCGGCGACGCTCGATCCGTTCCAGGCCACGTGCACCCGTCCGCCTTCCCCGAGCGCGAGCTGCGCGCCGCGAATCGTCCCTGCCGCCACGGCACTCTCGGGCTGGCTGTTGACGCGGATCGGCTGCGAAAACGTTGCGCCGTCGCTCGAACGAACGTAGTAGAGATCGCCCTTTGCGGCCTCGCCTTTGTAGTAAACGAGGTGCAGTACGCCTTCTGCATCGAAAGCCGTTTGAGGTTGCAGGCCGCCATCCGGCACGCGCAAAAGAGTGATTTTCTCGACGGGCTCCGTCGAAACGGCCGGGCTTCTGCCGCAGTTTGTGCCGGCGAGCAGAGCTCCGGTAAACAGGCAAAGCCAAATCGCATGCCAGCGGTCAAGCGAGCGGCTTGTGGATACGTTCGAGCAGCGCATGGCTTCTCCTTTACCTAATCGAATCTGCAACGCGCCCATGGGGCTCGGGAGCCGGCTCCCGGGAAGGCCGCCGCTGGCTACCATTGTAGACGTGTCGAAAAGCGAGCCGACTAGCAGTCCGGGAATCGAGACGGAAAGGTTGCTGCTGCGCCCCTGGCAGGCGATCGACCGCGATGCCTTTCGTCCGATCGCCACCGACCCGGAAGTGATGCGCTATATCACCGGCGGCAGGCCCTGGCCGGACGAACAGATCGACGAATTCATCCAGCGTCAGATTGCCGGTCTCGAACGCTATGGTTTCTGTTTGTGGCGGCTGCTGCGGAAGCCGAACCTGGCCGTGCAGGATCGGCCGGGGCAGCGATCCGAGCGCCTGATCGGGTTTTGCGGATTGCAGCCCTGGCGTCACCGCCCTGGACTCGAAATCGGCTACCACGGCGTGATCGAGATCGGCTGGTGGCTTGCCCGCGACTGCTGGCGGCAAGGGTTCGCGACCGAGGCGGCGCGCGCGGTGCTTGAGTTCGGTTTCGAACGAGCCGGGCTGCGGAAGATCATCGCGGTGACGCATCGGGACAACAAAGCGTCGCAGCGCGTGGCCGGACGCATCGGCCTTGCGTTCGAGCGCGCTATACCGCTGGAGACGATCGAGATTTGGGTTTACTCGCGGACCGCGAGGACAGAGACCCCCACCGCCGAATAAGACGACGGCAGCGCCTGTGTCGTGAAGACCGGGGGTAGTGTCCCAAACTTGGGTGCCGGTTCGGTCTCATTCGCTGGACGCCGAAATCGCCGGAGGCGATCCGAGCCCCA
>JBBDWJ010000291.1:11236-14449 GCA_040902925.1 Bryobacterales bacterium | reverse complement strand
ACAGCACAACACTCGAAGACACTGACGCGCGCGAGCGTTTCAGTATTCTTAACGCGTACCACTTACCGGGCCGGACCGATGCGTGGCTCTACGATTCGGTCACACCGGTTAACACCTTCCGAATCGTCTTGAATCGATATTTCGGCACTGACCTGCCGTTGCTCGAAGACAAAAGTTTTTATGCTCCTTTTTTGAGGCCGTATGCCTTTACTTTTGTTGACCCAGCTCAGCTTGGCTCGCAACTCGATCCGGGCATGCGACGACCCGCTGAATTAAACGAATAGGCCGTATGACGCTAAGGGCTTCTCCCAGTTGCCGAATGGCGCTTACGGTGCCAGAGTCATACTACCGCCTGTAAAGTCGGATACTTCCGGCCCGGGATAGTCGATCGGGAAACGAACCAATAAAGATTGTTGGCGTCGCGCCGGGTTGGCCCGGGTGAATCCCAGTTTATCCGTGTCGGATTGCCAATTGGTCAACGGACGAAAAGATAGTCGAGGGGGCGTGAGACCATGAAAATTGCGATATCCGCGGGGGCCGTAATCCTAATGGCCGTGCTGCTGTATGGCGTGCGCGAACGCGCATTGGATGGCAGCAATGACTTCATGCCGCTCTACGTGGCCGCGCAAGTGTGGGGCACCGAGGATCTCTACAGGGCAGAGCCGTACTTCGACTTTCAGGTTGAGCGGTTCGGCGCGATGAATGAATCCCTGCGCTTTACCCGTCTCCCATTTTATTCCATCCTGTTGGCGCCGCTGGGGCTATTCGAATACGAAACAGCCTACCTGCTGTGGGTGTTGCTGCGCGTTGCGGCGATTGTCGGCTTCGTGATGCTTTGGCCCGCCGGTGCGTCCAAGGCTGACACGGCGCTGTTCGTTTGTTTGTCGCTGCCTGTGTTTACCGCGTTGATAACCGGGCAGGATGTGCTTCTTGTGCTGCCTCTCATAGCGCTGGCCGTGCGCTATGAACCGACGCGCCCGTTTATCTCCGGCCTGGCGCTCAGTCTCTGCGCGATCAAATTTCACCTTTTCGTTTTCTTGCCCGTGCTGTTCCTCGCGCAACGCCGCTGGGACGTCGTCAAGGGCTTCGCCGCGGGAGGCGCGGCGCTGCTGGCATTGTCATTCGCCGCGGGGGGCTGGAACTGGCCGGCGGCCTACTACGGCACGCTGACGGACGGCCGCGTACACCCCGGCGCGCTCAACATGCCCAATCTGCACGGCATCGGGCTGGCCATGCCGTTGGAGCTGGCGGCATGCGCCTTAGTGGGATTCGGCGCCTGGTTTGCAATGCGCCGGACGAGCTTCGAAATTGGTCTGGCAGTCGCTCTTATCGGCGGTCTGCTCGTGAGTTACCACGCGTATGTCATGGACGGCGTGATCCTGCTCCCGGCCCTGCTAGCGGTCTTGGTCCGGGCCCAAGCGGAATGGCTGAAACTGGCTTCCGTGCTGATGTTGTCCCCGCTACTGCCGATGATGCTTGTCTCGGGGAGGCCCTACTCCTACATGATGCAGGTTGGGCTGGCGCTCTTTTTCCTGGCGCTTGTCGCCTGGGCCCGGCAATCTCAATCGCAGCCCGCTGAATCCGTCAGGTTGATCACGGTTGAGCCAATGGTTGGGACCAGCTCGCGCTGAATCTTCACGAGCAATCCACAAATCCAGGCTTGGCGCGGCAATCCGAAGCAGCCGCTTTGTTACGCCACTTCGACTTCCCTGGCCGCCCGGCGTGCCTCGACCGCGACGGTCAGAGCTTCGCGGAATGCGGTCATGGAATCCTCGATCGCTTCGGCCGTGATCATCAACGGCGGACAAATCTTGACCGTGCCGCCCTTGAAGCCGACCGGGCTAAACAGTAGCAGGCCTTTTTCGATCGAGCGCTGCACGATGTCGAAGGCCAGCTCACCGTCGGGCTCGCCGGACTGCGGATCAACCATGATCACTCCCGCAACCAGGCCGCGCCCCATCACCGCGGCGATCTCGGGATATTGCGCCGCGATCTCGCGCAGGTGCTTGTGCAGCAGCTCGCCCATTTTGCGCGCGTTGCCCACCAGATCTTCTTCGAGGATCGTCTCAATGTTGCCTAGTGCGGCGGCGCAGCAGATCGGGTTGCCGGTGTGCGTGGACGTCATGCTGCCGGGCGGATGAAGGTCCATGATATCGGGGCGCCCAGCGACCGCCGCGAGCGGCAGCGAGCTGGTGATGCCTTTTCCGAATAGGGCGAGATCGGGAAGAATACCGTAGTGCTCAAAGCCCCATAGCGTGCCGGTGCGGCCGAAGCCCGCCTGCACTTCGTCGCACACCAGCAGCGCTTGATGCCGATCGCACCACTGGCGCAATTTCTGGATGTACTCGGGTGGCGCGAACGCCGCGTCGCCGCCCTGGTAGGTCTCGAATAGGACGCCGGCGACGGCATCCGGCTTGACGCCGGCGGCTTCAAGGCCGCGCTCGAAGACTTCAAACGACGTATCAGAGCAGCGGTAGCCATCGGGAAACGGAATCTGCGCGAAGCCCGGGTCGAGGTTCACGATCCAGTCCTTGAGAGCCGGGATGCCGCCGGCTTGCTGCGAACCGAGCGTGCGGCCATGGAACGCGTTCTGGAACGAAACGATGGTGACTTTCCGCTCACCGCCCACTTTACGGCCGTGAGTGCGGCAAAGCTTGATGGCGCATTCCACGGTTTCCGAGCCCGTGGTCAGCAGGAATACCTTCTTGAGCGGCTCGGGCAATATCGATTGCAGCTTCTCGACAAGCTCCAGGCGCGCTTCCGACGGAAAGCAATAGGTAGTAAGCAGCCCGTGGTCGACTTGCGCGCGAATCGCGTCGGCGATGCGGCGCGCATTGTGGCCGGCGTTGGTAATGAGCACTCCCGAAGTCCAATCGATCCAGCGGTTGCCCCAGCGATCGTAAATCGAAAAGCCCTCGGCGCGATCCCAAATCACGGGCGGCTGGCCCTGCATCGCGACCGGCTCGGCGGCGTGCAACCGCTCAAGCAACGGCACGGATTCAGGAACGGGAAACTGTGTAACGATGCGCCGAAACGGCGTTTCGACGCGCGCGACGGCGCGAGGTGTCAAGGCGTATGCTGGCACGAAAGTCAACTCCAGGAGGGGAGCCGCTTGAGCAGCGGCAGCGCTTTTATTCTAGCGCAGCAGAAGGATGACGCCTGTAGTGGCCACCGCTATCGAGGCCGCAATGAGCAGCAAGAACGGATGAACCG
>JBBDWJ010000291.1:0-11226 GCA_040902925.1 Bryobacterales bacterium | reverse complement strand
ATGAACCGGCACCGCAGACTGTATTCCCACCCTGGTTGGCCACGAGGAAGACGGCCGGTTGTGGGCCAACATGAAGTCCATGCCGGCCGCAGCCGCCAAGCTCAAGCCAGCTTGGCCTTGATTTCCTTCTCGTAAAGCTGGTGGAACTTCGCGCGGATGTCATCGCGCGACTTCCGGAATACGGCCATAATCTCTTCATCGCTACCCGTGGCGTCGGCGGGATCGGGAAAGCCTATGTGCAGACGCTTGCCGACCTTGCCTGTGAAGTACGGGCAATTCTTGTCGGCGTCGGCGCAGACCGTGATCACATAGTCGAACGGCTGCGCCACGAACTGATCCACCTTCTTCGGTTGGCCTTGGGAGAGGTCGATGCCAACCTCTTTCATGGCGCGGATGGCGTATGGATTAACGCGCGAAGACGGATCGGTGCCGGCTGAAAAAACCTCCAGCCTGGGGTCGAAAGATTTCAGAAACCCTTCCGTCATTTGACTGCGGCAGGAATTTCCGGTGCACAAGACGAGGATCCTCAACTTGTTTGCCCCTCTTTTTCGGCTGCCCTCGCCTTCATCGGCAGGGCCGTGGAAAACATTGCGAGCATGGCGCGGCGGTCAAACGAACGGCTCATGGGATTGCTCTTCCTCGAATTGGATCGAAAAAACTACTTGCACAAGCGCAACACGACGTCCGGGCTCACCGCCTGGTTGCGGGTACAGCATTCGGCGACGAGAAACGATACGAGCTCCTGCAGAACCTCGGCGTTCGCGGCGTAGCGAAGGTAAGTACCTTCCCTCCGTACGGTGACCAGCCTCTCTTGCCTCAGACGTTCGAGATGATGGGACAGCGTCGAGGCGGAATCCCCAACTCCGACTGGATCTCGCCGGCGAACAGCCCCTCGGGGTGCGCCGACAACAACAAGCGAACGATGCGCAGCCGCGGCTCGGTGCCGAGGGCCGTAAACATGTCCGCATAGCGGGCGACCGCTTCATCGTCGGTTTTCTTTGCGATCGCCGGACGTACCATGTACGATATTTCTACAGGAATCGAATCGGATGTCAAGACCCATTGCCACAAGCTCTGATGCCCTGCCGGCACTGCTCTCGTATCAGGCGAAGGCTCTGGTGCGCTGATCCACTCCGATGCGCTGAAAATCGTTCGCGAGCTGGATTGCGTGCTCTTCGGTCAAGCTGGCGATCGTTATGCGGACCGCCGGCTGGGACTTGATGCGAAATCGCTCGCCGGCCTGCACGGCCCACCCCGCTTCCGCGAGGTCTCGCACCACGCGGGCCTCCTCGCGCACCGGAATCCAGACGTTCATTCCCGAGCGGCCGTGCGCCAGAATGCCGCGCGCGGCCAGCAGATCGATCAGTCCTTGCCGCCGGCTGGCATAAGTTTCGCGTGCGCGGCGCATCTGTTCCGACGTGGACGGGCGCTCGAGAAGCTGCACTACGATGCGCTGCAAAATGTGACTCACCCAGCGCATCCCGACGAGTTGGCGCTGCTGAACGGACGATATCGTCGCAGCGTCGCCGCTCATCACCGCCAGACGCAGGTCGGGACCCAGAGATTTCGACGTCGAGCGAATGTGGACCCACGGCCCGCGATGAGTCTTGCATAGACTGACTGGCGGCGCGCCGGCGACCGGTCCGGCATGGTCGTCTTCGAGCACGAGCAAGTCGGGAGCCTTGTGAAGAATACGTTGCAGTTCGCCGGCACGCACCGCGTCGATTGCTGCGCCAAATGGATTCTGCGCTCGCGGTGTGACGATCAGCGCTTTAGCGCCGCTGCGGAGCGCGCGTTCGAGATCCTTCGGCAACGGCCCGCGGTCGTCGACCGCGACAGGTTCGATGAGCAAGCCCAGCGCGGCGAGCTGATCAAAAATTCCTGGAAACCCCGGATCTTCGACGATAACTTTGTCTCCCGGCCGCAGCAACTCGCGAAGCACACGCTCGAGACCATCCATGGCTCCGCTGACGACGGCGAGGTGATCCGCCGGAATGGATTCGGATTGAAACTGCCGCCGCGCCAGCTCGAGCAATCTGGGCTCGTTGATCTCGTGCGAGTAGAGCCGCGAGCTTTTGTCGATCGCACGAATCGGCGCGGCCAGACTGGGCAGCAGCGCCGCGTCCGGATTGCCGGTAGCGACGTCTCGAAGCCCCGCCGGGGGCCTGGGATCGAACAAGGGCCGCCGCGGCGGCCGTGGGGCGACCAGCGTTCCGCGGCGCCCTTGGCCGACAACGACGCCTCTTTCGCGCAACCGGCGATAGGCCGCTTCGACCGTCGCCGGGCTGACCGCAAGTTCCACGGCAAGGTTCCGCACGGTCGGCAGCTTGGCGCCCGGTCCGAAAAGTCCGTCGCCAACCGCCGCCTCCAAGCCCTGCACGATATTGACAGCCGAAGGCTCGCCAATGTATTTTTGTAGTGACATATAAAATATAATTGTACTAGCACAATATGGCTGAACACAACTCTTCCGCCGCCCCAACACCACTCACCACGCTGCGCCGAAACGCCAAGCGCGGAGTTTACGACCGCGCGGTGATGGACGCCATCCTCGACGAGGGCTTGGTTTGCCACGTGGCGTTCGTTCATGAAGGCGTGCCTTGCCTGATACCGACGGCCTACGCCCGCGAGGGCGACTGGCTCTTCCTACATGGCGCGCGGAAGAATCGAATGCTGCAGTCGATCTGCGGGCAAACCGCGTGCGTCAGCGTGACGCTTGTCGACGGGCTTGTTCTGGCGCGCTCCGCGTTCCATCATTCGGTCAACTATCGCTCGGTCGTGCTCTATGGCGAGGGGGAAGAGGTACGCGGCCGCGCCGAGAAACTCCATGCCATGGAGCGGCTGGTAGAGCATGTCGTGCCGGGGCGCTGGGCGGAGGCGCGTCAACCGAACGAGCAGGAACTGAATGCGACCCTTATCGTTCGCGTGCCGACCGGTGAATGCTCGGCGAAGGTTCGTACGGGGCCTCCGATCGACGACGAGGCCGATCTGTCGCTTGAGGTGTGGGCCGGAGTTCTTCCCTTGGACCAGGCGTGGGGCACGCCGTTGCCGGATGAGCTTTTGCCGGCGTCGATCGCGGCGCCACCCTATCTTGTCAACTACCGCAGGCCGAAGGCCTGAGGCTGCTAACCGGAATAGCAACGCTCTAGAGACTCGGCTGGGGGAACAGAAAGCTCGCCGCTTCGCCGCGAGGACAGGCGTGAGCGCCTGTCGCTACTTGTGCTCGCTGCCGCGAGCTATTCTACAACTCATACATTGCTCTGGACGCCCCGACGCAACGTACGCGGAGAACTCATGACGCTGATCGAGCAACTTGAACACACGCAAGCGGAGACCTTGAAGCACTTCGATCTCGACGAGCCGTCGCTAGCTCGCCGATATGCTCCGGAGAAATGGAGCGTCAGAGAACTGCTGCACCATTTGTGCGACGCGGAGACAGTGTTGTTTGATCGCATTCGGCGGGTGATCAGTGAGCCCCGTCCGGTGATCTGGGCGTTCGACCAGGATGCTTGGGCCAGTCGGCTGGCCTACACGGAGCGGCCGCTTCGCATTTCACGGGATCTCTACGAGGCCACTCGCGCGGGAATTCTATACTACGCGCAACGGCACTATCGCCAAAGCGGGCATCTCGAATTCGTGCACAGCGAAACCGGAGTACGCACGCTCAAGGATGAATTTGAGAAGGTGGCGAGTCACAACCAGCACCATCTGGATCAGATCGTGGCTGCGTTGCAAAGCGGCGCATGACTGCAAACTACTCGTTCACAGTGCCGAAACCGGGTCTCGAAGTGCCAGAGACCCGCGAGTGGGTTTGATGGGAATCGCTGCTTACACGTGGTTGTTGAGCATCGCCGAGAGTTTGTCTTTGCCAACCGCGCCAACTACCTGATCGACGACTTGACCGCCCTTGAACAGCAGCAGCGTGGGGATGCCGCGCACCTGAAAGCGGCTCGCCGCCCCGGGATTCTGATCCACATCGAGCTTCCCGACTTTGGCCTTGCCGATGTACTCGGAGGCGACATCGTCAATGACCGGAGCCATCATGCGGCAGGGGCCGCACCATGTCGCCCAGAAGTCCACCAATACCGGGACCTCTGACCGCAATACGTCCTGGTCAAACGTATCGTCCGAAAAATTCAGCGTGTTCGCTCCTGCCATGCAATGCCTCCGAAGCCCTTTTTGATCTGTGCGGTTGTCAACCCTATAACGTGGTCAGGCGGCGCCGGTCATAACGATTCGAAGCCAACACCTCACCCGACGGTCTTATGGATGCGCTCAGCATCCGAAAAGATTCAATTTTGGCGCCCGAAACGTTGCGTCCAGGACCAACCTCTGCCCTTAGGTTAGCAGATCCTTTTTCGAGGCCGATCCGCTGGCCTCGGGCGCCCCGGCGCCGACGGGCCTAAGCACCCTCTGATAGATCTGTTCGTACTTGGGAACCGCGCGGGCCCAGCTAAAGTCCTGCGCCATGCCGTTTTTCATCAGTTGCCGCCATTGCGCGCGATTTTGATATACATCGAGCGCCGCTCGCACGGCCGCCAGCATGGCCGGCGCGGTGTATTCGCGGAACTTGAAGCCGTTGCCTTTTCCCGTCGCCGGGTCGTAAGGCTCGATGGTGTCGTCGAGTCCGCCGGTCGCCCGGACCACCGGCGGCGTGCCATAGCGCAGGCTGTACATTTGGTTCAAGCCGCAGGGCTCGTAGCGGCTCGGCATCAGGAACATATCGGCGCCCGCCTCAACCTTATGCGCCAGCGTCTCGTCATACGCCACCTTCATCGCGAACCGGCCCGGGAATCGCTGCTCGAGGCTGCGGAACAGATCGACGTAAACGGCGTCACCGGCCCCGAGCACCGTTATGGAGATATCCATCGCCATCAAGTCCTGCGCGGCCACTCCTACAAGGTCGGAGCCCTTCTGCGTGGCGAGACGCGAGACCATGCCGATGAGAGGACGGTCCGGGCCGCTGGTGATGCCAAACGTGTCGATCAAATCACGCTTGCATGCTTGCTTGGCTTCCAGGTTGTCGGCCGAGTAGTTTGCGGCGATGAGCCGGTCGGTGCGAGGGTCCCAGCTTTCGTAGTTCACGCCGTTGAGGATGCCCGTCAGCACGCTGCCGCGCCAGGCAAGCAGCCCATCCAGGCCGGCGCCGAATTCCGGAGTCTGAATTTCACGCGCGTAGGCCTCGCTGACAGTGGTGAGGGCGTCGGCGAAGACCAAGCCGCCTTTGAGGTAGTTCAGCCGCCCGTAAAACTCGAGGCCGTCAACGCTCATCAAACCGGCCGGCAGTCCAAGCGGGCCCATCAGTGATGCGTCGAAGCTGCCCTGGTAACCCAGATTGTGGATCGTGAAAACTACCGGCACGCCACCCACAACCGGGTCGGCGGCATGGGCGGTCTTGAGCAGCGCGGGCACCAGGCCCGTCTGCCAGTCGTGGCAATGAATCACATCCGGCGACGTAACGCGCGCAATCTCGATGACCGCCTTCGAAAAAAGCAAAAAGCGGTAGGCGTTGTCGGCGTAGTCGCCTGCCGGCGTACCGTAAAACCCATCACGGCCGAAAAACGGCGGGTAGTCGACAAAGTAATACGTGACGCCGTCGTTCGCCACCGTGAGGACCCGAACAACGTGCGCGTCAGGTCCAAGAGTGATACTGAGATTATCGGCCCACACGGCGGGCTCGGAGAGTTGAACCGAGCGATAGAACGGCGATACCACGTTTACCTGGTGGCCCCTGCTCGCCAGTTGCGGCGGCAACGCGCCGAGAATATCCGCCAGGCCGCCGGTTTTTGAAAAGGGTTCGACCTCCGAGGCCGCCATCAAAATCTTCATGCAAGCTTTCCTGGTGTGGGATGTGCGCTGCCGGGCGGAGAGAGTGGAAGCCACCGGCCCAACTCCATTCTATCCGTGTCCATCTTGGTCTATACGTGGTCGCTGCTAACTTCGTCCCGCCGTTCTCGCGAACACAACGCGGTTACGCTTGCCGAACTCCCGGCCGAGCGCATCGGCCGCTCGAATCGCGTCCACGACCATGCCAGGCAAAACCTCGAAGGGCTCGTTGTGGATCGTCTCGCCCTCGGCGGTCGAGCGCATGGCGACCCTCTCGAGGGTTTCCGGCGAAGGCTCTTCGAGGCCTATATGGGTAAGCGTCGTCGGCAGGCCTACTTCGGTTGAAAAACGCAGCACCTCTTCGACGGCGTCGCGCGGCTTGCCCTCGAGCACAAGTTGCACCAGGACGCCAAAGGCGACTTTCTCGCCGTGAAAGTAAGGATGGGTCGAAGCAGCAGCAGTGAGGCCGTTGTGGACAGCGTGGGCCGCGGCCAATCCCGAAGACTCAAAACCGAGGCCGGAGAGCAACGTGTTCGCCTCGATCAAACGCTCGAGAGCCGGCGTGACGGCGCGGCTTTCGTTGGCCAGGCGAGCCTGTAAGCCGTCGCGCAGCAGGGTCTGGTAGCACAACTCCGCAAGCGCCAGGGCGCTCTGGGTCGACGCGCCGCCGCGCATGTTCTTGACGTGTCCTTCAACGCAAGTGCGGGCCTCGAACATCGTTGCCAGCGCGTCGCCCATGCCGGCCACCAGCAGCCGCACCGGCGCCCGCGCGATTACCTGGGTGTCGACCAGCACCAGATCGGGATTCTTGCGATAGAAGCGGTACTCCTCGAAAACGCCGTCGTCGTTGTAGATGACCGACAGCGCGCTACAGGGAGCATCGCTGGAAGCGACCGTCGGGCAGTTGACTACGGGAAGATTCAAGCCGTCGGCGGCGGCGCGCGCCGTGTCGAGGACTTTGCCGCCTCCGGCTCCGACGATGACTTGCGCTTGCTGCTGCCGCGCCGCCGTCATGACGCGCTCGATTTCCGCCGTCGAGCATTCGCCGCTGAAACGGTGCACGGCAAACGCGATGCGCTTGCCTCCAAGACTGCGCGCCCAGGTTTCCGCCAACAGGCGCTCGGCCGACTTGCCGGCGACGATCAGCGCAGGCCCGTCGAGGCCAAGCTTTTTCATCTCCGAGCCCAGAGCTTCGGTGGCGTCCTTGCCTTGCGTGTAACGGCTTGGTGAGGAAAAGACGGACAACATCGGGCGCCTCCGTTCGGATTTCTAGACTAGCAGGCTGCCGGGAGGGGATCTCACGCGCGGTTGCCAAACCTGTGAAGCAGTTTCACGTCCAGCGCAAGCGCGGACAGACAGATTGTCAATCCCACTTAGCTCTTCTTTCCTCCGCGGTCGACGATCGTGTGAAACTCGTCCTCGGTCACCGCGGCGACCGACAGCCGCCCCTGCCGAACGAGCATCATATCCTGCAGCTTCTTGTCCTTCTTGATCTCGTCGAGAGTCACCGGTGTTTTCAGGGCCTTGGCGGGCTTAAGGCTCACCGCCACCCAGCGCTCGTCATCGGTGCTGGGATCCTGGAAAGCCTCCTTGCTCACCTTGGCAATGCCTACCACGGCCAGCCCTTCGTTGCTGTGGTAGAAAAGCACCTCATCGCCTTTCTTCATCGCCTTGAGATTGTTGCGCGCCAGATAGTTGCGAACCCCATCCCAGGTCGTCTCGCCGTCTTTGACGAACTGCTCCCAGGAATACTTGAATGGTTCCGATTTTACGAGCCAGTAGCCCTTCTTTGCGGCCATGCCAACAAGGATATCCGATCGACGCCTGCTGCTTCCACACCGCGCGGAGCCGGGCTCCAGTATCCATTCCTCCAGGCTTTCGTTCGGCAGCCCCCAATCCGGACCATTGATCACGAGCGGCTCGCCGGCGCGTTTGGCTTCCACAAACGCTCGTACAAGGAATGCCACTCGGTCTGCAGCCAGCGGCTTTGCGAACCCCGGCCGTGCGGCTGGTGAAACATCAGGCAAGGCGGCTCGATCAACAACAGGTTGCCGGCTTTGGGATGCCGTTCGCGAGGGTGATCCATCCCAAGGCGCACGTTTCGCCGGCCAGCACCATTGGGGAAGGTACGTTTCTAAGCCCCGGAGTGATCATCGCCGCGCATACGACGCTGGGCCGCCACGTGCGAGTCAACCGGGGCGTGTTGATCGGCCACGATACTTCGATCGGCGACTACGTAACGATTCAGCCCGGAGCCAACATTGCGGGCGGCTGCGAAATCGGCGCCCGGGCCTGCGTGGGCATCGGCTCCGTGCTGATCGACGGCATAAAAGTTGGCGTGTCCAGCGTCATCGGAGCGGGTTCGCTGGTGAACAAGGATGTTCCCGATCACGCCATGGTCGGCGGCTCACCCGCCCGGGCGATGCAGCGGCAGGCCAGCGCGCCGTGAGCCCGGCCTGTCGAACCCGAGCGCAGCGCGCGGGAGAGGCCTTTGCCGTGGTTGGGCCGCGGGCGTAGTGCGCTACGCCCTTAACGCGGCCCTAACTGGACTTCCGACGGCGGAACGGGCCCCCGAAAGGGCCTCCCTCCGCTAGTTGGCCCTAGCCGTCCTGGCCGGAACCCGCCATAGGAACACGCGGCGGCCATCCACCTCGATCTGCTTCTCGGGCTCCCAATCGCCCATGTCGAAGGCGTGCGAGACGACGCGCGTGCCGGGCTTCAGTTCCGCCCACAGTTTCGGGCGGAGCTTCACGTTCAGCGACTGCAACAGGTAGAGGGTAACCACCGTTGCTTCTTTGATATCGGCCTCAAAGAGGTCTTCGTTGCGGAAGGCGACTTTGTCGGTCACACCGGCCTTCTGCGCGTTCTCCTTCGATTCCTGGATGCGCTCCGGGTTGATGTCGATGCCGACCGCGCGCACTCCGTATTCCTTGGCGGCCGTAATGACGGTACGCCCGTCTCCACAGCCAAGATCGTACACAATATCACCGCTGTGAACCCCTGCGAGCTTTAGCATTTCATCCACGACTTCCTGCGGCGTGGGTACGTAAATCACGTCGGGCTCGCGCAGGGTCTTCTCTTGCGCTGGCGCGAGCGCCAACGAGAAAGTCATTGTCAGCAAAATCACTAGAAACACAGTTCTCTTCGCTCTCATTCCGATCCTTTCCCTTGCAGCATGGGTTCCAAACTGTAATTTGAGATTCGTTTGCAGTATGTCCGTACCGGAGGGCGCTTCCGTTGGTCCTGGAAGTATACGTCAACGATTGCTTCCACGCAATCGCCGTACGGCCTCCCATGGAAACAAATGGCGCACCGGCCAGCCTCGCCGTTACAAGCGATAACCAAGCGATTGGAGGGGCATTGCCGCCGGGCGCTAAACTTCACTGCTTAAAAACTTCACTGCTTAGCGGCGGGGAGTTGGCGTGCCTTGGTACAGCGCGCTCGGCAAGTCGTACGGCTTCTCACGGCGCTCGGGCCACTGCGTTGTGGTCTTGCACTCAAGTCATTGCACTCGGGGCGCGAAGCTCTCCATGCGCCAATCACTCATCAGACGCATTGCTACGTCACGGGGGCGTTCATAGTTCATGGGCCCGCAGAGCGTTTTACTCAGGCGCAGTGCGTATTGCGTCAACGTCACCGTGGGGCGGTCCTCGATCATCAACGGGAGCGCGCGAAAGTAGTCATTCAACGTTCCGAGCAGGCTGCGGTTGCGCGTTGGCGCATAGACTATCTCAGCCATGGCCGCCTCCTCGCGGCGGATGGCCTCCTCCGAAACTCCCAAATGTCTCAACAACGCAACCACGCCGGCGCGAAACCTTTCCTCCAAGGTTGGAAAATCGCGGGCGTGGAGCAGGACCGCCAGGCGCGACTGTTCACTCACGAAGACCAGCAGCCGTGCGTGGCGCGTGAAGAGAATGTCCCCATACCAGTCGCCGAGAACCGTCGTCAACGGCCCGATTTCCGGAACCTCGGAAGCGCGCAGTTTTTTCTGCAGCTTTCGTGTGCAGCGCAGGGTCACCATACGTTCCATCTTGCCATTTCGGCCGCCCCCATCGCCGAGCAGACGGGCCCGCGCCATCACGAGCAGCGAGGCCGCGCCATGGCGGGCCGCGTGGCGCCCGGCTGGAGAAATCCTCGCGGGCGCGGGCGCCCGGCCCAGTCCGCGCAGGGCCGCGGACTCCCTGCCCTCCATAAATATTTTCCGGTCCGGCTAACCCCGTCCATGGTCGACCGTCTACCCTCAAAGAGCAATTCCGGGTAGAATATCTACCATGGCCAACAAACCACCCGACCGCGTGGATCTGCTGCAAGGCACGCTCGACATGTTGATCCTGCGCACGCTGCTGTTCGGACCCGCGCACGGGCACGAGATTGCCAAACACATCCAGCGGACGACCGACGAAGTGCTGCAGGTGGAGCACGGCTCGCTCTACCCGGCGCTGCACCGCCTGGAACGCAAGGGTCTGCTGGCCTCGAAATGGGAAACCGCCAAAGACCGCAACCGCGAGTTCAAATACTACCGCCTCACGCCCAA
The DNA here is from genome assembly GCA_040902925.1 of Bryobacterales bacterium. Classification (GTDB taxonomy): domain Bacteria; phylum Acidobacteriota; class Terriglobia; order Bryobacterales; family UBA6623; genus JBBDWJ01. The sequence continues at coordinate 866 of JBBDWJ010000291.1, read as the reverse complement.
AGGCAAAAAGCAGCTCGCGGCCGAGGAGTCCAAGTGGAAGCAACTGGCGCGCGCCATCGGGCAGGTGATGTGGCCGGCCGAGGAGGGCTGAGATGCGAGTATGGCGCTTTATCCTGTCGTGGCGCACCTTGGGCGAGGGACTATCGGTTCCTGGTGTCCTATATTCCAGCGTGCCCGGCCACAAAAATTGACCCGATCATCTCCTTGCGGCCAGACCGCTGACCTCAGGCCAGCGCCTTCTTCACCACGTTCCCCGCCACATCGGTCAGCCGGAACGCCCGGCCCTGGTGCTTGTAGGTCAGTTTGGTATGGTCGACGCCGAGACAGTGCAGCACGGTCGCTTGCAAATCGTGCACATGGACCGGGTCCGCCACCACGTTGTAGGAATACTCGTCCGTCTCGCCGATCGAGATGCCGGGCTTGATGCCGCCGCCGGCCATCCACATCGTGAAACACCGCGGATGGTGATCGCGGCCGTAGTTATCGCCGGTCAGGCGGCCCTGGCAGTAAACGGTGCGCCCGAATTCCCCGCCCCAGATCACCAGCGTGTCTTCGAGCAAGCCGCGCTGCTTGAGATCGGTGAGCAGCGCCGCGCAAGCTTGATCGGTCGCCTTGGAATGCCTCTCGATGCCTTTGGGCAAATCGTTGTGATGATCCCAGCCGCGATGATAAAGCTGAATGAATCGCACGCCGCGTTCGGATAGCCGCCGCGCCAGCAGGCAATTGGCCGCAAAGCTTCCCGCCTCGCGCGCATCGTCGCCATAGAGTGCAAAAGTGCTCTCCGGCTCGGCCGACAAATCCGTCAGCTCCGGCACCGACGTCTGCATCCGATAAGCCATCTCATACTGCGCGATGCGAGTGTTGAT
>JBBDWJ010000290.1:5873-14537 GCA_040902925.1 Bryobacterales bacterium | reverse complement strand
GAGTATCGAATTCCTGGGCGAGTTCAAAGTGCTGACGAGCCTCTACAGCGCCGAATACGGACGCAACCAGGGCTCGGTCATCAACGTGACCACGCGCAGCGGCACGAACTCGCTGCATGGCAGCGTCTATGAGTTCTTGCGCAACACCAAGCTCAACGCGCGCCCTTACTTCAGCCCCGAGCGGCAAGTGAACGTCCAGAACCAGTTCGGCGGCAACGTTGGCGGCCCCATCATCCGCGACAAGACGTTCTTTTTCGCCGGCTGGGAAAGCTCGCGGCAGCGCAACGCGAACGGCAACGGCGCGCGCTTCCGCAGGCGCGTGGCGACGGCCGAGCAGCGCGCCGGCAACTTCGGCGACACTACGCTATGGGACCCGCTGTCCGGCGCCTTGTTCCCCAACAACACCATTCCTTCTTCGCGCATCGACCCGGTGTCGAACAACATCCAGGAGGCCTTCTTTCCCCTTCCCAACCTGAACGACCCGGGCTCGATAGACAACTTTCAGGACTTCGCCACCGAGCCGACCGATCTCGACCAGTACACCGTGCGGATCGATCATCGCTTCGGAGATCGCGATACCCTTAACGCCCGCTGGTTTGAAAGCTTCCAGGAAGACCTCGACCCGTTCAACCGCGGGCCGCGCGGCTTCGGCAACCTCGCCAACCGCGAGAAGCACACCTGGGGCCTCACCTACACGCACGTGTTTACGCCGACCTTCGTGATGGAAGTGCGCGGCAGCGGCGACTACACCGACCAGTACACCAAGGGCGAGAACAGCACTGACCCGACTTCGGTCGGCATGCAGCCCATCCCGGGAGTCACCTTCGCGGGAGAGGCCGCCGGCATGCCTCGCATCGTCATCAGCAACTACCTCGGCAATTTCGGCAACGACTCCAACTGGTCCGACTACATCGACCGTTACACCACGGGCTCGACATTCACCTGGACCCGCGCCAGCCACAACTTCAAGTTTGGCGCGGAGTGGCAGTTTTCCGATCTCAACCCGCAGAACAACCTCTCGAGCCGCGGCCGTTGGACTTTTAACGGTTTCGGCACCAGCCAGGGCGGCGCCGCCGGCGACGAGTACGCCGACTATCTGCTCACGCTGCCGCGCGAAACCACGTTCGGGTCAAGCGACGAGTTTGATATCGGCGGCCAGTTGAAGATGCGGAGCAACTACTACAGCTTCTTTTTCAACGACGATTGGAAGGCAACGCAGAGCCTCACCATTAACTGGGGCTTCCGCTACGAAGCCGATTTCCAGGCGGCCGCCTACAATCTGAACATGGTGAGCTGGTGGCCCGAAAACTATCGTGGCCTCGACGGCACGCTCGAAAGCACCGGCCTCGTCCAGGGCGGCGTCAACGGCGTTCCCCACAACACCGTCGATGGCGACTGGAACAACATCATGCCGCGCATCGGCATCGCCTGGCGCCTCACCGACAAGTGGGTCGTGCGCACCGGCGTTGGGCTGTTCTTCGATCTGCGCACCGGCCAGATCGCGCAGCAGGCTTTCTCGAATCCGCCCACCTTCACCGAGATCCGCTCCGACTGCACGATCGCGGGGCAGACCTGTTCCATTTCGACGCCGGATCACTTTACCTATCAGGACCCCGGCCATGAATCGGGCGTGGTTCCGTTTCCGGTGAGTCCCACCGAAACACGTACTTATCGCGCGACGGAGCGAAGAGTCCTCACCGACAACGCCTGGCAGTATAACTTCGCGGTGCAGCGCGAGCTGCCCAGCAACATGCTGGCCGAGGTGTCTTACGTCGGCACCAAGGGAACTCACTTGAACGGGCTGATCAATCCCAATCACCTGGTGCCCGAGGGCGGGCTCAATGCACCGTTGGAACAGGGCGTAAAGCTGGTGCGGCTCTACCCGGGGTTCGGCGATTTCAATTTCGTCAACCAGAACCTGAGCTCCACCTATCACTCTTTGCAGGCTACCTTGAAGCAGCGCCTGGCGCGTTCCACGTTCCAACTCTCCTACACGTTTTCGAAGACGATTGGCAACGGGGACGAAGGCAGCCGTTTCAAGACCAACAGCTTTCCGTCGCCGTGGAACGATTTGAGCCGCGCCCGCGGGCCGGCCAACTTCGACCGCGCCCATCGGCTTAGCTTTGTGTTCAATCACGATCTGCCGAGCGCCTTCACCAGCGGCGCCGGCAAGGCGTTGTTGAACAACTGGTCATTCAACGGCTTCCTCGTCGCGCAGACCGGAACGCCGCTGACGGTCACCAATCGCGATAGCGGCCGTGGCATCGGCGGCTCGATCGTATCCACCACGGCGTCGAACATTGTCTCTGACGTCAACGCCGGAGTGCCCCTGCTGATGTCCGACGTGAACGGCGGTTCCACCAAAGACAACCTAAACCACTACATCAACCCGGACGCGTTTTCGAAAGCGCTGCCGTTTACCTTCGGCAACGCCGGCCGCGGCATGTTCCGCGCACCCGGCCAGTGGACCGTGGATTTCTCGCTGTTCAAGGACATCCCGATCACCGAGCGCTTCAAGCTGCAATTCCGCTCGGAGTTCTTCAATCTTCTCAACCACGCCAACTTCGGCGGTCCGACCACAAATCTGGATTCGCCGGCCTATGGAACGATCCGCGGCACCACAGTGAATGCAAGGCTCGTTCAGTTTGCGTTGAAGCTGCTGTTCTGAACGCGCGGCCTGCAAAACCCCAGGCCGGCAACCCGGCCCCTTTCCGCGGACGGAAGGGGGCCGGCACTTTTGGTGCGCCACAGCGGGAACCTGCTTACCCATCCGCCGCAATCCCGCCAACGGCCGCGTGATATTCTGACACGTGACCTTGCCGCCTCACGCGCCAGCCGGCCTGGTGTCGGAGTCCCCCGGCCAACGGCTTTCGCCGGCGGCAACCACTCGACTGGCGCTGGCGATCGCTCTCCTTCTCGCGTTCCATCCCAAGGTACAAGCCCAAGGCATGGGCAGCTCCACCAAGGTAACGCCGCGCTCTTCCGCCAAAGCCGCCGTTGACCTGGCCACTCCGGCAATCGACTTTCGCGAGGCCGCATCGTCCATGGGCCTCAGCGGCCCAAACGTCTACGGGGGCGAAAAAACGAAACGCTACATCCTTGAGATGACCGGCAACGGCGTCGCGATCTTCGACTACAACAACGACGGCTTGCGCGACGTGCTGCTCGTCAACGGAACGCGTTTTGAGATACCCGAAGGCCAGGCGCAACCCCACCACTACCTTTATCGCAACACCGGCGAAGGCCGCCTGGAGGACGTTAGCGCCTCAAGCGGGCTGAACGGCGGTGGATGGGCGCAAGGCGTCTGCGCCGGCGACTACGACAACGACGGCCATACGGATCTGCTCATCACCTATTACGGGTTCAACCGGCTCTACCGCAACGCGGATGGAAAGTTTCAAGACGTCACGCAGAAAGCCGGGCTTCCCACAAGCGGCGAGCGCTGGGGAACCGGTTGCACATTTCTCGATTACGACCGCGACGGCTTGCTCGACCTGTTTGTGTCGAACTACGTTCAGTTCCGAGCCGGCGAGGCGGTCGCGCCAGGATCGAGCCCCTTCTGCTTCTGGAAAGGCGTGGCGGTATTCTGCGGCCCCAAAGGTTTTCCGACAGGAACGAACCTGCTCTATCACAACGAAGGCGAGGGCCGCTTTCGCGACGTGAGCGAGAAGGCCGGCATTATCCTGCAAGGCCTGCACTATTCGCTCGGCGCGGTCGCCTCCGATTTTGACGGCGACGGTTGGTCCGATATCTACGTCGCGTGCGACTCAACGCCCAGCATTCTCTACCGCAACAATCACGACGGCACGTTCACCGACGTTTCGGTCGAAGCCGGTACCGCCTACGGCGACGCCGGCCAGGAAGAAGGCAGCATGGGCGTCGCGGCGGCCGACTTCGACAACGACGGCCGCATCGACATCGCAAAAACGAACTTCATGGACGAAACCTCGACGCTCTACCGCAATCTCGGCGATTGGTTTTTTGAAGACGCTACGATTACCGCCGGTCTCGGAGTCCATACGAAATACGTCGGCTGGGGCATGGCTTTTCTCGATTTCGATCACGACGGCTGGAAGGACATTCTCGCCGTCAACGGCCACATCTACCCGGAACTGAGCGGGTCGGCAACCGGTGAGGACTATCCTCAGAGCAAGCTGCTCTACTGGAATCTGCGCAACGGCGCTTTTCGCGACGTGACCGCAAAAGCGGGATCGGCCCTCTCAGCGGGCGCCGTTTCGCGCGGCATGGCGATCGGAGACCTGGATGGAGATGGCTCGCCAGAGATCGTTGTTTCCAACATGAACGCGCCGCCCTCGCTGCTGCGAAACGAAGGCCAGAAAGGCAACGCCTTGCTGATCGAGCTGCTCGGCACTCGTTCCAATCGCAGCGCTATTGGCGCGCGAGTAACCGTCGAGGCGGGCGGTTTGCGGCAGGTCGATGAGGTCCGCAGCGGATCGAGTTACGCCTCGCAGTCCGACTTTCGCCTGCACTTCGGCTTGGGCTCGGCCAGCGTTGCGGAAAGTATCGAAGTCCGCTGGCCAAATGGTTCCACCGAGCAGTTCGCAAAAGTTCCCGCCGGAAACGTGGTCACCATTCGCGAAGGCAAAGGCGTAGAGAAGCAAACGCCGTTTGGAACAGGCCGCTAGCAGGCTACTGAAAACTTGCAATCCGCGGTTGAGCGCAAATAGACGAAAGCGGAAAGCGAATGATCTGCGTCCATCGGCGTGCATCCGCGGCTAGATTTGCCTTCTCCAGCATGCCGCGAGGCAATCCGCGTCAGCGTTCCGTAATCGTGTAAGGTAGCCGCGGCGTATCCTGACGTCTTTGTTCAGAGGCTTCCCGCTGACGGGTGGCCAGGGTGTGGTGAATCTCCCGCTCGTGGCGGGCGCGCTCGCGATCCCCGAGCCCCGCGTAGACCTGCGCCAGGCTGTAATGAGCCGCGGCGTAGTCAGGATTCAGCTCGATAGTCTTTTCCAAAGCGCGCGCCGCTGCTTCGGTGTCACCCCTCTCCAACAAGATCTTGTGCAGTTCGAAGTGGGCAGGCCAAAACGCCGGCTCCACCGCGATCGCTTTCTCGATCAGCGCGCGGATCTCCGCCGCCTTGTCCGGGGAACCGGCCTGCAGCGCCCTGGCTTGCAAAAAATACGCAGCCGGGTTAGAAGGCTTGCGTTCAGCGAATACGCGCAGCCGCTCCACAATTTCCGGCAGCCGGGTGCCGGCGTCCGGAACAAGCGTTTCGAGCGAAGCGTAGGCAACCTCGGAGTCGGGCTGTAGCTCGATGACGCGGAGGAAAGCATCGAGCGCCTTTCCCGTGTCCCCCGTGCCATAGTAGGCCACGCCAAGCAGCCGCAGCAGCTCCGGCTGATCGGCATTTCGTTGCAGGCCCTGTTGCAGGGTCACAACAGCCGGCTGCGGCGTGCGGTGATCAATAAAGAGCCGCGCTAGGTCGGCATAGTAGGCAGCGTTGCCAGAGTCCAGCGCAATCGCTTTCTGCAGTTCCTCAACGGCCCGCGCGGAATCGCCTTTCAGCCGGTACGCCTGGCCTAGCAGGTTGCGTACGGCTGCGCTGTCGCCGCGTTCGAGGATCTTTTCCGCGAGTTGAATGGTTTGGCCGGCGTTGCCGGCGCGAAGGTAAAGCTCCGCGGCGCGCGCCGGCGATTCGCGGTCCTGAGGCGATGCCTGCGCCCAACGCAGTTCCTGATCGGCGGCCTTGGCAAACTCTCCTGCCTGCGAGTAGAACATCTCCAGCGCTCTCGCCACACCCGGCTCCCGCGGCGCCAGCACGAGCGCCCGGTCAGCCGCGGCGATCGCCTCGTCGCGCCGGCCCAGTTGCAAGCGGGTTTGCGCGGCTCCCAGCCACACCAACGCCGAACGAGGCGCCAGCCGCGCCGCCTCTTCCAGGCGTTCCCCGGCAAGCGCCGTCTTCTGCTGGCGCAACAGCACTACCCCGAGCCGGTATCGAACCTCCCAATGCCCAGGGTGCTCTTTTTCGAGTTGTAGTAGAATCTGCTCGGCCTGCTGCAGATTGCCCGAGGACGCCAGATTCACGGCCTCCGCTATCGCCGGCTCTACGCCGGATTGCGGCTGGCCTAACGCGGCGCAGCAGCCAAGCAGCACCAGCACGAACAGTTGCCTCGCCCGAAACCACATGAGATAGACATCATTATATGGTCCAGGAGCGAGCGCATTTTCAGCGGCGAAGTGCGTGGGCACGGATGAGACAGGAAGAAGAGCCGCCTAGAACACACGGGTGGAACAGACGGGGTTGTCTGTTCCACGCTGACCGCTCGATCGCCGGCTGATCCATCTCAACCGCGAGACACGGCTCCAACCAAGGTCTTGCGAAACCCGAAAGCCGCCAGTCCAATCACGGCGAGCGTCAACTCCCACCCTCCCGACTCGGGTGTTGGCGTCGGAATCACTTCGGGCTGGTCAAAAGTCACCTTCGCCAGCGAAACGTTGTCCAACAGCAACCCGATCCAGTCGTTTCCCGAATGGCTGAAGCCGATCTTTGCGCCGCCGGGGTTCACAAGGTTGATGTCGTAGCTGTACGTCTCGAACGGATCCCACTGCAAAGGCGTAATCGCCTGCGAGAAATAGCTGCCAAGCGAAACGACAACCGTGTTGTTCGTCGAGCCCGTCCATTGCCGGTTTGCGCCCGCCAGCTCAAAGCTCAGCCGGTAGGTGCCCGGATCTAGTGCGAATGTTGTTTTCGTTTCGATGGTGCCGGCCAACAAGCCGCTGCCGTCAAGATCGACGCAGTTTGAGTTGCTGCCGGCCGACCCGCAGAGGTTCCCCCCCGACAGCACGTCAACAGATCCCGAAACGATATTCCAGTTGACGAGCGAGGCATTAAGGATGTTCCCCGTGTCCGCCTCGAAGCCGTCAAAGAAGATCGGCGTGATGGTATCTCCACGCGCCGTCGAAGGCGCGATTAACACGGCCAGCGAAAGGACCGCCAATACGCCAATAAAATGATTCCTCATAAATTATCCACCCTCACTAGGTCGATCCTACAGCATTTGCCTTAGTTGATCTATAGCCCAATAGTTCCCTTCTAGTTCCAAAACCTTAGTCCCAGTGCTGTAAACGTTGGTCTCGTGAACGACGGTGAAGCATTCGAGAACCGCCGTGCCCAAACATCGCTGCCTTTGGTATCTAGAATTAGCTAGCGAAGCCATAACCGAAACAGAGAAAGGGACTTACCGGCAAAAGCGCTCAACGGAAAATCCCCCGACGCATAGCGCGGTGATCCGAAAACGTGTGTTTACGCACGCCCACGCTAGCACCATGTAATACCCATGGCATACTACCAACGCTATTCAAGTAAAGGGCGCGAGAGGTGAATAAAACGGCCACGCGTGACGGAACTAGACAGCCACATAGCGCGGCCGCGGCCTACCAACACGTGCGCGGCGATTGGTAAAGCAGTGGTCACCGCGCCGAAGCCGCAAAAGTTTCACTCAGCTAATGAGCTAACAACGGGGCGCCGAGCGAGGTAGCAACGGCCCCCAATCGCTGCCGGGCCGCCGTCCTCAGCGGAGAGCGGGTGTTGTCAAGACTTGCGGCAAGGGCGTGGGCCAGCTTCGCCCGCGTATAATGGCAGGTGCCTGACGCGCAGGGAGCGAGATACCGATGCCTTTCACACACAACCGCCGCGACTTTTTGAAATCCGCCGGCCTCGGAGCTGGCGCGCTTGGGCTCGCCCATCTTTCAGGCTGCTCTTCTTCCGAGCAATCCGTGGCGGAATCGGGGCCGCCGGCAACCGGGCGCCCCAACATCGTGCTCATCATGGCCGACGATCTCGGCTACGAAACCCTCGGCTGTTACGGCGGCACATCCTACAAGACGCCGAATCTCGATGAGCTGGCCCGCACGGGCTTGCGATTCAACCACGCCTACGCGCAGCCGCTCTGCACGCCCACGCGCGTGCAACTGATGACCGGTCAGTACAACTTTCGCAACTGGCAGGCCTTCGGCATTCTCGATCCCAACGAAAAGACCTTCGGCCATATGATGCAGGCCGCCGAATACAAAACCTGCATCGCGGGCAAGTGGCAGCTCTACAGCTACAACCCGCCCGACTTCATGCCCGAGTGGCGCGGCAAAGGGATGCGCGGCGAGCAGGCCGGCTTCGACGACTATTTTCTGTGGCATGCCGAGCACACCGAAGACAAGGGCTCGCGCTACGCAAACCCCAAGATTCTCGACAACGGCAAGTTTCTTGAAGACAGCGAGGGACAGTACGGCCCCGACCTCTATGTCGAGCACATCAACGCCTTCATGGAGCAACGCCGCGACGAGCCGTTCTTCGTCTACTACCCGATGGCGCTGACACACGGACCATTCAACCCGACGCCGAACAGCCCCGAGTGGGCGACCGGGGACCGTCTCCAAAACGATCCGCGCTTCTTCAAAGACATGGTCGAGTACATGGACATCGCCGTCGGGCGTGTCGTCAAGAAAATCGAAGAGTTGGGTCTGCGAGAGCGGACGTTGATTCTCTATTACGGCGACAACGGCTCGCCGCGCGAGGTCGAATCCCAAAAGGGCGAAACGGTCGTCGCCGGCGGAAAAGGCTACATGACCGATGCCGGCACGCGCGTGCCCTTGATCGCGAACTGGCAAGGCGTCTGCCCTCCGGGACGCGTCACCGATGACCTG
>JBBDWJ010000290.1:0-5863 GCA_040902925.1 Bryobacterales bacterium | reverse complement strand
GATGATCGAAGCCACTGGAGCAAAGCCGCTCGCTGGCATGGTTCTCGATGGCCAAAGCTTCCTGCCGCAAGTCCGCGGCGAGCCGGGCAAGCCGCGCGAGTGGGTGCTGGTCGATCACAACCCCCACCCAGGCTGGGACAAAGAGCGCTTCCGCCACGAACGGTTCGCGCGCGATCAGCGCTTCAAGTTATATGGCGATGGGCGCCTGTTTGATATATCCGCGGATGTACTGGAGGAAAAGGAAATTCCGGCCGCGGAAGGAAATCCTGAAGCGCAAGCAGCGCGCGAGAAGCTACAAGCGGTGCTGGATCGAATGCGGAAGGGATCGTAAGGGCGTAGCGTGCTACGCCCTCGGACCTGGCGTGCGGCGCCGTTGGGGCTGGCCCCGCTACAACGTAACGTTACTGCGCCCTGCCCCCAGGGGCGGCAGCAGCGCCGATACATTGCATCAGCGCCCCTAAGCTAAGATCCTGCCGGCAGCATGTTGCGAATCGCCGCGATCTGCCAGCCAGCATCGCCGCGCTTCATCACAAACGTGCTCCACATCTTGCGGGTTGCGGCGCCGGCGGCGCCGACGATCTCATAGCGCGCATCGGCAATGGCCACGTCCGCCGCAATGAGGCGAACCGTCTCGACGGTCAAAACCCGCTTGCCGGCGTTCGATTCCGAACTGGCCAGGGTCCCCGAAACAAGCGCCTCGCGCCCGCGGCGCCAGACGCCGGAAGAAACCAATTGATCGACGTCATCAGTAAACAAAGTAGCGAGAGATTTGGGATCACGCTGCTCGCGAGAATCAAGGTACTTTTGGACAATCTCGCGGATAGCCTCCTGATCAGCGGGGCTGGCGCTCTGCGCCGCCAACCACCCAGGCGCGAGCCCGCCAACAAGAACCGAAACCAGCAGCAGAACCATCATCCGCATGGGTAGCCCCCCCCGCAAATCCAAACTCACAAACCGCAAAATGCCAGCCAGCCAATCACCGTCCCAGCCAGCGGATCAACCGATCAACCGATCAACGGATCAACTTTTCTGCCGTTCCTTCTCAAAGTCCCAGAAAGTCATCTGGCCTTTCCGTGACGAGTCGTTGATCAGGTGGGCGCAAGCCGCCGCGCGATGGCCGATCAAAGCCGGTTCGTTCGGCTCCTGGCGCGTTCGCACGCTCTTGAAGAAATTCGCCATGTGCAGAATGTCGGCGCCCTGCCCGACTTCGGTGTATTGCTCGCCGCCGGTCACGATTTCGGGCGCGTTCGTCCAGGGCTGTTCTTCCTGCCGGATTTTCGGGTCCTGGTTGTACTTCTTCTGTAAGTCGCTCGCCCAACTGTCGGTAATCCAGCCGTTGTCTTCGTTAACGCGCTCGGGAGCAAATCGCATCTGGCTGTAGCCAATCGTCAACGTGCCTTCGGTGCCCAGAATCTGGAACCCCGCTTCCGCCGACGACTGATTGTTGAACGTCGAGCTTAAGTTGACCGCGAATCCTTCGGGATATTCGAGCACGGCGTTGATCGTATCCGGGACGTCGCGGCTTTCCTTCCAGCGGTAAAGCTGGCCCATCGCGACGACCTTCGACGGCATCTTCGCGTTCATGACGTGGTGAATCGTGGTGCAAAGATGCACGAACAGGTCGGTGGCGATGCCGCCCGAGTATTCCTCATAGCAGCGCCAGCGGAAGAATCGTTCCAGGTCAAACGGCCGCTTCTTGGCCGAGCCTTGAAACATGTCCCAGTTGACGGTCTGCGGAGAGGCATCAGGAGGAATCGGGTAAATCCAAGCGCCGCTGGCGGTGTTGCGGTTATAGCTGGCGCGAATCAGCGTCACCTTGCCGAGCTTGCCCGATTGGATGATATCGCGAGCCTTGTTCTGCAGCATCGAGCTGATGCCCTGGCTGCCGACTTGCAGCATCTTGCCGCTTTTCTTGACGGCGGCGATGATTTCGAGACCCTCGTCGATGGTGTAGGTGAGAGGCTTCTCGCAGTAAACGTCCTTGCCGGCTTCGAGCGCTTCGATCACATGGCGCTTGTGGAGATGGTCGGGCGTCGCGATCGTAACGGCGTCGATGGAGTTGTCGGCCAGAATTTCACGGTGGTCGCGAACCTTTTTGGCTTTCCCGCCAGTCCGCTCGATAGCGCGCTCAATACGCCCCGTATAGGCGTCGCAGACCGAGACGATTTCCGTACCCTCGACCGCCTGGATCGCCTCCAGAAGCTGCTGCGCGCGCGCGCCAACGGCAACCATGCCGACGCGGATGCGGTCGTTAGGGCCGACGGCTGCTGGGAGAGGTCCCGCGGCGGCTGCCAGACCGAGCGCGCCCGCACCCCCGAGAAATGTTCGCCTGCTAAGATTGCTTGCCATTGTACTGGGCCTCCGTTACTGTTTGCTTCCAACCCTAACGTGCATTATACGCGAGAGCCGCGGGGTCGAAGCGCAGCTTGCGCGCCCGTAAGCCTGCGACGCCTGCAATTTCATCCGTTGGATTCCGGAACCGCCGTAGGCGATCGGAGCCCCGAGTCCGGCTCGTCTCTGTATGTCTCGCGGAACGCGATTTCCTGCCTGATTGTGAACCGTTCCCCGGTGGGGGTACCCCCTCCCATCCAGGAACTGGAGTCCCAATGGACACTTCGGTATTGGGAGTGCCGCCACCCGACGCCGACATGTGCGTAAAGGCGGAAACACGGTAGGCGAGCGCAACGCAGTAGCCGCGGGCTTATCACGCCTCGCAGCCGAATCCTTGTGAAATATGCGGGTTAATCGCGCAGAGTTTCGACGCCGCCATCCGTTCGCCTGCAAGCCAGGCTGGCGATGGGAGCTGGCTGAGCCGTACCTCAGGCTGCGATGTAGCTGAACCGCAATGCCGCCTGCCCGGGGTGTCCGGTTATCGAACAACCGTGACATGGCGCGCCAGCCCGTGCTTTAGGCTTCTTTTTGAACGGTTTCCTCGGCTACCGCCTCTTCTCGAGTTTCGGCCGAACCGTCATTGTTGCCGTTGGATTTCGCTGCGGCATCGACGCGGGCCGCCCCGGCCTGGCTCGGGTCCGTATCCGGGCTGGGCTCAGCGCCTTCGGCCGCAGCTTTGGCGGCCGGGTCAGCGGCCGAGCCGGGGGGCGGCGTTGTTGAGCACGCATCAGCCACGGCGCCAGCTACGGCGCCAGCCGCGGGAGCTGCCGCGGAAGCCGTGGCCGAAGGGGCTTCGGCGGGACGCGCCGTCCCCGCTGCGCCCAGCACTCGCAGCCGGAACCACAACGGACCCTGCCAGGTGAAGCTTTGTTCCCACGTATAGAACGGGTCGAGTTTGGCAGGCGGAGCCTCATGCAACTCTGGCAAACCGAGGGTCAACTCAATCCGGCGGGTCTGGCAGGAGTTCTGGATGCGTCCGCCGACAGAACTCAGGATGTTGCCAAGCCCGCTTTGAATCGCCGCCTGGTCGGCATCTTCGGACTCTTTACCGAGCAGCGTGTTGCACAAAGCAACGGCAAACGGACGCTGGCACTGTAACTCGATCCGCAGGTCGAACTCCCCGCTTTTGGCTTGGAGCAGGATCGTCCCAAAAAGCTCTGCTTCCGCGGCGGCAGGCGTCTCGGCAACGACCGGTTCCTTACCCGTCATCATGCCAAAGGCCTGCCGCAGCGCACTCGTGATCTCCGGTTCGAGCGCCTTGAGCCAGGGATCTTCCCCTCCGGTCGCCGCCACGCCGGCCAGCAACTTCGCGATGTCGGCCGAAAAAGTCTCCGGGACAAAGGTCCGCACGACCTGACCCACGAAAGCCGGATCGAGATTGTCGGTGCGGGCGTCGGTGATCAGGCCAACCCTGCCGTGGCGTGACTTCGCCAAAGCGACCACCTTCTTGACAAGGATTTCGAACGGTAGCCCGGGCAACTGAGGCGAGAGCATCACGAGCGTGGGCTCGTTCTTGAGAATTCGCACCACCGTTTCAGAGGCCGTGCGCACCGCGATGCCTTGGAACCGCCCGGCAATCGCCGTGGTCGCGAAATCGCAGAAGTTCGGATCGGGGTCGGCGAACAGGACCGCCGGCAGTTCGTTCTGGCGGCTGCGCTCTTTCCTTTTCTCGCGCGCCCGGTTGACGATCTGGTGCAAACGCTCGACCACCGCGCCGTAACGCAGCGGCTTGAGAATGTAATCGGCGACGCCCAACGAGATGATGTCGCGGACCTTCTGCTCGGAGGCGAGTTGCGTTGCCACCACGACTTCCACGTTCCCGTACTTGGGATCGCTACGAATCAGAGATAACGTTTCGGTGCCGTCGAGCACCGGCATCTGCAAGTCGAGAACCACGAGGTCAAACTCCTCGGCGGCGAGGGCTTCCAGCGCCTCCAGCCCGTTGCACGCTTCGACTACTTTGCCGTCAAATCCACGCTCGATCCAACGGCGGAGCACGCGGCGGCCGGTCGCCTCGTCATCCACCAGCAATACCTTAGGTTGGTCGCTTACACTCAACAGGACTGGGCCGGCGGTAGACATTGAACGTCGGGATCGGAACGAGCCGCGAGCGAACGGGAAGGGACGCCCTGGGCAAAGGGGTGTGCTCGTAGCTCCGAACTTTCTCTCTTATCGGCCACGCCTGAGGAAAGCTACTTGGCGCGACCGCTGCGGGTTTCTGTGATCTTAGCCCAGCGGCGGCCGCCGCTTGTGCCACTCGGTAGCCCGTTCGTAGGCATGGCCCACTTCGAGCACGGTCTTCTCATCGAACAGGGCGCCGATGATTTGCAGCCCGATCGGCATGCCGCCCGAATCGAAGCCGCTCGGCACCGACAGCAATGGCAGCCCCGCCAAATTCAGCGCCCGCATGAATCGCGTGGTCGCCAGCCGGACGTCCCATTCCTTCCCGGAGATCATGACCGTCTTTTGGCCGATCTTGGCCGCGGTGATCGGGATGGTGGGCGTCACAATCACATCGACTTGCTCGAGCAGCAGGTTGAAAGCGCGCATGAACTCGCGGCGGCGGCGTTGCGCGTCGAGATAGTCGGTGGCGAGAATGAATCGCCCGGCTTCGAGCAAAGCCCGCGTATCTTCGCCGAAATCGGCGCGCCGTTCCGCCAGCCGCCGGTGGTGTACCGAAGCCGCCTCCACCAGCAGGATAAGCTGGGCGATCGTGTTGAACTCCTCGATGTCGGGCGTTTTGACCTCGACGACGGCGGCGCCCAGCTTTTGCAGGACCGTCACCGCTTCCTTGGTGGCGCGCTCGATCTCCGGTTCGACATCCTGGTTATAGAAGCTGCTGGGTATGCCGATCGTTTTGCCTTCCAGCCGCGCCTCGGGCGCGAACGCAGGCAGCGTCACCGCACGGTCCACGCTGCTCGTGTCGCGCGCGTCGTACCCCGCCATCGCCTGGTAAACCAAGGCGGCGTCTTCGACCGTCCGGCCGAACGGCCCGGCGTGATCGAGCGTATGGCCGAGCGGAAACACTCCGTAGCGGCTCACGCGCCCAAACGTCGCCTTCAGCCCGACCAGCCCGCAAAACGAAGCCGGGATGCGAATCGAGCCGCCCGTGTCAGTGCCCAGCGAAAAGCTGCACAAGTCAGCCGCTAAAGCCGCTGTCGAACCGCCGCTCGACCCGCCGGGAATACGCTCGGTGTCCCATGGGTTGCGAATGGATCCAAAGTGAGGATTGTTGCTCGTGATGCCGTAAGCCCACTCGTGCAAGCCGGCCTTGCCGATCAGAATCGCCCCCGCGGCGCTGAGCTTTTCAATGACCGTCGCGTCGTCGCCGGGGACGAAGTCCGTCAGAATCTTCGAGCCAACTGTCGTCCGAATGCCCTTGGTATAGAAAAGGTCCTTGGCGGCGTAAGGAATGCCATGCAGCGGGCCGCGGTAGTTCCCTTCCCGGATCTCTCGCTCGGCCCGCCGCGCT
>JBBDWJ010000289.1:0-14567 GCA_040902925.1 Bryobacterales bacterium | reverse complement strand
GGCGGCGCCGCTACGTGTGGCCGATCTGCCAGCCCGCCCGCGCCAGCGGGTTGCACCCAACCGACGTCCTGCGTTACGAGTAAAAGCTCGCCGTCCATCGGCGGAAGATCGGCGCGATACAATTTAGAGTGGCGCGTAAGGCGCGGGAAAACCTGCGTAAGCACAGGGTCAGCCTTGAGTAGGCCGCCGAACTCTTTCTGGATCCGTTGGCCGTTTCGGCCTTCGACGAGGACCACAGCGAGGATGAACAACGCTGGGTGACGATTGGAAGCGACAGTCGAGGAAGGGTCTTGGTTTTGATCCATACGTTTGCAGAGGTTTCGCCGGGCGAAGCGAAGATACGGATGATCTCAGCCCGAAAGGCGACCAACAGTGAGACCAGGCAATACGAGGATATTGAGCGATGAAGAGGGAATACGATTTCTCGAAAGGTGAGCGCGGCAAGTTCTATCGGCCAGACGCCGAACTCAATATCCCGGTCTACCTGGAGTCCGACGTCGCGAAAGTCGTCCACGAACGAGCCCGCGAGAAAAACGTCACCGCTGGAATGGTAGTCAACGACTGGCTGCGCAAGGACATTCGCTCCCGCGAGCGAACCCGTAAGCAGAAGCTCCGCTAGCGATGCCCCAGACCTCCGCGCGCAGCGTTATAGGGCGCAATCGGGCGCAATCGGGGTCAGAGCAGGTCAGAGCCCGAAATCATCCGGAAAAACCGCGACACCTCAGTTCTCAAAGAGGCCCCGGTCCCCAGTCACGCCCCTCAAGGAAAGACACGAGTCTTTCCTTACAGCCACTTACCAGCCGCCAACCCGAAACCGCTTGGCTCCACCCGTTAGAATAGAACCAGAAGGGCCGAAGCAGATCTCCGCACCACTGCGGCCCAACTCCGAAACACCGAAGTGAAGCGCGGAGCCAAACACCTGGGATTCAGCCCCAGCGCACCCTCCCTCTGCCCGCAAACACCCGCCATCTCAACAAACTCCGGACCAGTCAATCCAAATCCAAGGGGGAAAACACCAAGGAAGAAATCGCCGCAAAGAGAATCCCTGCCATCTCTTGCCAAACGATGCCAAATCTTGCCAAATCCTGCCAAACCACGCCACTCGAAGACTCCCAATCCGAACCCGGCGCCATAGACTCCAAGGCGGGCGGCCCCAAACCTGGAGATCGCAACCCCGGCGAGCTCAAACCCAACCAGCAGCGCGCCCTCTTCGCCCGGCTCGAAGCCCCCTCCGTGACCGCCACCGGCCGCGAAAGCGGCATCGGCGATCGCACCATCCACCGCTGGCTCCAATAGAGAGATAGAGACGATCGGTGACAGACGATCGGTGACAGCCACCGATCTCGGCCACCTCGGGTCGTCCCACTCGCGCCTGGATCGGCCGTCTGACCGGTCATCGGACGTTCGCTGCATGTGCTTGGGCCGGGCAGGCACGTCCCATTTGCGGGAACACGCGATCCGGCCTCGCAGGTTTCGCCCACCGGCGGTTCCGTGTAGACTGACAGCTTTGGCTTGTTTCTGATGTGGGTCTTCGTGGAAGACTCGAGCGGGCTGGCGGACTGTTTTCGCGCCGCTGGCGAGCCTGTTTGGAGCCTGGAAATGTCTGCTGATACCCAACCCGAGCGGCGTCCGATGACCGCCGCCGAGTGGGACCGCATCGCGCAGTCCCCTATCTACCGCGAAATGGTGGCCGCCAAGGCGCGCTTCGTGGTGCCGGCGACGATTCTGTTTCTGGTTTACTATTTCGCGCTGCCGATCCTGGTGGGCTACTGGCCCGAAATGATGTCGCGGCCGGTAATCGGGGTCCTCAATTTTGCTTATCTGTTCGCTCTTTCGCAGTTTTTCATGACCTGGTTGCTGGCGTTCCTCTACATGAGAGTTGCGGCACGCTTTGACACCATGTCGGACCAGATCGTCCGCGAGGCGCTGGCCCGCCAGGGGAGGGAATAGCGTGACGATCTCATTGTTCATGTTTCTAGCTTTCGTGGCGGCCACGCTGGTGATTACCTACTGGTCGGCGGGGCGCTCGCACGGCGCCGCCGCGTACTTCGCCGCCGGCAGGCGCATCACCGGCTGGCAGAACGGGCTCGCCATCGCGGGCGACTACATGAGCGCGGCTTCGTTTCTCGGCATTGCCGGGCTGATCGCCTACTACGGCTTTGACGGCTTCATGTATTCGGTAGGATTTCTGGTCGCGTACCTGACGGTGCTGTTCATCGTCGCCGAACCACTGCGGAACACCGGCAAGTACACCATGGCCGACGTGCTCGCCTACCGGCTGCGCGCGAAGCCGGTGCGGGCATGGGCCTCGCTCGCCACGCTTACGGTGAGCACGTTCTACATGATTGCCCAGATGGTTGGCGCGGGCGCGCTAGTCGGGCTGCTGCTCGGCGATGTCGGCGTGGGCTACGTTGGCGCGGTGACCGGCGTCGGCATCCTGATGATCGTCTACGTCGTTTTTGGCGGCATGCTGGCGACGACCTGGGTGCAGATCATCAAGGCCGTGCTGCTGATGAGCGGGACGCTGTTGCTGAGCGTGCTGGTCATGGCGCACTTCAACTTCGACTTCGGCGCGTTCTTCACCGCAACCAGCCAGGTGACCTATCAGGCGGGCGGCGAAACGGTCACGCAAAACTTCCTCAATCCCGGCCTCTATTACAAACCGCCCTACGGCGCTCTCGATTTGATTTCGCTTGGGCTGGCGCTGATCTTTGGCACGGCGGGCTTGCCGCATATCCTGATTCGCTTTTACACCGTGCCGGATGCGAAGACCGCGCGTGTCAGCGTGCTGTGGGCGATGATCCTGATCGGGTTGTTCTACGTCATGACGACGTTTTTGGGATTCGGGGCCGCGACGATCGTCGGGCGCAACGTGATCGATGACAGCGGCGGCATCAACATGAGCGCTCCGGCGCTGGCGCAGGCGCTCGGCGGCGAGGTGTTCTTTGCGTTCATTTCCGCGGTTGCTTTCGCCACCATCCTTGCCGTCGTTGCGGGACTCACCATCAGCGCTTCGACATCGTTCGCGCACGACTTCTATACCAACGTGATTCACGGCGGCACGGAGCGCTCGCCCGGTGAAGAAGTTCGCGTGGCGCGGATCACGGCGTTCGTGGTTGGCGCGGTTTCGATCCTGATTGCGATCGGCCTTGGGCCCGGCGCCAACGTCGCCTTTCTGGTCGGGCTGGCCTTCGCTGTCGCCGCCTCCGCGAACCTGCCCGTGATCGTGTTGTCGGTGTTCTGGAAGCGTTTCACGACACGCGGCGCGGTCTGGGGACTCGCCGTCGGCCTATTTTCTTCGATCGGGTTGATCCTGGTGAGCCCCAGCTTCATGGGCGTTGACGGACCCGAGGTCGCGGCGGCGGCGCGGCGACTGTTTCAAGTGCCCACGTTGTTTCCGCTGCGTAATCCAGGGATCATCAGCATTCCGTTGGGATTTCTCGCGGCGGTTGCCGGTTCGCTCCTTTCGAGGGAGCCCTCAGCCGAGGCCAAATACACCGAGCTGATTGTTCGCGCTCATACCGGACTGGAGTCGGAGCAGGCGAGCGGACATTGATTGGCCGATTCCGTTGATCGGTTGATCCGTTGATCGGTTGATCCGTTTTGTTGGTGCGTCGATTCGGCTGGTGCGCGAGTACTCAGCTTTCTGGCGGCTGGTCGTTGCGCTCGCCGATGCCTAGCTTTTTCATTCGATAGAGCAATGCTTTGTAATCCGTGCCGAGAAGTCTGGACGCTTTTTTCCTGTTCCACTCCGTTTTTTCGAGCGCGGCCAGGATCGCTTCTGTTTCCGCCTGGTTGCGTATGTCGTCCAGCTCGCCCAGCGTGACCAGCTCTTGCCCGTTTTGGGCGGCGGGCTGCGCCTCCGCTGTGGTCTCGTCAACGGGCTGCGCTTCGGGAGCCTGCGAAACCAATCGGCCGAGCAGATCCTCGAGATGTTCCAAGCGCGACGTCAGCCCATCGAGACTACTTGGCCCAGCGCCTTGCAGAGGGGCATCCAACTCGCGGCGCGGCTCGCGTTCGGGAAGACTGGTGCCTGTTTCCAACCCGACCGGTGGAGTGAGATCCGCCGGGCGATCACGCAGCGGCGGGCGAAGCGATTCGTCAACCGGCAACGAGCGGCTCGCCCCGTTCGGCCAGCCGGACTCGGCGCCACTGGCGCGACCCTCCGACGACTGTCCCTCGACGCCGCCGGCTGCCGCGGCCGCCTTCCACAGGCCCGCCGGATGAGCTTGGGCGGCTGGATAAGCTTGGGCCGCCGGATGAGACTGCGCCGGCTCGGGCGCAGCGGCGATCTCGGGAGCGCGAAAACGGCTCTCGTCGATAGGCCGCGGCGTCCCACGCGACGAACGGCCCATCAGGAGTTGTTGCGCCAGCCTCGGAGCGTCTTCGAAAACGAGGTAGCGGCGCACGGCATTTTCCAGTTCGCGCACGTTGCCCGGCCAGTCGTGCTCCAGGAACGCCAGCCTCAGCTCGTCGGTCAACTGCAGCGGGTTGGCGTGCGGCGGGCTGTGCTTTTCCAGGAAGTGTTGCGCCAGCGGTAGAATCTCGTCCTTGCGCTCGCGCAGCGGCGGCACTTCAATGCTGACGACGTTCAGGCGGTAGTAGAGGTCCTCGCGGAAGGTTCCTTCCTCGATCGACTTTTCCAGGTCACGGTGAGTTGCGACGAGCACGCGGACGTCAACGCGCACCGGTTCTTTTCCACCCAGGCGGTGAAACTCGCCGTCTTGCAACACCTGCAGCAGCTTGGCCTGCAGCTTGAGGTCCATGTCGCCAATTTCATCGAGCAGGATCGTGCCGCCGTCGGCCATTTCGAATTTGCCGGGCTTGGCTTTGAAAGCTCCCGTAAACGCGCCGCGCTCATAGCCGAACAGCTCGCTTTCGAGCAACTCGGAAGGCAGGGCGACGCAGTTGATCTTGACGAATTCCTTTTCGGAGCGCGGCGAAAGCAGATGCAGCTCACGCGCGAGCACTTCCTTGCCAACGCCGCTTTCTCCTCTCAGCACCACCGGAACGTTCCAGGCCGCCGTTTTGCGCAACGCTTCGCTGATGGCGCGCATCCGCGCGTTGACTTGCACGTAGTTGACTTGCGTCGTGCGCGGCTTCGGCGGCGCATCGTCTGTTCCAACGGCGGGCGGCGCCAGGGCAAGCGTCCTGCGCAGCGCGGCGAGCAGCTTTTCGTGAGCGACAGGCTTGATCAGGTATTCCTGGGCGCCGGCCTTCATGGCCTCAACGATGCGGTCGGGATCGGAGGCGCCAGAAATCATGATCACCGGGAGCTCGGGAAAGCGGCGCCGGACTTCCAGCAGCGTCTCAATACCGTCCTTGCATGGCATCATCACATCGAGCACCGCGGCCGCGACCAAGCCGCGATTCTCTTCCAGCAGCGCCAACACGTCGTTGCCGTCTTGGGCAGCGATCACCGGATACTTGTGGCAGAGCAGCGCCGTCTCAAGGTAGCTCAGTACCTCGGGGTCGTCGTCGGCGACCAGAATCGCTGACCTCATCATGCAGTCTCCTCGGTAACGCCCGGGCGCCATGCGGCGTTCGGGTGGTCCGATTCCGTTTGCGGTTGCAGGCGCTCCGGGCGCGCCGGCTGCTCCGCAAATGGCAGAAGAAAAGAAAACACCGCGCCATGCTCCGCCGGCTCGGCGAAAATCCGGCCCCGGTGGCTGCTGATGACCATGCGGCAAATTGCCAGTCCGAGCCCCGCTCCAGCGCGGTCCCGGCTCCCGCAATAGGAGGTGTACGGCTCAAAAATCGAATCGAGATGTTCGGCCGGCACGCCCGGTCCGCTGTCGCGAATATCGACGCGGTAGGCGTTGGGCTGGGGAACGTTCTGTGAACGCCGATCCTGCTCGACGGCTTCATGAACCTCGGTGCGCCGGCGGTCCCAGAAAACGGAATATCCGCAAACGGTGATCGAACCGTGACGCGGCGTGAAGCGGCAGGCGTTCCCCAAAAGGTTCGTCAGCACGCTGTCGATCTGCGCGCCGTCAAAATGAAGCGGTCCGGCCGGAGCCGCGATGTCGTCGCTGAGGCGGATCTGCTTGCCGCCGGCTAAAGGCATCAATTCGCGAAGCGCCTGCTGCACGCGGTCGGCAAGGTCGCCGGGTTGCAAATCGAGCCCCTCTTCGCCGCGCTCACCCAGGCTGAGACGAAAAATGTCGGTGGCCATGCGCGATAGCCGGCTGATGCTATGCTGCATTCGCCCCAGGTTCTCGCGCTGCATCGCCGTCAACGGTCCGAATCGCTCGGCTAGCAACAGCCCGTTGTAACCCTCGATCGCGGTCAGCGGCGCGCGCAAATCGTGCAGCCCGCGCTCCAGAAAATGCATCTGGCGGTTGTGGAAGCGCTGCAACTCGAGACTGGCGCCAAGCACCTGCTGCAGCAGTAACCCCTCGGAGCCCGGCGCGCCGGCTTGCCCGCCGGTCTGCGTCGCGCTCTCTCTTGTTTGTTGCTGTTCGATTGCGCAGCCCAACGCCGTCAGGAATAGCTCACGCCGCAACGGCTTCAGCAGTAGCGTAGCCTCTGGCAAAGGCCCCCTGACAGCGCGCAGTCGTTCCTCGCTATAGAGCAAGATGGAAACGGTTCGGTCACTGTGCTCGGATTTCCGATATGGCTCCGCAAGCGCATCCAGATCGACAATCGATAGGTCGACCGCCTCTTCCATCCGGCCATCGGGATCCAGATAGAGGTCCCATGCGGCGCCGCAAAACTTTGCCAATCCCTCGCGGCAAAGCTTTTCGACGGAACGATCCCGTGAAACTAATCGAATCTTCATGGCCGGCGACCCCGAAGGCTACGTTGGGGATCTCCGGTTGCGCGAAGGTTGCGGCGAGAACGCCTCGCCTCAACGTTGGGCGTAAGGAACCAGCGCGGCAGGCAGTCGGCAACCGGGCCGGCTCCGGCGTTGGAAAAGAAAGCGCGCCATGCGCGGATGACATGGCTGCGGAGCGCCCCGGCTAACTCTGTCTTTGAGTCCCTAACCTAGCGTGTTCGTGTGTCTGAGACCAACGATAGGGTAGCGCCGTGGCGCAGCGATGCCAAGGAGTGTATTGAGCCCTCGCTCACACACCCCAGGGTGGGCCTTGCACCCTCCCTAAATCCGGACGCGAATGAAGATGGCTCACGGCCCGGGTTGCCGGCAAGCCCCTTTTTGGCGGAATGCGCGGTCAGAACCCGCCGGGGGCACGCCAATCCGAACACAACGCCCAGACCCGCGTACGGCAAGCAAACGAAATGCCACGGGCATTTTCGTCGTCCGTGCCCCGGAATGGGTTGGCCTTTCCCGCGCAAGCGGGCAGGGAATCCCGCTTCAGGGCAACCGCGGGGAGTGTTCCCGAATATTTGACGGCCCGTGGACGTTTCTGTGTCCCGCGTAGTGCCCTCTCGTTGGATTTTCCTGGTCCACGAACTCCGCAGGCTGATGATCGAAGCTACCCATTCCGTGGGACGCCGGTTCTGAGCGTTGGCGCGTGGTACGATGGATAGTCCGCATTCCCTATCGACAATAGGGAGATCGTAATGGAATCCCGCAAACGCAGCATCGCCAAAGCGTTGAGCTACCGATTTTTCGGCTCCATGGTGACGATGTTCATTGCTCTGCTCATTGTCGGCGAGTGGGATGTCGCGTTAGGGGTGGGGTTGTTGGATGGCGTCGCCAAAATGGCCGGCTACTTCCTCCATGAGCGCATCTGGGCGCAAATCAAATGGGGCGTGCCCAAGCGGCCGGATTATGAGATCTGACCACCCACTCGGGCGACCGGTTCGTGCGCACCAATCTCCGCCACTTGAGGGTCTTGCGAGTTTCGATGGCTCAAATCGTTCGTTCGGCAAAGTCCACTGGACCATCTCCGACGGCGTTGTTGGCCGAGCGTTGAGGCGAAAACCTGAGGCGGTCGCCTTCTTCTTTGCTTAGGCCCAGAACTTCCAGGTCACGACCAGTGTGGGCTTGCTAAACTCCGCGGATGACCTGTCCTCTCGCATGCTGCACTGCATACGCGTGCCGCGGTTTTATACGCGATCCACGCGCCCGGCGGCAGGTCACGCCAATCCCTGGGAGGGCCTGTCATGGTGAAGATCGCCGACTACGCGGTGCTGCGCGACGGCACATTCGATCTTGAGAGCGGGGCGCATTTCGAGCTGCCTCCGTTTTTTCCGCCCGCGGACCTGGTGCCAGGCACCGGCGAGTCGAAGGCGATTCTCTGCTATAAAGCCCGGCCGCTGCAGCAGGCGCCATTTTCGCCTCAGGTCGACCTCAAAATCTCCTTGAAGTTTCAACTTCTGCAGATTGAAACGATCAAGATTAAGGACGACAACGTACGGGGTTTATGGGAAACGTTTTCCGCCGCTGAGCTCAGCCAGACGGTGGGGAATGTTTTCATTTTTACGTCTGAGTCAGGGCGTGTCCGGATCTCGGATGTGGTGCTTTGGTACCAGCGGAGCATTGCGGGGTAGCTGACGCGGCGGCTTCCCTGCCGATGCTCTTTACGCCTCTCCTGGGACCGTGCCTCGCACGGCCCATACCCGCGCCGGCAATTCGAATGGCGCATCTTCGTTGGCGGGAGACAATCGCCGCTTAACGTCGGCTCGCAGCGCTTCCCGGCGAGCGGTATCGATTTTCCTGACGTAATTGCCGGCCGGGCCCTGCCCAAGAAGGAACGGCTCCCAGTAGTCGGCGAAGGACTCGAATCGCATCGTGACTTCCAGCGGCTGTTCGTCAACGTTCCGCAGCCCGCTCTGTGCCCAGAGCTTCGCCAGCTCACCGGCGTGGCACAGCGGCATGTTTTTTTCATCCAGTTTTTCAGCGCCCGGATCGAGGCTCACTACAGCGTCCCAGAACACCCGCAGCATCCGCATGCCGTCGCTGTAATCCCACGTTGCGGCCGTGATTCCACCCCCGGGTCTCGTAACACGGCGCGCCTCTCGCAGCGCCATGCCGGCGTCGGGTATGAAGTTGAACACGAGCAAGGAGAGGCTGGCATGAAACGCCGCATCCGGAAAATCCAACTGCTGAGCGTCACCTGGCTGAAAACTGACCCGCTCCGGAAGCGGGTTCGTGCGGTTCGCATATTCGACGTATTCATGCGATGGGTCGATGCCCGTGACCTGAGACTGCCCGCGCTTGCTGGCGATGGCAAACGCCAGAGACCCGGTACCGGAGCCGATGTCGAGCACGCGCCCCGACTCCGGAAGATCCGCAAAGTCCACCAGCAGGGGCGCCACCAGGCGGCTCCAGCGGCCCATGAAGCGGTCGTACGCTTGGGCATCACCGAACATTTGCGCTTCCTTACGCTGACCGCGAAGACGCCAGGCCAGGAGAATCGCGAGCGCTGCGCGGCGCGGCATCATGAACCGAGTGTAGCCTGCTGGCCGCCGGCGTGGAGTGTGGTGCGCGCACCGCCACCCGGCTCCTATGCACTGCTGAACCTGTGTGGCCGCGCGGCCTGTCCCCTGTTCCAGCCCGAAAACGCCAATCGGGTTAGAACACGTTGCTGGGATGGAGACTGCCGCAAGCGTTATACTGGCAGTCGCTGGATGGCATCGCGATCCGGAATTCAAAACCGACCGGCGGGTTGGTTCCAGTCGACTTGCTTCCGGGCGAGCCATCGCAAGGGGAAGAAGCGGCATATGCCGGGTAATACTCCGGAAGCGGAATTGAATTACTCACAGGTTTTGTTACCATCCTACCTACTGATGTAGGCGTCGAATTTTCCTTGGTGTGAGAGCAGCATGGCCGCGACATTCACAAATATCACTAGCAATAACGGTTTGGACAGCTCCTTGAACCCGCCATGGCAGATGGTGCCGGAGGGCGGCATTAGGACGATCTACCTGATCGACGGAGCAGGGCTCGTCGTCACCTCGAACAAACCCTTGAGGGCCAGCGTGCTGGAGGTGCCTGTCGGCGTTACGCCGCTGCTGAACGCCCGCCAGTTCATCGTCATGGGCCTGGCGAAGGGCGGCGCCATGATCACGGCCAGCCCGCCTGGCGGGGCGGCGACAGCGAGCCTGGAAGTCACAGTGAAGGGGCTCAAACGCGTTCGCACCACGTTTCATCTCGTGAAAGACTCGGCCACGCCGCCCCATTCGACCCGCCGCACGAGGGCGGAAGTCGACACGCTGCTCACCTTCGCCAACCGCATTCTGGTCCCCCAATCCAATGTCAGAATCGACAAGCACGACGTTCGGGTGACCACCGTCGCCGGCAACCTGCGCCGGGTAGTGCGTTTCTCATCGCACTTGCCCGGGGTGGCCGCCAACCAGCACGAATGGGACGTCGTTGTCTCCCACCGCGACAACAGCGCCGATTTCAACCTGTTCTTCGTGTGGGAATATGAGCAGGACCGCACGCCCTACAGCGACGACGCCAACGCGGGCACGATCGCAGTCGAAATGAACTGCCTGATGGAAGACCGCATCGCCGTTCCCGGCCGCACGATGGCCCACGAAACCGTCCATGCCCTGGGCGTCGCCGATCATACGAACGATGCGACAAACCTGATGTCCGCGGCTCCTCGAACGGCGGGCCTCGGCGAGCAAATGAATCGGGCTCAGATCGATGCCATCAACCCGTAAACGCGTCGCTGTGCTGGGCGCGGGCTGGACATCCACGTGGTGGGGCTCGGCCGCGGCGGCTGTTCTCGTTCTGCTCTCCGCATGCCAAACCAGGAGTCAACCGATGCCCCAACAGAAAACCGGCTCCGCCAACGATCCGCTGGCCGCGCAGGTCGCTCAGGCTTTTGAGCAGGCGCGAACCGGCGACGGTTCCGCGGTTTCCGGCCTGCAGGAACAGGGCGCCGCCGTCGTGGCGCATCTGGGGCCGTACGTCCACGACGCCGACCCCGAGGCGCGAGTCGCGGCCGTGGCGTTGCTCAAGGGGCTCGGCGGCGCCGAGGCTGTTCCCCTTCTGGCGGAGGCGCTCGCCGACAGCGACCAGGACATACGGCAGCGCGCGGCCCTGGCGCTCCACGAAAACTATCCGCCTTATGAGCTGGCCAAGGTTGCGGAGGTGGGCCCTGCTTTGCGCAAATCCATCGCCGCGGGCAATCATTCCGCGGCGGCGATCCTGCTGGCCGGCTGGTTCCCGGGTAACGAGATGCAAGCCGCGCTGGAACCACTCGCCACGGCCGGCGGCGAAAAGACCGAGCTGCGCCCCGCGTCGCCGGTGGTGGATGTGGCCCTGGCTGCTCACGTAGCGTTGTCTCTGATGGGGGTTGATCCGAGCCGTCTCCAGCTACAGCAATCCATCCAATCCGGCAGTCTCGATGAGCTGCGCTTCCTGCTCGAAGCCATCCAGCACATTGACGCTCCCGAGGTCCTGCACCCGCTCGCCGACCGCACGCTTTCGGACCGCCGCGAGACCGTCAGCCCCGGCCCGATCGGCGCCGGCGACCGCCTGCGCCTGTGCGACGAAGCCGTCAACGCCTTCGGCCAAAACTTCAACCTGAAGCTCGGCTTCGACGCTTCGGAAAGACGCCGCTTCACGGACGCCGAGATCTCGCAGGTGGATAAGGCCGTCGATGGCCTTATGCCGCGCTGACGGGCAGTTCCTTCGGAGTCGTAGTCAGGGAATCAAATCGTCTTGGCCAGTTCGATGGCTTTCGCCGCGTTCACTCGTCCGAACCCGATGTGGATGCTGTGCCCGGCGGCGTCGTGATCGTCCCCGATCTTGTCGGCCGACCTCTCCAGCACGCCCTTTAACGCCGCGCGGCTCAGATCCGGGCGCACAGACAGCACCAACGCCGCAACCCCCGCCGCCAGAGGCGTAGCCGACGAAGTGCCGCCAAAGTCGTTGGTGTGAAGTCCGTCGCTTCCTCCGGCGCCTGCCTGGCCCACGTTGAAGCCCCGATAGGGTATCCCCACGTCGGTCGTGAATATGCCCTTGACGCCGCCACTCGACGGCGCGACCACGGAGAGCTCCGCCCCAAAGTTGGAGTAACTTGCGCGCTCACCGAGATCCGTCGAGGCGCCGACCGCGATGGCGTTTGGGTCGCGAGCCGGAAAAGAGATGGAACTCCTGGACTCGTTTCCGGTCGCGCAAAATACCGCCGCCCCTTTGCCGCCGCGCGCGGCGCCCGCGTCCTCGAGGGCCTGTTGAACGTCTGGAGTCGAACCACCCGACCACGAGCACGACAGAATGTCGGCGTTGGCGGCGGCATAGCGGATGGCGTCGGCTACCCGTTCGTCAGAGGCCAGATCATCGGCGTGGAAGACCTTGATGGCGAGAATTCGGCAGCGCGGCGCGATGCCCACCGCTCCGGCTGCCTTGCCCGCCGCGGCGATGACTCCCGCGCACGGCGTCCCGTGTATGTCGTTGCCTGCCATCACATGGAATGGAAAACGAAAGATCTTGGGCCGCGGGTTCTCGTGCTCCGCATGATCGCCGGCAACGAAGAAATCCCGCCCGCCCGGCGCGATCCGGCTCTTGAGATTCGGATGATCGATATCCACGCCATCGTCAAGCACCGCCACGGTGATGGTTCGCTTGCCGGCCGTAACACCCCAAGCCTTCAGGGCGCTGACGTCTTCGTTTTTCTTCTGCCCGCCTTTGCCGCGGTTCACCAGATGCCATTGCTCGGCGTGCGGTATGGGAAGCGCCGCGCGCGTGTACTCGGATATGAAGTTCGGCGTCGCGAAGATTACCTCCTCCATGGCCGCCCAATCGTTAGCCACCTCAAGCAGCTTCCAGGAAAGGTTCTTGCGCGCGACGTCATAAACCACCACCTGATCCCGCACGTGACGATTCGTCCGCCGCACCTTGAAGCCATATTTACCGAGGATCGCCTGGCGGGTTTTTTGAGGGGTCTTTGGCTGGAAACGAATGACGATCTCGCGGTGGAACGCGCGCAACCGCCCGCTGCTGCGTTCCCGCAAGACGGTCGCGGGCGGAGCGGGAGCGTCGGCCGGCGGCACGGGGCCTTTCTGGCGGCCGTACTCGAAGAAGGCCATGGCCGAGCGCGTCAACCGGGCCGGCAGGGTGGCTTCACCCCCGGATTCGGCCCCGCTTGCCGACAGCAGGGGAATGGCGCCGGCCCGCGAAACGACTTCCGTTTCGAGCAAATCAAAATCGATGTGTTTTTTTCGGAGATCGAAGATATACACGGGGCGATTGTACGGAATCCGCCGGCCGAATTCAAGACCGCCGGTAATAGGATTTCGTATTCGCCCACGCGCTGGCAACATTCTCGGCGGGCCGCAGCGACTCGACAAGATCCGGCAGATACCCCCGCGTGGTGACCTGGAACGCCACCTGCGCGGGAACGAACTCGTTGCGCGACCGCACCTTGAGCCCATGCTTGTCGGCAAAACCGGACAGGAACTCGTCGCTCGGAGCGTGCTTGAACCGCACCGTCACTTCTCCAGTCGGAAAATGCGGCACACCGGTTTCGTCGAGCAGGATAGGGTCGACTTCGGCGTCGTCTACCTGTTTCTGCAGCTCCGCCCAGACGGATTTCGGGTCGGAGGCGCCGGAGCCGTTCAGCTGCACGACTACGCCGGCATCGCCGGCATCCTGAATCGTTCCCAACGCAGCCAGCCGCTTCGCCGCCGATTCCTCGTGCCCGGCTGAGACCCTTACCAGGAATGTGTCGCTGCTTGGAATCTGCTTGCTCCGCATGGTTGCCGCCTAGCTTCATTCTAGTCCTCTATAGGGAACTGGGACGGCGGAATTCGCGGGGGCTTGCTTGCTCGGGTTGGTGGACGACGCGGCACTTCGGGAATGCTTGCAGGCTTTGCCGGCTCGCGGCAGGCGCGAGCGCCTACCCTACTTGAGCGCTTCGCGCTGCGACTCGGCGATCAGGGGTGCGGGTTAGGGGCCGACCAGTGACCCGAGGTTGCTCAGCAAGTAAAGCACGGCCGGGCCGGCGGTCACCAAAAACATCGAGGGCATGATCAGGAAGAAGATCGGGAAGATGAGCTTGACGCCTACCTTGTGAGCCATCTCTTCCGCCTTTTGGCGGCGGCGGATTCGCATGTAACGCGCCTGCGTGCGCAGCACCCGCGAGATGCTGGTGCCGAAGCGGTCGGCCTGGATCAACAGCGACGCCAGCTTGCGCATCTCCGGTTCGCGGGGCCGTTCGCCGAGGTTGCGAAGCGCCTCGGTGCGGCTTGTCCCGGCTTGTAGTTCGATCTGGAACACGCCCAGTTCGTCGGCGAGCAC
The DNA here is from genome assembly GCA_040902925.1 of Bryobacterales bacterium. Taxonomy (GTDB): domain Bacteria; phylum Acidobacteriota; class Terriglobia; order Bryobacterales; family UBA6623; genus JBBDWJ01. The sequence goes on along the minus strand of JBBDWJ010000289.1, from coordinate 406 downwards.
CGGGTGCGCCATCCGCAGGTCGCGGGCCGTATCGGCGAGGGCTTGTTCGAGCGAGAGCCCGCTTTCCACCTGAATCACCAGCAGATCGAGCAAATCGGGCAGGCCACGGCTGAGCTTGAGCTTGCGTTGCTCGATTTTGCGCCGCAGCAGGTTGTCGGGAAGGCGGAACCCGATATAGCCCGACGCCAATACCGCGGGCAGAATCGCCAGCACGTCGGGGTTGAGCGAATACATCAGCGCGGCGCAGACAAAAGGCGTCACGACTACGGCCGTCGCTTTGAGGCCCAGGAAGGTCGTCACGGCGAGTTCGTGGCGGTAGCCGGCGGCCGCCAGATCGCGGCGCGTCTTCAGCATCTCGGGCTCGGACGGCTTGATCATCGAGCCGAGCTCCGACATCACCCGCAGC
>JBBDWJ010000288.1:52516-75818 GCA_040902925.1 Bryobacterales bacterium | reverse complement strand
CAAAGGGTACGGGGGCTCCGGGGATAAAAAGACCGCTCGATCAGAAACGGCGGATTGCTTCCACATAAGTCCGGCGGGTCAACAAGGCGGTTGCGCGCCAACTGAACTGCGAAGAACGCTGAATGCCTTTGGATTTGAGATCGGCTCTGAGTCCGGAGTTGGTAGACACCTCAACGAGGGACTCTGTTAGCAATTTCGTGTTCGTCGCATCCACATGCAAGGCTGCGGCTCCCGCTACCTCGCGAATTGCGGCGTCTTGCGAGGTGATCACCGGGACTCCAAGCTGCATTGCTTCCAGTACCGGAAGGCCAAATCCCTCGTAAAGGCTAGGATAAACAAACGCCACGGCGCCAGACAACAGGAATTGCAATTCCGGGTCCGCCAGAAACGGTAATATTCGAAGACCGTCCTGACGGTACCTTTCCATTGTATCCCCATGTACATCGCCCACGCAGACCAGGCGCAAATCCGGAGAAGCGGCGCGGGCTGCCCGCCAGGCTTCGATCAGGCGGTCTATATTTTTGCGGGGCTGCGGATCGGCGAGCGCCACCAAGTACGGTTGTTGGATCCCTTCGCGACGTAACCAGTCGGTAACATCTGTTTCGCGTGGCTGCCCTCCCTCCCTGGCGGCCAGGGACGTAACGGCAACTCTCGACGGCGCGACCGCAAATCGTTCCACTAATTCCTGTTTGACTGCCAGCGTTGGCGTCACAACCAACGTGGCGAGCCGCAGCAGAAAGGGAGTTCGCGAGCGGATACGGCCGGCGCCCATCGCGCGAAGCGGCGGCTCTTTCCACGGCGACAGATCGTGGACTGTCAGCACTGAAGGCCATAACGGCAGGTAGGGGACTGAAAAATCCGTGCCGTGAAAGACGTCGGCGCGGTGGCGCCACAGCGCCGCGGGCAAGCCCGCACTCCACCATTTCCTTCGCAGCCATGTCCCTCGCAGCGGGTGCGGGTACGGCGGCGGCGCCTGGACGTTTGGGATGTCGCGCAACGCGCCGGGAAGCCGCCAGCCCTCCTGATCGGAGAGCAGGATAAGCTCGTCGCCGGGAAAACCAAGAGCCAGCGCGCGCGTCAGCTCCACAACGTAGCGCCGGATCCCCCCGGTCGCACAGGTCAGCGGCGTGGCGTCGATGGCAATTCGCAAGCAGGTCTACCCGCTGCGGCCGGCAAAACTATCGCGAGCCGACCCGTTCGGTGCTGGAGTGCCTGGCAGGAAAAACCCTTCGTACTGCGGGCCACCGCGATCATTCCCGGCCGCGGGCCACCGCCGGGCGCGCCAGATCGACCTTGTTGGCGCCCGTTTCGGCAACCAGATTGGTCGCCTTGCGCAACGAGTCGATCGTGCCGGCGTCGGTCCACCAGCCTTCCAGTGTGCTGAAGGTCATCGTGCCGTCTTCAATGTAGAGGTTGTTGACGTCGGTGATTTCCAACTCGCCCCGGGCGGAAGGCTCGAGCTTGTTGATCTTTTGGAAGACCGTCGCATCGAACATGTAAATTCCGGTGACCGCGTAGTTCGACTTGGGGTGTTTCGGTTTTTCCACGATGCGAATGATACGATCGCCGTCCATTTCCGCCACTCCAAAGCGCTCGGCGTCGGGCACTTCCTTGAGCAGAATCCTCGCTCCCGCGGGCTGGGCCCGAAAACTTTCGGCGGCCTCGATGATGTTTCCCTCAATGATGTTGTCGCCGAGCATCACGCAGACGCGGTGCCCTTCTGCGAAATGCTCGGCCAAGCCAAGGGCCTCCGCGATACCGCCTTCACCCTCCTGGTAGGTGTAGTTGATGTGCTTGAGACCGAACTCCTTGCCGTTGCCGAGCAGACGCAGGAAGTCGCCGGCGTTGCGGCCGCCCGTGACGATCAGAATATCCGTGATCCCGGCGTTGACCAGGGTCTCGATCGGAAAATAGATCATCGGCTTGTCGTAGATGGGCAGCAGATGCTTGTTCGTGATTCGAGTCAACGGATCGAGCCGGGTTCCCAAACCACCTGCGAGGACCACGCCTTTCAATTTGAACCCCCCTTTAGATGGAGCGACTTAACTGGCAAACTGGCACCCTTGGCTCAGGACAGTCCCAACCGGCAGAATCGCCGGCCGGTGTCCGCATGCGCCGTGCTGGGCATCGCCTCACCGGCCGGAAACAGGTCTTTCCTCGACCAGCAATTCGCGGGAAAATCGATCGAATCGAACTCTGTAGTATATCCCAAGTGTGTTGTTCGACCCATCCGGAAAACAGCGCGGCAGCCGCAAAAGGCCGCCCTATTCGTAACGCAGCACCTCGACTGGCGCGACACGGCTTGCGGCGTTGGCCGGATAGATCGTGATGAGATAGCTGATCGCCATCGCTGCGATGACAACGATGAAACCGTCCCACAGGCGCGGCGAAAACGGCACGTAGCTGAGTCCGTACACGGACGCTTCCAGCGGGATCAGCCGGTAGTGGTCACATACCCAGCAAAGCGCGTGCCCGGCGATGAACCCCAGCGTCGTTCCGGCGGCTCCGATGAAAAGCCCCTGCCACATGAAAATTTTGCGGATCTGAGCCCGCCGCGCGCCCATCGATATCAGGATCGCGACGTCCTTGTTCTTCTCCATCACCAGCATCACCAGCGCGATCAAGATGTTCAGCGCCGCCACCAGCATGATCAGGCCGATGATGAAGGCCGTCACGAGCTTTTCGATGTTCAATGCGTTAAACAGCGGCCGGTTACGCTCCATCCAGCTCATCGCGGTGAGCTCCGGCCCGGCGAGTTCGTCGAGTTTCGCCGCCATTTCCGCGGCACGTTCCAAATCATCGAGACGGAACTCGATGGCGTTAATGACGTCGCCGAGCGAAAGAGCCTGTTGTGCGGCTTCCAGATCGACGAACGCCCAGGCGCCATCCATTTCGAAGAAGCCGGTATGGAAGATCCCAACCACCTGAAAGCGCTTCTCCCCCGTCACCGGACCGAAAGGAGTCATCTCACCCTGCACGTTGACTACCTTGATGACCGAGTTCATGCGCGCGCCGATCTCTTGCGCCAGCCTGTCGCCCACGATAATGCCGGGCAGGCCTTCCGATTCTTTCAGGCCCTCCACCGAACCCTCTTTGAGGTTGAGCAGCAGGTCGGTGACCTGTTGTTCCGCCTCGGGGTCGATCCCCTTGAGAATGCCGCCCCGGCCGTTGATCGCGCCGGAGAACATCACTTGCGAAAACAGCGCCGGCGCCATCGCCTCAACATGCTCGACGTTGCGAAAACGCTCGATGAAAGAGCGCCAGTCTTCGATGCCAAAAGCCCGTTCTTTCTCGAGCAGGTAGACGTGCGAGGTGGTGCCAAGCAGTTGGTTCCGCAACTCCTGCTGGACGCCGTTGTTGATGGCCATGGCGACAACCAGCGCCATCACGCCCGTCGCCACGCCGATCATCGAGATCACCGTCACGGCGGAAATAAAGCGGTGCTTGCGTTTGGCGCGCAGGTAGCGGCGGGCGACGAAGATTTCAAACGCCATGCTGGTTGTCGAGGGAGGCCAGCCGCCGCGCAATCCCGAGTTCACCCTCGGGCCGCAGCAGAGGAAACAGGATAACGTCGCGGATCGACCGCGAATTGGTAAGCACCATCGTCAGCCGGTCGATGCCGATGCCCTCGCCGGCGGTCGGCGGCATTCCGTAGCAAAGCGCGCGCAGGTAATCTTCGTCCATCACGTGGGCTTCCCGGTCGCCCGCGCCGCGCCGCTCGACCTGGGCTAGAAAGCGGCGGCGCTGCTCCTGCGGGTCGTTCAACTCCGAGTAGGCATTGGCGACTTCCATGCCGGCCACATAAATCTCAAACCGTTCGACCCAGTTCGGGTCGCCAGGCTTGTTCTTCGAAAGCGGCGATGCTTCGACCGGGTAGTCGTAGACCAGCGTCGGCTGAATCAACCGCGACTCGCAGGCCTGCTCGAAGATCGCCAGCAGAGCTGCGCCAACCGAACTGCCCGAAGGCAGCGAGATCAGGCGCGGCCCTTCGCCCTCGGCGCCCTCGGGGTGGGACGCCGCGAGCTTGCCGTTGTAGGCTTCAACAACTTCACGTACGCGGGCCAGATCATCGAGGTCGGCGAGGGCCGGCCGGGTCTCGCCGTCGGGCCAGAACTCCACGAGGGCCTCTTTCATCGTGACCCGGTGGAGCTTCGCGAAATCGATCTTGTGGCCGCCGTACTCGACTTCGGTCGAGCCGTCGTGGACCGCCGCGGCAACCTCACGCAGCAGCTCGGCGCTGAAATCCATCAGATCTTTGTAGTCGCTGTATGCCTGGTAGAACTCGAGCATCGTGAACTCAGGGTTGTGATGCTTCGAGATGCCCTCGTTGCGAAAGTTGCGGTTGATCTCGTAAACGCGATCGAAGCCGCCCACGATCAGCCTTTTCAAATACAGCTCGGGCGCGATGCGCAGAAAAAGATCCACGTCGAGCGCGTTGTGGTGGGTCTGAAATGGCCGCGCCAGCGCGCCGCCGTGGATCGGCTGCATCATCGGTGTCTCGACCTCGATGTAGCCCCGCTGCTCGAGCGACCGGCGTAGCGCGGAGATCACCTTGTTGCGCTGCACGAACACCCGCCGCACATCGGGGTTGGCGATCATGTCGAGATAGCGCTGCCGGTAGCGGATCTCGACGTCCTGCAAGCCGTGCCACTTCTCCGGCATCGGCAAGATCGCCTTCGCCAAAAACTCCAGCTTTTCGGCGCGTATCGTCAGCTCGTTGGTCTTGGTGCGAAACAGATAGCCATCGACGCCGATCATGTCGCCGGCATCGAGCGATTTGTAGAGCTCGAACGATTCATCGGGAACCTCATCCTTGCGGACGTAAACCTGCAAGCTTGCGCCGCCTTGGGAAATGTGGCAAAAACCGGCCTTGCCCTGCCGCCGGATCGTCACCAGCCGGCCGCATGCCCGCACGGCAACTCTGTCCGCTTCGAGCTGCTCGCCGCTTGCGTCGCTAAAGCCGCTCACAATGTCAGCGATCGTGTGGGAGTAGGCAAACTTGCGCGGATAGGGCGCGAAACCCAGCGCTTCGATCTCCTGAATCTTGCGGTAACGCTGCTCGAACAATTGGTCTTCTAGTGACAAGCAAACCACTCCCGTGGGAAACAGAGAATCCTTCATTATAGATAGAGAACAGCCGATCGATGGGTTTTAGGTCGATCTGTTTGGACCGCGATACTCGGGGCGCGTTGTTCCTCGCCGCACGCCGCGCACGCCTTCGCATACTTCATGCTAGGCTGACGGATCAGTGGGTTTAGGAGAAAAGCTCTGTCGCATCAAACTTTGCAGGTAATTCCCCTCGGAGGCTTAGGCGAGTTTGGAATGAACATGCTCGCCCTGCGCTGCGGCGACGACATTATTGTCATCGACGCCGGCATCCTGTTTCCGGGCGCGGAGTTGCTGGGAGTCGACGTCGTCGTTCCCGACGTTACCTACCTGCTCGATAATCGCGAGCACGTCCGGGGCCTGTTCGTGACGCATTGCCACGAAGACCACATGGGCGCGGTGACCTACGTGTTGTCGCAGCTCAACCTGCCGGTCTACGCAACGGGATTCACACAGGCCATGATCGGCAGGCGTCTCAAGGAGTATGACCTCAAAGAGCCGCCGACCCTTCACGAGGTCAAGACCAAGGACCGCGTGAAGCTCGGTTGCTTCACCGTCGAGTTCATCCACGTCACCCACAGTACAGTCGACGCCGTCGCCCTGGCGATCGAAACGCCGGCCGGAGTGGTGATCCACACCGGCGATTTCAAGATCGACCCGACTCCGATCGACGACAAGTTTTTCGATCTGCACACGTTCGCCGACTACGGCAAACGCGGCGTGCTGCTGCTGATGTCGGATTCGACCAATGTCGATCGCGAGGGCTTTTCGCCCTCCGAGCGCGCCGTCCGTCCCGCTCTTGAAGACATCTTCACGCGTTCGAAGAATGGCTTGTTCTTCACCTGCTTTTCCTCGGCGACGCACCGCGTTCAACAGATCGTCGATTTGTCGGTCGAGCACGGCCGGCGCGTGGCGCTGATTGGGCGCAGCCTGGTCACGGCTAGCGAGCTGGCGCATGATTTGGGTTTTCTGAACGTCCCGGATGGAACGCTGATCCGCCCGCAGGACCTCGACCGCATGCGCCCATCCGACTGCACGGTGATCATTTCCGGAAGCCAGGGCGAGCCGCTTTCTTCGCTTTCCCAGGCGGCGGTAGGCAAACAGCGCTTCGCGACCATCGAAGAAGGGGACTCAGTCGTGCTGAGCGCACGGCTGATTCCGGGCAATGAAAAGCGCGTTTACCGCCTGATCGATCACCTTTACCGGCGTGGGGCGAAGGTCTTTTACGGCAACCGCACGCCGCCGTTGCATGTATCCGGCCACGCCAGCCGCGGCGAGCTGCAGCTCATGCTCAACTTGCTGCGGCCGCGTTATTTCGTCCCGCTGCATGGCGAATACCGCCAGCTTTCGCAACACGCGGCGCTGGCCGAGCCGATGCGAGCGGCCGGCGTCAAGCAAGCCTTCATTCTGCAAAGCGGCGACGTGCTCGAGGTCGGAAAAGACGGCGCCCGCAAGCTCGATCCCGTGCCCGTGGGGCGCGTCTGCATCGACGCGGGCACCGGCGACGAAATTTTGGAAGAGATGGTAATTCGCGACCGCCGCCACCTATCCGAGCACGGCGTGATCGTGCCGATTATCGCGCTCAATAGTCGTACTGGCGAATTGGAGAGCGGCCCTGAGATCGTTACGCGAGGCTTCGTCGTTGGCGACGATGGCCCGGAGCTGATCGAAGGCGCCCGCGCCGCCATCATCAAAACACTCGAAGGCTCCACCAGCGAAGAAAAAACCGACGGCAGCGTGATGGAAGAGAAAATCCGCATCGACTTGCGCCGCTACTTGAACCGCGTCACCTCGCGCCAGAGCCGGCCGCTGATCTTGCCAGTGATTCTGGAGACGTAGAGCTTCGGGGAGAAGTCTTCTATGTCCCATTCGCCCGATCCAGGCGGAAGAGGCTCCCGCGGCTACGGCCGCACCGCGAACGGTGTCTTGCTTTCGATTCCCTTCCCTTCCACGCAGCGGTAGCGGTTTCCCGCGGCAAGGTTGGTGAATTCTTCTTCGCGGCCGCTGGGCCAATGGATTACGGCGCGCTCCACGCGGTCGCGGCGGCCCAGGCCAAACGTCAGCGGCAATTCCGATTGCGACAAGTAGCTCGAGCCGCTCTTGACAAGCCGTTCCTGGCGCTCGCCGCCGCTTTCGATGCGCACCTTCGCGCCGATCGCGTCGCGGTTCGATTGGGTACCCCGCAACTCGAAACGAATGCTGCGATTGCCCGCAGCGTGGTCGTTGCGATAGAGCGATGCGCGGCCACCGTTCTCGGTGATCAGCACGTCGGCGTCGCCATCGAGATCAAAATCCGCGACAGCGGCGCCACGGCCGATCTTCTGCGCCGCAAATTCCTTTCCGGCGCTCGCGGCCACGTCGCGGAATCCGCTGCCGGCCTGATTGAGCAGCAGGTTCGGCGGCTGCGCGTAGCCAACGTCGCTGCGCAAGGACGCGGCAATGTCATCAATGTGGCCGTTCACGACCAGCAGATCGAGCCAGCCGTCAAGATCGGCATCGAAAAACAAACAGCCGAAGCCGAGACTGCCGCGCGTGATGCGGCCGATCGCCGAATCCGGCGCGACGTCCTCGAACTCGCCCTTGCCGTTGTTGCGAAACAGGCCCAGCATCTCGTTGTTGAAGTTGGTAACGGCGACGCTGGGCGCGCCCGAGCGGTCATAGTCAGCGGCATCGACGCCCATGCCGGCGCGGGCCTTGCCGTCGTGGCTGAAAGCGACGCCCGCGGTTAGCGCCGCCTCCTCGAACTTTCCATTCCCCAAGTTTCGATAGAGCTTATTGGGCTGCGTGTCGTTGGCGACGAACAAGTCGATACGTCCGTCGCCGTTGTAGTCGAGCATAGCCACGCCGAGCGATTTCGAGGTGGTGTCGAACAGGCCGGCCTTCGCCGTCATGTCTTCAAAGGTGCCGTCGCCGCGGTTGCGGAACAGCCACGACGTGTCGCCGCGGTAGGCCTCCGGCGTGCAGTACGACTTGCGCTTGCCGTCAATGCTGCAACGCACGTCGATTGCCGGCGACCAGCGCACATAGTTGCAGATGAACAGGTCGAGCAGCCCGTCGCCGTCGTAGTCGAACCATAGGGCCGAGGTGCTGAAAGCTTCGCGCCCGTTAAGTCCGCTGGTCTTCGTGACGTCCACGAAGCTTCCCTTGCCGGTGTTGCGAAACAAGCGGTTCTGGCCGACGCAGGTGATGAGGATGTCGGGGAATCCGTCGTTGTCGTAGTCGGCGGCAGCCACTCCCAGGCCGTAGAGTTCGACGTCCAGTCCGGCCTGTTTCGTGACGTCGCTGAACGTGCCGTTGCGATTGTTGCGGTAGAGCTTGGGCGTGGTAACACTGCGCTTGTGGCCGGGCCAATCCATGCCGTTGACGAGCAGGATGTCCATCCAGCCGTCGGCGTCGTAGTCGAGGAACGCACAGCCCGGTCCCATCGTCTCGGGCAAATATTTCTCACCGAAAGCGCCGCTGTTATGGCGAAAGTCGATGCCGGCGTTGCGGGTCACATCCGCTAGCTCGAAGCCCGGCGCGGCGCGCTGCGCTTGCAACAGCGCAGGGAGACCCCAAAGCAAATCTCGGCGGGTGATGGGCATTATTTCGGCAGCGTGATCAGGCCCTTTTGTACAGCGAACAACACCAGCTCCGCGGTGGAATGCAGGTTCAGCGAATGCATCAGGTTCGTGCGGTGCACATTGACGGTGTTCACACTGATGTTCAACAGGCCGGCGATTTCTTTGTTCGAGTGCGCCTGCGCGATGAGCTGCAGAATCTGACGCTCGCGCTGCGTGAGCCGTTCCAGCGGATCGTCCGGCTCATCGCTTTCGAGATCTTTGAAGGAAAGCGGCTCGCTGAGGAAACGCCGTCCTTCGGCCACGGTCTTCACCGCCGAGATTAGATCGACATCAATGGCGTTCTTGAGTACGTAGCCCAGGGCGCCGGCCTTCAGCGCGTTGCGGATGTAGCTGCGCTCGTCGTACATGCTCAGCACCAGCACGCGCGTGTCGGGTGCGCGGCGGCCGATCTCGTGGATCGCCTGCACGCCGTCGAGCTCGGGCATGGACATATCGACGACGGCAACCGCCGGACGCAGCTTCTCCGCCAGCTCGATCGCCTGCAAGCCGTTATCGGCCTCGCCGACGACCTCGATGTCCGGCTCGTCTTCGAGCATGCGCCGGAAACCCAGCCGCACCAGGCGATGATCGTCGGCGAGCAATACGGTGATTTTTCCCTGTGGTTGTTTTTCTTGTGACGAGATCATCGCTTCCTCATGAAGTCTCCAGCGGCACTTCCAAATGGACCAGTGTGCCTCCCTCGGCGGGGCGGCTCAGCACCAGCCGGCCGTGAACCAGCTCGGCGCGCTCGCGCATGCCCACCAGCCCCAACCCTTTGCGGCGGTCTGACTGCGGCGGCAGGCCGACACCGCGGTCTTCCACTTCGAGCTGGAGCTCGTTTGCGTTGCGCCGCAAGCGGACCCAGGCCACGGCGGAATTAGCATGCCGCACGACGTTGTTCAGCGACTCCTGCAAGATGCGATAGACGTGAATCGCCGTCTCGGTGGGCAGGGCCTTCACTGCTTCTCCCTGCTTCTCGTACGTTATTGTAAGGCCCGTTTGATCGCGCACCTGCTGCACGTACCATTCCACCGCGCCTTCGAGGCCGTAGTCATCGAGCACGTTCGGGTGCAGGCGCTGCGAAAGCCGCCGGACGTTTTCGAGCGTCTCCTGCGCAATGCCTTGCACCTCCCGCAGGTCGCGGCTCAACTGCGGCGCTTCGTCGGCGCCTTTGCGCTGCGCCCGCGCCAGCAACGCCCCGACGGCCGTCAGCACCTGTCCGAACTCGTCGTGCAGCTCTCGCGAGATCGACTGAAAAATTTCTTCCTGCACGCCGATCAGCTTGCGCGCCAGCACTTGGCGCTGCTCGGAAAGCTGCGAGATGCTTTGAAAGATACGGCGGTTCTGGTGAATCATGTAGGCGCTGGTGAGACAAATCGCGGCCACCGCCGCGAACAGGAAGTAGTAAATGTTGCGCTCGACGCTGACGTAGATTTCCTGAATCTCTTCGGTGGCCTGCTGCTCGGCTTCGTTGTTCATAAACAAAAAACGCGCCACGGCGCTGGTCAGCGAGGCATGGCGCGACTGCATGACTTCGCGAATCAGCTGGCGGGCCTGATCCTCGTTGCCGGCTTCGGCGTAGCGGAACATACGGTCAGCGGCTTCCCAAAACTGCTCGAGCGAATCCTGCAGGAAAGCTTGCTGCCCGGCGCTCCGCGAAGCGGGGGCGAGCGCGTTTTCGGTGCGCACGGCGTCGTCGAGGTCAGATCGAACGCGGTCGAATTCCACGCGATAAGCTTCGATCGGGTATGGCGAAGCGCCTTCGACCATGTCGCGCATCGACAGGCCCAAGTTGTGGAGATTGCCCTGGATGCGCAGCAGTTGCAGCGAGTCGCGGCGGTTGCGGTCGATCGTCTCGGTCTGCAGTTGGCGAAGGCCGTCCACCTGGGTGAGCGCGTGCCACGAGAACAGCGCCACGGCCAACAGCGTCACGGCCAAACCGATCAACAGGCCGCCGGTAGGCGACTGCGGAGTCATGAGGGGTATGATACGGGATCTTGCGGTGAGGCTTCGGCTGGGCCCCCATAGACTTGGCCAGGGCCGTCTATTTTGGAGCCAGGCTCACGGCAGCCAACAAAATGCAAACTGAACAGGCTGTGAGCATATGGCCATATAATGATGATATGGCCATACCAAGAATCAAAGGCACTTATACTCTGGACGTTGAAACAGTCCAGGCTCTCGAGGGGATGGCTCGTCGCTGGGGTGTGTCCAAGTCCGAAGCGTTGCGCCGCGCGATCAACTCCACGGCTCAGCAAGGCGCGGTATCGCGCCTCGAAGCTCTGGACAAACTGCAAAACTCTCTCAATCTGACTCCCGCAAAGGCTCGCGCGTGGATCCGCCGCAACAAGGCCGAACGTCGAGCCACGTCGGAGCAGCTGGAAGGGCGTGGGCGTTGATTCACCTCGACACGAATTTCGTCATCCAGGGTCTCGTTCCCGGCTCCCGGGAAAACCGGCTCCTGCGCGGCTGGGTGCGGGAGGGGACGAGCATCGGAATGAGCGCAGTCAGTTGGTCTGAGTTTCTCTGCGGGCCAGTGGAAGCGGACCAGATCGAACTCGCCAAGACCCTAATCGAGGACCTCACGCCTTTCGTTCCTCAGGACGCGGAGGCCGCGGCGCGGTTTTTCAATCTGAGTGGCAGACGCCGTGGGTCGTTTGTTGACTGCATGATTGCGGCGGCAGCCATGCGAGCGAGCGCTGTCTTAGCTACGTCAGACCACTCGGATTTCGGGAAACTGGAAGCACTCGGAGTAAGGCTCCATACTGCCGAGAGCTAGCTGCCTGGAACTTGTTGACCTGTTGACGAATAGGAAAATACCAGGGGTCCCAATGGTAACCAGCATGCAGCGTCGATCCTTCATCACCTCTTGTCTGCTCGGTATGAGTTCGGCCGCATGCCGCCAATCCAACAGGCGGGTGATTGGCGTCGCTCCCAAGGGTACTTCGTCGATTTTTTGGCAATCGGTACAGGCTGGGGTTGTCGCGGCCGGGCGTGACTTTGACGTCGAGATCTTGTGGAATGGGCCGCCAAACGAAACCGAATATGCCCGGCAGATTCAGATCGTCGAGGCGATGATCAACCGCGGCGTTGACGGCATCGTGTTATCTCCCACGCAAAGCACGGCGCTGGTGGCGGTCGTCGAGCGCGCAGCCGATCTCGGCATTCCGGTGACGATCTTCGATTCGGGTATCGATACCGAGCGCTACCTCTCCTACGTGGCGACCAACAACCACGCGGCAGGCGGATTGGGCGCGGAGACTGTCGCGGAGCTGCTCGGCGGAAAAGGTCAGGCGGCGATGGTGCGGCACGCTCCCGGCAGCGACTCGACTGACAACCGCGAGCGCGGATTCCAGGAGAAGCTGCAGCAGGATTTCCCGCAAATCAAGATCGTAGCCGAGCAATATTGCATGTCGGACCGCGCGCGGGCGCTGGCGGTTTCGGAGAACATGCTGAACGCCAACCCCGGCCTGCAGGCATTCTTCTGCTCAAGCGAAGCAGCGACGATCGGAGCCGCGCAGGTCGTACGAACGCGAGGACTCGTGGGCAAGCTCCGGCTGGTCGGTTTCGACGCCAGCCCAACGCTCCAGGAAGATCTCAAAGACGGGGTGATCGACGCGTTGGTGGTGCAAGACCCCTATCAAATTGGCTACGTGGGGGTCCAAACGATCGTGCAGCACCTCAACGGGGAAACCCCGGCGAAACAGATTCCCATGCCGGCGAGAGTGGTGCGCGCCGCGGATCTGGCGGACCCGGAGATTCAGAAGCTACTCAATCCCGTAGCCGGAAGCTGATCGCTGCCGTCGCGGAGGACCCGTCGAGGCGGAATAGAGGGGCTGCAGCGTAACAGTCGGGGCAGTCTCGTCCGGGTTCGCCATACAAAACCGAATCCCGCAGACCATGAACGCTCCGTAGCTGGCCTTCTACGATCGAAGGTCGATAAAAACAGAACAAAAAATTGGTCGGGCCGCCGAGATTTGAACTCGGGACCTCTTCCACCCCAAGGAAGCGCGCTACCAGGCTGCGCTACGGCCCGATCCCTTCGCTATTGTATCGTGCCAGATGTGTTCAGGTCGATGCGCTGCAGCGGGATTCTGTGCGATACGCTCGACTCAACGTCGAACAGCCGGTTTTGACGATTGCGAGAGGCTCTGGCGGTCCTTTCTGCGGTTACTTGAACACGTCGAGGATGCGGCTGAAGAAGCCCTTCTTTTTCTTGGGCTGGGCGCCGTCTGCGTTTGCGCCCGCCTGGTTGGCTTCGGGGACGTCGATGATCGCGGGTTTGCCGACCAGGCCCTCGCCAGGACGCCCTGACCCAGCGCGGCCTGTTGCGGCCTTGGCCTCCGGATCTTCGGATTCGGCCGATGGGGTGTCCCAGCCGGCGACGTTAGTGGCCAGCAGATAGTTCTGTCCGCCTGGCCGCGCGTAGCGGGTGGGCTGTGAACCGGCGATGAATACTTCGGTCGACCGCTCCGGACAAGCCGCCGTACAAAGCTCGCCCGTTTCGGGATCGACGTCCACGGTAACGGTTCCTTCGGCCGGTGCGAACGGTTCCGGATTGCGGTATTGACGCAGCTCGTGGGCCTTCATCATGAACTCAGTCCAGATGGGCAATGCCGAATCGGCTCCTTCAAGCTTGATGTCGATGTTGTCGTCGAAGCCTACCCAAACCACGCAGACCAACTTATTGGTGAATCCGGCAAACCAGCCGTCGTCGTCGGTGCCGGTCTTGCCCGCCACGAACGGCTCTTTCCAACCGTACTTCCAGCGCACGCGCCCGGCCGTGCCCTTGTTGATCACGTCTTGGAGCATGTGCGTGATGACGTAGGCGACGCGGGGATCGAGAACTTCTTTTTCCTCGGGCCAGTGACGATAGAGCGCGCGCCCGGGTGAGTCGCGCACCTGCGAGATGAAATACGGCTCTACTTTTTTGCCACCGTTGACGAAGACCGTGTATGCCCCGGCCATCTGTAGCGGTGTCGCCTCGTAGGCGCCGAGGGCGATAGCCGGGGTGGGCTCGATGTTGTCGCCGATCCCCGCGGCGCGTGCCAGATCGGCCACCTTGTCATAGCCCACCATCTCGGCGATTTTGACAGTGGCGATATTGACCGAATGGATCAGGGCGTACCGCAGCGTGATCAGGCCGTTGATCTGGTTGCCGAAATTCGAGGGCTCGTAGGGTTTCTCGTCGTACCAGAAAGTCGTCGGCACGTCATCGACAAGCGAAATCGGGGTTAACACCTCGCGCTGCGACGAGTAGTCCTGGTTCTCGTCGAGGGCGGTGGCCAGCGCGGTGGCGTATACGAAGGGCTTGAAGATCGAACCGGGCTGCCGGTTCGCGAGCACACGATTGAGCTGGCTTTCGCCGTAGTCACGGCCTCCGACGATGGCCTTGATCGCGCCGGTGTGAGGATCCAGAGCTACCAGGGCGGCCTGGGCTTTGGGCGCTTCTTTACCGCGAAAACGGCGCTGCTTGGCGATCTTTTCGTCGACCTCCGCCATGCCTTTGCGCATCGCTTCCACGGCGGCTCGCTGCAGGTCCATATCGAGCGTCGTGTAAACCCAATAGTCTTGCGTGATCAGCTCCTGCTCGGCGAAACGCTGTTGCAGGCGCTGGTTGACCAGATCCACAAAGTAGGGCGCGCTGCTGGTCTCAACCTTGCCGTGGGCCAGCGCGATTTCGGAGGCTACCGCTTCGCCATACTCGGGCTGCGTGATGAATCCAACACGCAGCATGGCGGCGAGCACTGTGTCGCGGCGTTCGCGGGCGCGCTCAGGATGGCGGTAGGGGTTCAAATAGCTCGGCCGCTGAATCAACCCGGCCAGCATTGCTGCTTCCGCCACGTTAAGCTCGCGCACATCCTTATCGAAGTAGGCGCGCGACGCCTCACCCATGCCCATGATGTTGAAGCTGCCGATGCGGCCCAGCGGAATCTGATTCGCGTAGTACTGAAAGATCTGCTGTTTGGTCAGGCGGCCTTCCAATTGAAACGCAATCATCAACTCCGCCAGCTTGCGAGCTAGCTTGTCGTGCCACTTTTCTTCTCTGGCGAGAAAGAACTGCAGCGACAGTTGCTGCGTGAGCGTTGAGGTACCACGCGGCAGACGCCATTCCATCAACCCATCCCACGCCGCCTTGGTGGTGCGGATGACGTCAATGCCACTGTGATCGAAAAAACGATGGTCCTCGATCGCCACGATCGCATTGACCAACACCGGCGGAAACTCGTCGTAACGATAGAGCCGCCGCTTCGAGCGATCCTTATCGAACAGGTTCGTGATCAACTCCGGCTCGAGCTCGTACACCGTCTGCGGCGTGTTGTCATTGAGAGAAACAACCCGCGTCACATGGTTGTCTTCGAAGTAGAGAACGGCGGGTTCCTGCGCGAAGTAAGAAAGCGGCCCAGGGTAAACTTCGAGCGCGTCGTCCTTGACCAGAAAGTGCCCGACACGATTATGGCGCGAGTCGGAATAGCCGGCATTGCGCAATCGCGAAAGCACTTCCGCGGGCGTAATTTCATCCCCGACGTAGAGCGGGTTGGGAGCGGCCAATATCCTGGAAGCCTGGTTGAACGGGCCATCGACAAGCTTGGCGTCAATGACCTTGGAGTACTTCCAATAAAAATGGCCGAAAACGGCCAAGGCAGTGACACTCAGGATCAGGAAGGCGGCGAGCAGAACCTTGCCGGCGGGGCTGCCGGCCAAGCGTAGAACTTTGCCGGGGAGTGAACTGCGAAACGCCCACTTCTTGCTGCCAGGAGAACCTTTTCGCATGCTCATCGATCGGCTGGCGGGTCACGGGATGCTCACGCGTCCCGCGCATCCACTGCCATGCTCCTCCGTCAAATCATTTACGCCCGCGAACGCCGGACATCTCCAGACGCAGCGCGCGAATGTCGTTCTCTGGTCACCTGCCCTGTTGCGGGGACGGTTCAGGCCTTGACGAGACTCTCTTCGAGCTTTTGCTTCAGCAGCTTGGGCGCTGCTTCCATTTTAACATCGAGGGACTGACGTGTCGAGCGCTCCACAACCTCGACTACGCCGTCGGAAATCTTCTTGCCGACCGTGATGCGAAACGGAATTCCAATCAGTTCCGCATCGGTGAATTTCACGCCGGCGCGCTCGGCGCGGTCGTCCAATAGCGTGTCGATGCCGAGGGCCAGACATTCGCTGTACAACTGCTCGGCGGCTACGCGCTGCTCATCTTGCTTGAGGTTGACCGGGGTTATAACGACTTCGAAAGGAGCGATCGGCGGCGGCAGAACGATGCCGGCTTCGTCGCTGCTCTGTTCGATGGCCGCGGTCAGCACGCGCTCGATGCCGAGCCCGTAAGAGCCCATGATCGGCGTGACTTCCTTGCCCTCGACGCCAAGCACGCGAAGTCCCATCGATTCCGAATAGCGGTACCCGAGTTTGAAGATGTGCCCGACCTCGATGCACTTGAGGCACTTGACGGGTTGCGCGGGGTCGTTGATGCAACCATCACCCTCCTCGACTTCGCGAAGGTCGGCGATGCGCGCCTGAAAGTCGCGGCCCGGGGTCACGTTGCGCAAGTGGTAGCCGTCTTTGTTGGCTCCGGCGATCATGTTGCGGCGGCCCTCGAGCGCTTCGTCGGCGAAGATTTCGATACCCGTTGCACCAACCGGGCCCAGCGAGCCGGCGTCGGCCCCGAGCCAGTCGCGCAGCTCTTCGGGCTGCGCCGGGCGGGCGTTCGCGGTTTCGAGCAACGAGCTCAGCTTTGCTTCGTTGAGCTGATGATCGCCGCGCAACAGCAGCATGACACGACGCGCGCCGGCCATCATCACGAGCGTCTTGATGTGCGAGGTTTCCGGCAGGCCGTCGAATTCCGCGACCTCGGCGATGGTCTTGCGGTCGGGGGTCGCAAACTCCTCCGGCTTCGCGTCGTCCGGCGGATCGGGTTGCGGCGGAGGCTTGGGAACGGCCTTCGCTTTCTCGATATTTGCCTTGTATCCGCAGGCCTCGCAGAACACGACAACGTCTTCGCCGGCCCGCGACGGCACTGCGAACTCGTGCGATTGCGAGCCGCCCATCGCCCCCGAATGCGCCTCGACGGGAAGATACTTCAACCCGCAGCGATCCAGGATGCGGCAATAGGCGTCGTGGTGCTTTTGGTAGCTGATGTCGAGGCCGGCGGCGTCGATGTCGAACGAATAGGAGTCTTTCATCGTGAAACGGCGGACTCGCATCAATCCCGATTTAGGCCGCGGTTCATCGCGAAACTTGGCCTGAATCTGGTACCAGATCTGCGGTAATTGCTTGTAGCTGCGCAGCTCGCCGCGGGCGATCGAGGTCATGACCTCTTCCTCGGTCATGCCAAGACACAGATCGCGTCCCCAACGGTCTTTGAGGCGGAACATGTCCGGCCCCATCAGGTCCCACCGGCCGCTCTCTTTCCACAACTCGCTGGGATGGAGCTCGGGCAGAAACATCTCCTGCGCGCCGATGCGGTCCATCTCTTCGCGCACGATGCGCTCGATTTTCAGCAGCGAGCGGCGAGCCAGAAACAGGTAGCTGTAGATGCCGGCCGCGAGTTGGCGAACATATCCGGCGCGCAGCAGCAGTTGATGGCTGATGACCTCCGCTTCGCTGGGTGTTTCACGGAGAGTGGGGATAAATAACTGATTCCAGCGCATATAGGAGGGAGGAAGAGGCGGTTCAGAGCCAAAAACTGCTTATTGTAGCATGCTAAAATGCCAGCAGTGGCGCGCTCTTTGGCGCGTCTCAGCCGGCCGCGACGGTTCCAACATGCTGCATTCCGCGATGCGGGTGCGCCCCGACGCTGGGGGTGTGCCATCGCATCGGCATCCTGGATTGACGCTTCCTTGGCGCAGCCAGAGTGGTTGGATGCTGTTCCGCGGTCGCGTTTCCTTGGCATTCCGTGTCAGCTACGCCCGCAAAAACCGGCCAAGCTCTCTCGCCGCAACCGCGACGAGAGATGGACGCGCTGCGTGCGGCCGATAGCGGCGGCGATGGCCCGTTAGTAGTGGGCATCGATATCCGGCGCGGCGGCGAGTTCGGCGTCGGCACCTACATCAAGAATCTGGTTCAGGCACTGGCGCGGCTGCCGGGCGAGGAAGAGTACATTCTGATCGGCCGGCCCGGGCAGTTCGAGAGCTTGGGAAGCCTGCCGCCACACTTTCGCTCCGAGATTTATCCGCACAGCTACAACTCGCGCTCGACTCATTTCACCTACTGGCTGCAACTGCGGCGGCTGGGGCTCGATGTTTTTCATATGCCCCACCGTTGGGTGCCTTACGTGCTGCCAGGCATTTATGTTGCCACGCTGCACGATTTGAATAACATTCTGTTTCCCGAGGAAGGCTCCACGGCGACCAGCCGGCGCATCCGGCGCCATCATTTGGCGCATGGGCTGCGGCGCGCGGCGCAAGTATTGACGGTGTCGGAAGCCACCAAACGCGACGCTGTCAAGCATCTCGGCCTTGCTCCGGAAAAGATCGAAGTCGTGCCCGACGCCGTGGACCAGGAGCTCGCACAGCCTGTCACGGATGAGGAGCGCCACCGCACGCTGACCCGCTATCAGATTCACGATCCGTTTGTACTCTATGCCGGCCGCATCCAGGTGCACAAGAACGTTCCTCGCCTCATTGAGGCGTTCGGAGTCGTCAAAGCCGAGCTGGAAAACCACCCGAAGTATCGGAATCTGCGGCTAATTGTGATCGGCGACGAGTTAAGCAATTTTCCGGAGGTGCGCCACGCGGTGATGCGAACGCGCATTCAGCATTGGGTACGGTTTCTGGGTTTTGTGCCGCTCGAAACGCTGCGGGTCTTTTACGAGTCCGCCGTGGCGTTCCTGTTTCCTTCGCTCCACGAAGGGTTTGGCCTGCCGCCGCTGGAAGCGATGTCGCAGGGTACGCCGGTGGTCACGTCGAGCGTTTCCGCGCTGCCCGAAGCCGTCGGCAACGCCGCGGTTTTGGTCAACCCGGAAAATGTCTTCGACATCGCGCGCGGCTTGCGGCAGGTGCTGCTCGACGACGAATTCCGCGAGGAGCTGGTCCGCCGCGGATACAAGCAGGTTCAGCGCTTTAGCTGGGACCGCTCGGCGCAAAAGGTACTGCAAATCTATCGCCGTGTTACCTCGCAGCAAGGCCATGCGTCGTAAGGGAGTACTCTGGAGCAGGCGAGCGGACCGGTTGGGCGGGACCGGCCCCTGTTTGCATTCCAAAAAATCCGCAGAGACCGACCATCCCTAAGCTCGACCATCCCAAAGCTCTATGGCAACTCCCACTCAACCACTGCCGGTGCACAACGATCCGGAACCGGCGCCCAACCGCGAATCGGAAGCCGCCACGCCGGTTGAGGCGGGGCGTTGGGCCTGGATCGTTCCCAATCTCACCGTTTTCATGTCGAGCCTTTGCATCATGGTGGTTGAGTTGGTCGCCGGGCGATTGATCGCCCGCCATGTCGGCAGCTCGCTCTATACCTGGACGTCCGTTATCGGTATCGTGCTCGCCGGCATCGCCGCCGGAAACTACATCGGGGGCCGGCTGGCCGACCGCTACCGGTCACGGGAAGCGTTGGCTTCGTTGTTTCTGCTTGCGTCGGCAACCTGCCTGTTGATTCCTTTGCTCAACGACCGCATCGGCAACGCCCAGTTTTTGCGCGGCCAGGAGTGGGCGATGCGGATCGCGATGCACGTCTTCTTCGTGTTTTTCGTGCCGTCGGCGATGATGGGCACTATTAGCCCGGTAGCCGCCAAGATGGCTCTCGAGATGAACCGGCAGACAGGCCGCACGGTCGGGAGCATTTATTCCTGGGGTGCGGTCGGCAGCATCGTGGGAACGTTTCTCACCGGGTATTTCCTCATTGCACACATGGGCACGGTGACAGTGTTGCTCAGCGTGGCCGCGATCCTTCTGGCCATGGCGTTGTTGTTTGGCGCCAAGAGTCTCATGCCCTACATCTGGAGCGGCATCGTGATCGCATGTTTTGTGGCCGCGATGGGACCGTGGGCATTCAGCAAGACCATCGGGATGCGGCTGGGGCTACGCGACGGCGTCAGCGCGAACATCCACTTTCAGGAAGAGTCGCAGTATTCGTTTATCCGCGTCGAAGACGAACCCGAGATGGAGGGCAAAACCCGTTCGTTGACGCTGGACTATCTTATCCACGCCTACATCGACATGGCGGATCCGGAGCGGCTGCAATACGAATACGAAGAGGTCTACGCCGGCCTCACCGAGTTGGCGACGCGCGATTGGCCCGCCGAGCGCAAACCGCGGGCGCTGTCGCTGGGCGGCGGCGGATTCGTCTTCCCGCGCTGGATGCTGCGGCGTTTCCCTGGGGCGTACATGGAAGTAGCCGAGCTGGATCCGGCGGTTACGCGAGCGGCATACGCGGCTTTCGGCCTCGAGCTCGATACGCCGATGGAGATTTTCAATCTTGACGCCCGCAACCACGTCGACAATCTGCTGATGGCCCTGCAAGAAGGGCGAGACGTTGGGCGGTTCGATTTCGTCTACGGCGACGCCTTCAACCACTACTCGCCGCCTTTCCACCTGACAACTCACGAGTTCAATGAAAAGGCACGTCGCTTGATGCCCGCCGACGGCGTTTTTTTCGCGAACGTAATCGACATTTATCGCTCCAGCCGGTTTCTGGGCGCGATGCTCAACACGTTCGAGAAGACCTTTCCCTACGTTTACGTATTGGGCACGACGGTGACCCAGCCGACGGACGACGATGGCCGCGACACGTTCGTCGTGGTGGGCTCGGGCCGCCCTTTACCGTTTGAAAAGTATGATTGGTATCGCTATCCCGGCATTCTGCTGGAGACCGAGCAACTGACCGCGCTTCGCGAACGCTCGGGAGGGCTGGTGCTGACCGACGATTTCGCTCCCGTCGACAACCTGCTCGAGCCGGTCATCCGCTATTCCGAGAAACGCTAGCATCCGAACCCGTCCTCCCTATTGCCTTCCGCCATCGGCGATACTCATCCCTGATGAGCACCTACAGCATTGCGACCCTTCCCGGCGATGGCATCGGCCCGGAAGTCACCGCCGAAGCCGTCAAGGTTCTGCGGGCTCTCGAACGCCGCCTCAACGGGATACGTTTCGAGTTCCAACACTACTCCGTCGGGGCCGGCGAGTACCTGAAGAGCGGCAACCCCATGCCGCCCGAAACCTTCGAGGCCATCAAGCAGCACGACGCCATCCTGCTCGGAGCGATGGGCTTGCCGGATGTGCGCGGACCCATGGGCACCGAGATGGCTCCTCAACTGGATCTTCGCGAACAGCTCGACCTCTACTGCGGTCTGCGCCCCGTTTATCTTTACGATCCCGCCCACTCGCCGCTCAAATCGCGCGCCGCCGGCGAAATCGACTTCGTCATCGTGCGCGAAAACACCGAAGGGCTGTTCTACTCGCGGAAGAACTTCTATACGCCCGGCGCGGTTGAAGTCATCGATTCGCTGCGAATTTCGCGTCACGGCGCTGAGCGGCTGTTCCGCGCCGCCTTCCGCGAAGCCTCTCGCCGCCGGAACCGTGTCACGCTCGTCGACAAATCCAACGTGCTGCCCTCGATGGCTTATTTCCGCCAGATATTTGACGAGGTCAGCAGCGAGTTTCCAGAGGCGCACCCCGAGAGAATTTACGTCGACGCCGCCAGCCTGTACCTGGTGCAGCGTCCTGACACTTTCGACGTCATCGTCACCGAGAACCTGTTTGGTGACATCCTTTCCGACCTGGCCGCCGGACTGGTCGGTGGGATGGGGCTGGCGCCTTCCGCCGATATCGGCGACAAGCATGCGGTGTTTCAGCCGTCGCATGGGTCTGCCCCCGACATCGCGGGCCAGGGCATCGCTAATCCGGTGGCCGCGATTCTTTCGGCGGCCATGATGCTAGAATGGCTCGCTCATCCGGAAACACTTCGCGGCGCCGCCGCGATTCGTGATGCTGTCAAAGCGGTTCTCGATCCCGCGAAACCGGAAAACCGCACTCGCGACCTCGGCGGCCCGGCGACCACGACCGAGATGGGCGACCGGATCTCCGCGGCGTTATCCGCCTGAAACGGCCGCCTGAAATGGCGCTCTCCGCATGAAAGACGGCTTTTCGATCTACGACACGCACACGCACGTCGGCACGGCGCGCCACAGCGGGCGCCGTTGTTCAGCCGACCAGCTTCTTGCCGCCATGGATGCCTTTGGCATCGACCGCTCGATGGTGATCCCGTTTCCGGTAGTCGAAGATCACCGCGCCGCTCACGACGAAATCGCCGCCGCGGTTCGGGCGCATCCTGACCGCTTCGCCGGCGCGGCCTGTGTCTATCCGTTTATCCCCGAGCAGGAATTTCGGGACGAGGTACGGCGCTGCGCCGAAGAGCTCGGCTTCCGCGCCCTGAAATTGCAGCCGCAGTACCAGGCCCTCAATCCGATATCGAGCACTAGCGATTTCTTTTTCGAGACGGCGCTGCGGCACCGTTTGCCGGTGATCTGCCACACCGGGGCGGGCGCTCCGTTCGCGCTGCCGTCGCTGTTCATCATGCCGGCGCGCAAGTTTCCCGATCTGCCGATCATCCTCGGCCACGCCGGCGGCGGCATCTACGCGGCGGAGGCGATCGTGGCGGCGACGGTGTGCCCGAATATCTCCATCGAGTTGTCGTCGCTGATGCCGCATCACGTTCGCGAAGTTCTCGCCCACGTGCCACCTTCGCGGCTGATGGCTGGCTCGGATCTTCCCGACAGTATCGGCCCGGAGATGTCGAAGATCCTCAACCTTGACGTTCCCGTCGAGACACGGCGCGACATTCTGTGGAACACCGCGCGAAGGCTCTTCGACGGAGAGGCGTCGTGAAGCGCTATTGGGTCGTCGCGATCCTGTTTGTTCTCTCGCTGATCACCTACATCGACCGGGTCGCCGTTTCGTCCGCCAAAGACCCGCTGTCCCAGGAGTTGGCGCTTTCCGATGAGGCCATGGGGGCGGTCTTCAGCGCGTTCGCGCTGGGCTATGCTCTGGCGCAGATCCCGGCGGGATGGTTTGCCGACCGCTTCGGACCCAGGCTCGCTCTGGCGTTGGCAGTGTCGGCCTGGAGTGTTTTTACCGCGCTCACCGGCGCCGCCCGTAGCCTGACCTTTCTACTGGGGGTGCGATTTTTGTTCGGCGTCACCGAGGCGGCCGCCTTCCCCGGCTCGGCGCGCGCTTTCTACAACTGGCTGCCCGTTCATGAGCGCGGCAGGGCCAACGGCATCATCTTCTCGGGCTCGCGGTTGGGAGCCGCGTTGGCCTTTCCGCTTCTTGCCTGGCTTCTGGGCTTGGCGAGTTGGCGGTTGGCATTCGCCATTCTCGGCGGCGTGGGCGTGGCCTGGGTGCTGCTTTGGCTCACCTGGTTTCGCGATCATCCAGCAGAGCCGCTCGCCGAGTCCGCGGCGCAGACCGCTGCGGGCGCGCTCAATTTCGGCCAGACGCTGCGCTCCGGCGGGATGGCCCTAGCGATGGTGCAGTACTTCGCGAGCAACTTTACTTTTTTCATCTGCCTCTCATGGATGCACCCCTATCTCATGGAGCACTACAAGCTCTCGCCGAGCGAAGCTGCCGGCTACAGTATGGTCCCGCTGCTGG
>JBBDWJ010000288.1:0-52506 GCA_040902925.1 Bryobacterales bacterium | reverse complement strand
GGCGCCACCGCGCAATGGACGGCCGGCTTTCTCGTCGACCGGCTGTACCGCTCGCCACTGCGCCGCTGGTCGCGGCGGCTTCCGGCCATGGCGGGCTTTGTGCTCGCCGCCGCCGGGGTATTCGGCGTCACGCTGGCCGAAAGCCCGGCCGCCGCGGTGGCCTGCTTCACTCTGGCCACCTTTGGCGCTGATGTGACCATCAGCCCCAGTTGGGCCTATTGCATGGATATCGGCGGCAAGAATTCCGGCGCCGTCTCGGGCTCGATGAACATGGTCGGCAACTTCGGCTCGTTTGTCAGCGCCAACGCGTTTCCTTATCTATACGGCCTCACCGGCAGCGCCAGCGCTTACTTCCGGACGGCAGCGCTGTTGAACCTGGTCTCGATTCTTTGCTGGTTCTGGATGCGGTCACCTTGGCGCGAACCTGTCTCCGGGGACGCTGCGAGCAGGTAGTGAAATGGCCAACCCGGAGGCCTGACGGCGAGACCGGCGGGGATGGTTCCGGGCAGCCGTTAGTGTGGACCGGGCGGAGTCGCTTCGCGTTGCGGCGCGTCAAACCGAGCCGTGGAGCGCACGCCGAAATGCCCCGCGCCTCGCGCGCCGCCGCACTAAAATTCTTTTTCGACTGAAACATTCTTCTCAACGGACGATTCGTTATGATGAAGCTTCTTGACCTCATCGGCGATCGAGTGTTGCTCGGCGGGGCGGCTCGCAGCCGGTTGACTCGGAGTGATTGAACTCTGCCTGCTAGATCGAAACCGCGCGGCGAGCGCGTGGACGGCCGGTCCCTCAAGATTCCACTGTTTCGTTGGGAGTTAGGAAATGGTGACTGCTGATCAAGCTGTACTGACCGCGAAGTCGGGAGTGAGCGCCGTCGAGCATATTTCCAAGATCTACGGTATCGACAACTGGGGCTTTGACTACTTTTACGTCAATAGCGAAGGCCACCTCACCGTCGCCCCGCTGAAGAACAAGCTTCTGTCGATCGACGTTTACGAAGTTGTCGCGAAACTGACGCAGGGCAAGCACTCGCCGCCGTTCCTGATCCGGTTTCCGCAGATGCTCGACGAACGGATGTCAGCGCTGCACGAAGCCTTCCGCAACGCCATTCAGGAATTCAACTACGACAACCGCCACCAGGGCGTCTACCCCGTCAAGGTCAACCAGAAATCGGAAGTCGTGCGGCGGCTGCTCAAGGCCGGCCAGCGCCACGACTACGGCCTCGAGGTCGGCAGCAAAGCGGAACTGCTCGCGGCGCTCGCCATGCCGTTGTCAAAGGACGCCTTGATCGTGTGCAACGGCCTCAAGGACGATCTGTACCTGCGCTCGGCGATTCTCGCCGAACGAATCGGCAAGCGCACCATCCTGGTCGTTGAAGACGCCGAAGACATTCTGGCGGCCATCGAGGTGGGTGAAAAACTCGAAATCCGCCCCAGCCTCGGCATTCGCGTCAAACTCTACTCGCGCGGCAGCGGCAAATGGGAAGAGTCGGGCGGGGAGTTCGCGAAGTTCGGCATGAGCACGATCGCGCTGGTCAACACGCTCGACCTGCTGCGTGAACGCGGCTATTCTTCACAGTTGCGCATGCTGCACTTTCATATCGGCTCGCAGATCACTGACATCCGCCGCGCCAAGCAAGCCTTCAAAGAGGCGGCGCGCGTGTACGCCAAGGTCCGCAAGATGGGCTTCGATGTCGAGTTCCTGAACGTCGGCGGCGGCCTGGGCGTCGACTACGACGGCTCGAAGACCGCTTCGGAATTCTCGGTGAACTACTCGGTGCAGGAGTTCGCCAACGACGTCATCTACGTCGTGGGCGAGGTCTGCGACAACGAGGATGTTCCCAAGCCGATCATCGTCAACGAGAGCGGCCGCGCCATGGTGGCCTACCACTCGATGCTGGTCACCGATGTCAGGAAAGTGATCACGCCGGGTGCGCCGGGCAACTACTCGATCGATACGATCACGTCGAAATCCGAACCCGTGCTCGAGCTGATCGATCTCGCACGCGAGATCAACGCGAAGAACTTTCGCGAGTATTATCACGACGCCATTCAGCAGCGTGACGACCTCAACAGCCTGTTTGAACTGGGCTATCTCGACTTGGAGGACAAGGCCAAGGGTGAGTGGCTGTTCTGGAAGATTTGCGGCAAGGCCGCCAAGCTTTCGCGGTCGATCAAAGAGCGGCCCGAGGAGTTCGACCAGCTCGACAAGCTGCTTTCCTCGAAATACATCTGCAACTTTTCGATGTTCCAATCGATGCCCGACTTCTGGGCCTTCGACCAGCTCTTCCCGATCATGCCGATCCATCGCTTGAACGAGCTCCCGACGCAGCGCGGCGTGCTGTGCGACATCACCTGTGACTCGGACGGCGCGGTGGACCGCTTTGTCGACGTCAAAGACGTCAAGGAAGCGCTCGAGCTGCACCAGCTGAACGAAGGGGAGCCTTACTACCTGGCATTTCTGCTTCTTGGCGCTTACCAGGAAACGCTCGGCGACCTGCACAACCTGTTTGGCGTGGTCACCGAGGCCAACGTCATTGTGAGCGACGACGGCCGCATGTTCATCGACAAACTGATCCGCGGCGATTCTGTCCGCCAGGTGCTGGAATACACCGGTTACAAGGCCGATGAGCTGCGCGAGTCCCTGGCCCAGCAACTGGCGAAGCGCAAGACCCTCGGATTGATCAGCGACGACGACGAGCACGAATTGCTGGCTACCTGCTCGCGGATCCTCGACGACTACACTTATCTCGAGTAGACAGACCATCTGATCCGCACTGTGGCACGCTCGCGGAACGGCGTGGCATGCCGGGGTGATTCTCGCCTGCGGCATGCGCGGCCTTACAAACCAAGTCAGGCGACCCGCGCGGAGATCCGCCCGCCAACAAGTTGGCTTCGACCCCGCTCGCGGCGCAACATTCAGCCCGATATGCGATCCTGAAAAAATGAACGGCTCGATCGAGGAATTTCATGCGTAGACGACTGCGGCCTTCTCTTTGCTGCCTGCTGTGCTGGCAACTCGTTGTTGCCTCTCTGTTGTGGGGGCAGGATTCGAGCGGGCTGCGGATCGCGGTCCTCACCGGAGAAGGCGCGACGAACTACGTTGATACCGGGCGCGCAACGGCTCCCGTCGTGCAAGTGCTCGACGCGCAAGGCGAGCCGGTCGCCGGCGTCGAAGTCACCTTCGTGTCGCCAACCAGCGGCCCGAGTGTGACGTT
This sequence comes from Bryobacterales bacterium, assembly GCA_040902925.1. Classification (GTDB taxonomy): domain Bacteria; phylum Acidobacteriota; class Terriglobia; order Bryobacterales; family UBA6623; genus JBBDWJ01. Next base: position 49,289 of record JBBDWJ010000288.1, on the reverse strand, counting down.
TTTTGGCGCCACGCACCGAACGGCGATTCAGACCGATCAGGAGGGGCGCGCCCAACCGGCCCTGACTCTGTCGAATACGTACGAAGGGCCGTTCTCCATCGAGGTCACCGCGAATCACAACGGCCACAGCGTCAACGCAGCCATTCTCCAGAACAACGCCGCCACCGAAGCTCCTAAAAAGAAGAAGTTTTTCACCTGGAGAGTCATCGCCGGCATTGCCGCCGCGGTGACCATCGTGATCATCGCTATCGCGCGCAGCGGCGGCGACGATCCATCGCCCGCGGCGCAGTGAGCGGCGCCGTCTTGTTGAGATTGGACCCCGGTTCCAAGGGTTGGCGGCCGGCAGCCCTCAGATCTTTTTTCGCTTCCAAGTGCCGCGGCGGAATAAAACGATCGCCGTCACCGCCCACGTCACACCGGCGATCACGACCGCCGCGAACACGCCGGGCGCACCGAATCCCAAGGGGCGAGCCAACGTGTAGGCCAGCGGCAACTGCCACAGCCAATACACGATCAAGTTGATGATGGTCGGCGTATCGGTATCGCCGGCGCCGTTGAATGCTTGCGCGATCACCATGGTGTAGGCCGCGGTCACTTGCGCGACGCTGAGGATGCGAAGCACCTCGACACCGATCGGAATCACCTCCGGGTCGGAGATGAAGGACGCGATCAGCGACTCGGCGAACACCCAAAACACGATGGAAATACCGGCAAGGAATATGAAGTTGTAGCGCCCCGTCACCCAAACAGCGCGTTCGGCGCGGTCCGGCTTGCCCGCCCCCAGGTTTTGTCCCACCAGAGTCGCCGCGGCGTTGCTCATGCCCCAAGAGGGCAGGATCGCGAAGTGAATGAGCCGCAGGGCAATCGTGTACGCAGCCAGCGTGGGAGCGCCGAACAGCGCGACGATGCGCATGATGCCGAGCCAGTTGGCGGTGGCGACCAAGAACTGCACCATGCCCGATATGGAAACGCGCCACAGCCGCCTCATCACGTCCCAATCCACTCGCAAATGACGACGACCGATACGCACGCGGCCATCGTGTCTAGCCAGCATCCAAAACTGGAATACAACGCCGGTGCCGCGCCCAATCGTCGTCGCTACGGCGGCGCCCACCAAGCCGAGTTCCGGGAACGGCCCCCAACCAAAGATCAAGCAGGGGTCCAGAACGATATTGATGAGGTTCGAGATCCACAACGCCCGCATGGCGATGGCGGCATCACCGGCGCCTCGAAAAATGGCGTTGTTGAGGAAGAGCAGAAAAATAGTGGCTGATCCGCCAAACAGCATCGCCGTATAGGGCCATCCCTGCGCCACACCCGGTGTCGCGCCCATCCAACCGAGCAAACGCGGCGCAAGCAGCACCCCCACCACTCCGATGGGAGCCGCGATCAGGATGGCGGTGAGCACGGCCTGTCCCGCCGCGAGGCAAGCGCCTTCGCTGTCGCCCTCGCCGATGCGCCGCGACACCATCGCCGTCGTCCCCATGCTCAAGCCCATGGCGACGCCAAACACCAGGATGATCAGCGACTCGGTCAGCCCAACGGCGGCAACAGCGTCGGCTCCAAGGCGTCCGACAAAATAGGCATCGACCAGGCCGAAGGTCGATTCCATCACCAGCTCAAGCACCATCGGCACTGCCAGCAGCATGACGGCCCGCGACAGCTCGCCCGAGGTGTAGTCCTCGCGAGTTCCCTTGAGGGAATCCCACACAACGTTCCAAAAGCCAGTGCGGTGCGCGGAGGTTGAGTTCGCGTTCGAGTCCGGCTGGGCGCTCGAGGCGCGTTCGTTGCGGGAAATCGGCTCAGTTTCCGAGTCAGGTTCGGAGATAGTCGGGTGCTGCTCGCTGGGCATCGCCATACGTCCTAGCTGGTTCGGAATGGATAAGGAACGATCCGGGGAAGGCTTGCGCTCAGACCGCGAGACCGAATTACATGCCGGTCTCCCCATTATGCGGGAATTGGGAGTGCTGTCGTGTCCGCGAAATGGGTTCGCCCGCACAGGCCGCGGCTGGGAATTACTTTGAGACGCGTTGCCGCTTTAAAAAGCGCTCCGTCAGAGTTGGCTTCTGTCGCGAAAACTGCGCCGCCGCTCCCTTCAGGTAAGGGCGGAATTGGCCCGACCAGTACGCAACGAAGCCCGCTTCGCGTATTTCGCGCAACGTCAGGCTGTAGTGATCGAGCAGCGTTCCCGCGACAAGCTGCCCGGTGCGGCGGGCCGCGGTCCGCGCGCTCCGCGAGAGCCAGCGCACGTTCTCCGGGAGCCGTCCCACGGCCGACAGCGCTAGCAGCGACGAAACTTCGAACACACTGCGTTTTTGTTCGGCGGCCTCGGCCCGCAGTTCATTCCACGACGACCACAAGCGGTCCATGGAAGGGAGATTCGAGGGAGCAATGCTGGCAGCGTCGCGGCGAATCTGCGTCCACTCCTCGCGCAGCGCCGCGACGTCGAGGGGCGGGGTGTTGATGGTTTCCGCCAGCCGTCCGGAGGTTCGCTCCAGGCCGTCGAGAATCTGATCGACGGTGGCGAACTCATGGCCTGGTTCGAGCAGACCCTCCTGCTTGAGCGAGCCGGCAATCTCACGAATGAGCTTTCTGCCGCCGCCGGAAAGGTCGGCCAGCGCGGCCATCACCCACACTGGTGAGGCGCGAAAGGCCACGATGCCCAGAAGCTCGAGACCGTTGCCGACGGTACGGCGCTGTAGAAAATCGCCGCTGAGCTTTCCCACCGGCTCGTAGGCGCCTTCCACCTGCCCGACCTGCTCAATCAGGAAACGCAGCGTCACCTCCACAAGCTGCCCATAGAGCCTGGTGCGGCGAACCGATACGGGCAAGGCGGCGTCGCCCAGCTCGCGGAGGAGCCCGGCGGAAACTCCGGCAACCGAACGAATGGCTCGCTCCGGCAACGACAGCAGATAGTTCTGTACGCTCGGCGTTTCCGAAACCACAGGGACGGCGGCAGGCACACGGGAAATCGGCGGCTCTGCCGGCCTGTCGATCTCCGGCTTTTCTGGATTGACACGAATACGCATCGAGGGCCAGTAGCTATCGTATCAACCGCTCAGTTTCGACACGTCCGGTTAGAGGGCATTCGCTCAATCTTGCGATTGTGACGAACCGGTCCGGTGAGACCTACTAGAATGAAGTACGCTGCTCTTGCACGTCCGGTGCGAGAAGCAGAGAAGTATCGAGCGGCGAAGCCGTTTTTCGCAAGGAGTTTCCATGAGCCAAATCAACCGGCGTCACTTATTCTTCGGAGCCGCGGCCGCCGCCGCGCTGCAGTCTCGTCTCGGCGCGCAAAGCGCGTCGGAGAAGGTCCGCACGGCTTTCATCGGCGTAGGGGGGCGAGGCGGCTCTCTGCTCCGCAGTACGCTGCCGGAACCCAACGTCCAGATCGGCGCCATTTGCGATATCAACGCCGCCCGGCTTGACAAGGCGGCGAGCGTGGCTTCCCGCGACAATCCGAAGACCTTCACCGACTACCGCAAGCTGCTCGCCGAGAAGGATATCGACGCCGTTCACATCGCCTCGCCGTGCGATCTACACGTCGAGATGGCGATCGCCGCCATCGAAGCCGGCAAGCATGTCTACTGCGAAAAACCGGTAGGGATAACTCCCGAGTCGATCGCCCAGCTACTGAAGGTCGTTCGCGGGTCGAAAAAGGTCTTTCAGGTGGGGCAGCAGTTGCGTTCCTACCCTCATCTGCGGGCCGCCGTCGAGCGCGTTCACGGCGGCGAATTCGGCAAGATCATCATGGTTAAGGCGAGGCGTCACTCCTCAGGCGATTTAAGCCACGAGGGCTCTTCCGCCGAGTGGTTCTTCGACGCCAGCCGCTCCGGCGACGTCATCGTCGAGATGTCGGTTCATAACCTCGATCTCTGCAACTGGGCCGTGGACTCGCGCCCCGAGTTTGCCGCCGGAGTCGGCGGTACATTGATGTGGGTGAACGATCCGCCGGGGCGCACCAACATGGACGGCTATACGCTGACCTACGAATATGCCAACGGCATCAAAATGTCCTACAGCCAGGTTTTCTTCCATCCACGCACGCTGCCGGCCGGCGGACAGTTTGTCCACCTCTACACCAACAAAGGCGCGGTGGATCTGATGGAAGGAACGTTTCACTCGAACGAGCGGAACGTCGAGCCGGTGGTATTCGCGAAGCCCGATGACGAGCGCCCCGAACGCGATCCGCATATCGCGGCGTTTTATGACTCGATCCGCACAGGCAAGAAACCGCCCGCCGACATCACGATCGGCGCCACCGCGGCGCTAACGGCCATCCTGGGACGCGAGGCGATCTACCGCAAACGGACCATGCACTGGCAGGAGCTGCGGGTGACCGTGTAGGTAACAGGGCTTGGTAAGGCGTGGGGCGCAATCAGCGCCCCGCGCTTATCGTGGCGCGCGCCTCTTCGAGCACTTGCCGCATTGCCGCGACGGCGTGTTCGCAGTCCTCACGGCTAACATCGTAGTGCGTGACCATGCGCATGCGGCCGGCGACTCCGTTGGCCAGCACGCCTTTTTCCCGCAAGCGCGCCGACAGATCGACGCAACTCAAGCCGGTTTCCGAAACGTCGAAGAACAGAATGTTGGTGACGACTTCATCGGGGTCAATCGTCACCCCTGGCATCTGTGCCAGCGAGTCGGCTAGAAATCGCGCGTTGACGTGATCGGCCGCCAGCCCCGCCGGCGATTTCTCGAGCGCCAGCAACCCCGCCGCGGCCAATACGCCGGCCTGGCGCATGCCGCCTCCGAAACCTTTGCGAACCAGCCGCGCCTCTTGGATGAACTCTCGCGAGCCTGCCAGCATCGATCCGACCGGCGCTCCCAAACCCTTCGACAGGCAAAACATTACCGAGTCGAATTTTTCGACGAGTTTGCTCACGGGCTTGCCGCAGTAGGCCGCGGCGTTGAAAACGCGCGCCCCGTCGAGATGAACTTTGATGCCAAGCTCGTGGGCATGGCCGCAGATCTCATCCACAGCTTCTTCCGGATAGACGCGCCCTCCGGCCACGTTGTGCGTATTCTCCAGACTGATCAGGCCCGTTCCGCGATAGTGGTCCGACGGCGTGCGAACGCGCTTGCGGATCTCGCCCCAAGTAAGGATGCCGTCGGCGGTGGGGATCGTCCGAGTGACGCAGCCGGAGTTGGACGCCGGCCCGCCCATCTCGTACAGAACGATGTGCGAACGTTCGTCGCAGATGATCTCGTGGCCTGGCCGCGTATGGACGTTGATCGCGATCTGGTTGCCCATCGTGCCCGACGGAACGAATACCGCGGCTTGCTTGCCAGTAACCCGGGCGGCGGTTTCCTCCAGCCGGTTGACGGTGGGGTCTTCGCCGTATACGTCGTCACCAACTTCGGCTTCGGCGATCGCTCGCCGCATTTCCGGCGTCGGTTTCGTTACGGTGTCGCTTCTGAGATCGATGAGCTTAGGCATATTGATTGCGTGGTCGGATGACATCAAGCAGGGTTGCGCCATCGGATTTTGGTTTTGAGCCCATTATAGGGGGATGGGCGGGGAGGCCTTGAATCCCTCCAGTGGGACAGACAATCCTGTCTGTCCGCCCTGTCTGTCCACAAACTCGCGCCGACGCCGAAGTCGTATGCTCCTACGCGATGAACTGCTCAAAGACTTCGTTGGAGAACATCACTCCCTGCGTTGTCAGACGCAGGCGGCCCTCGGGAGTCCAGGCCAGCCAGCCCCGCTCGGTCAGGTTGTCGATCGAAGCCTGAAAGGGCCGAATCTCCGATTCACTCGGCTGGATCCCCGCGATTTGGCGCAGGCCTGTGAAGTACTTTTCCTGGAGGCGGCGGCCGGGGTCGACTTCCTCGACTTCGCGCCGGACGCTCCCGGTTCGCGTGCGGTCGATGTATTCCGCGGGTGACTCGACATTGCTCCAGCGCCGCTCGCCGTCGAACGAATGGGCGTCCGCGCCGAAGCCAATATACGGCTGCATGTTCCAGTATTTGAGGTTGTGCGCCGACTCGCAGCCCGGGCGGGCAAAGTTCGAAATCTCGTACTGCAGTACCGAGATCTCGCGTAACCGCTCGATGGCGTGCGAATAGAAATCGGCGATGTCGTCTTCCGGCGGGACGGCGCCGGCCCCGTACCGCCGGCCTCCGGAGCGTAATTCTTCACCGAGGCGGCTTTCGTCGTCCACTTCCAGCATGTAGACGGAAACGTGCGGCGGAGCCAGCCGCACCAGCCAATCGAGCGACGTCTCCCAGGTTTCAGCGGTCTCGTGGGCAAGCCCTGAAATCAAATCAATATTGATGTTGGAAATGCCTTCGCGGGCCAGTGTCTCGATCTCGGCGGCAACCTGCTCGGGTGTATGGCGGCGACCGGCGGCACGGGCCACTTGCGGCACGAACGACTGTACGCCGAGACTGACACGGTTGATTCCAAGACTGGCCCACGCTGCCGCTCTCTCGGGCGTGATGGTGCCGGGCGCGGCCTCGATCGTCGCTTCGCGCCACTGCTTCACCGGCAAATATTCAAGAATTGCGGCCAGCTCAGGACGGTCCAGCAGGCTGGGCGTACCACCGCCCAGATAGAGTGTGTCCGGCTCGCTAGGAAACGCTGCGCCCAGAATCTCCGCGCGCAAGCTCTCCACGTACGGGCCAATCAGATCGCGTGGAAATACATCCGAGGCGAAGTTGCAGTAAGTGCACTTCTGCGCGCAGAAAGGAAACGAGATGTAGGCTCCCGTCACGACTGTGTGTCGCCGCAACAGCGACATTGCTTAGCATATCAGCGGCGCAGTTCTATACTCCCAGCACCAGCGGAGCGTTCAAGCTCGTTGACGAACTTGAAACATCGGGCCCCGCCGGTTCGCCGGCGCGAGTCTGGTATCCTGATCCATTAGGCTCGGGCCATCTCTTTACGTTTGTTTCGCGGGCCGCGCAGCGAGGTTTGCTGCTTCCTTTTCAGGCCTTCCATCCAGCACGTTCGCACCACTGGATCGCACGATTTGAAAGCCATGAGCGGCGCCTGTATCCGGCACAGCGAAATCCCGGCCTCAACGCCGCTGTTTCTCGACTATCTTTACGAATCCGAACGCGCCAGCCGTTTCTACCGCCACGCGCCCGCCCTTTCGTCGGTTCCCGCCGCCATCGCTGAGATGCAGTTCGACGCTGGACGCCGGGGGGCTCTTGTCGAAGCACTGGCCGAGCAGAACACCGATGGCGGGCTTGCCGTCGAAGCGCACCTCGCACAGCTCCGCGATCCCAAAACGGTGGTCGTCGTCACCGGCCAACAGGTCGGCCTGTTTGGCGGCCCTGTTTTTGCGATCTACAAGGCGCTGACCGCCGCACGGCTCGCTGGCCACCTCACCTCGCAAGGCATTTCGGCCGTGCCGGTTTTCTGGCTGGCCACCGAAGACCATGACCTGGCGGAAGTGGATCATGCCTGGACCTTCGACGCCTCGCGCGAGCCGGTCCGCATGAAAGCCGAGACTCGCGGAGAGCCCAATCAGCCGGTCGGAGGCGTAGCTTTGACCTCCGCCGCGCTCGACGAACTGCGCGGTGCGCTTTCGGCGCTGCCCTTTGGCAACGAGGTCAGCGAAATCACCGCAGAGGCCTACGCCGGGTCGAGCACATTCGGGTCCGGCTTTTCCGCGCTGTTTCGCAAGATGCTTGGGCGTTACGGGCTGCTTCATCTCAATCCGATGAGGCCCGCAATTCGACGCCTCGCCCAGCCGCTGCTGCGAGACGCCATCGAGCAAAGCCCGGCTCTGATCGAACAGTTGATGGAGCGGGGCCGCGAACTGGAGAGTGCGGGCTATCACACCCAGGTCCACGTCGCCGCTGATACGTCGCTGGTTTTTTTGATCGAAGACGGCAAACGCATCGCGCTGCGTCGCTCCGGGGATATCTACAAGGGCGGCGGCCGCAGCTATTCGACTGCGGAGCTGCTGGCGCGCGTGGTCGAGCGCCCGGAGGATTTTTCGCCCAACGCGCTGCTGCGCCCGGTGATGCAGGATTTCCTGCTGCCGACGGCGGTCTACATCGGCGGACCGGCCGAACTGGCCTATCTGGCGCAGGCGGAGAGGGTGTATTCGCAGCTCCTGGGTCGCATGCCGGTCGTGGTCCCTCGCGCGTCCTTTTCGATCGTCGATGCGCGCGCGCGAAAGCTTCTCGACCGCTATGGGCTTTCGCTGACCGATTGTTTCCTCGGACCGGAGGCGGTTCGGAAAACAATAGCCGGGCGGCTCGTGCCGGCCGAATTGCAGCAGGCCTTTTCCCAGGGCGAGGCGCAATTGGAGCGCTCGCTGACCGCCGTCGCGGCGCGCCTCGATCAGTTCGACCCGACGCTGGCCGACGCGCTCGACCGTTCGCGCCGCAAGATTCGCTATCAGTTTCAGAAGATCCGCTCCAAGGCCGCTCATGAGAGCCTGCGGCGAGACAGCCGTGCCGCGGAGGAAGCGGAATATCTTTCCCGGCTTTTGTTCCCCCACAAGACGCTGCAGGAACGCGTCTATTGCGCCCTTCCGTTCCTGGCCGCTCATGGCCTCGATCTCGTCGACCGCATCTACGACGCGATTAACCCGGACTGTCACGACCATCAGGTTTTGTCGGTTTAGACCACGATCGGCCCGCGCGTATCTGCAAATCGCACCAGATCGCTAAGCGTTCAAGCATGATGAAGACGGCACGGGCGCTGGCGCCCTGGACAGGCGAGAGCGCCTGTCCTACCTTGCGCAGGATTAGGCTTCACTTCTTGCCTTTCTCTTTTTGTTCCCCTAGAATAGAGGGCGAAGGAGAAGGCGATGGCACTCACCAGACGGCAGAAAGAAGTGCTCGACTTCATCGTGGTCTTTCTCAAGGAACACGAGTTCAGCCCCAGTTTCGAAGAGATTGCGGACGGCATGGGGTTGGCGTCAATCGCCACCGTTCACAAGCACCTCACCGCGCTCGAAACCAAGGGGTATCTCAAGCGCAGCTTCAATCAGAGCCGCGCGCTCGAGCTGGGGCCCAAATACTACCGCGAGTTGCGCCTGAAGCGGCAGGAGGCCGCCCACAACGCTTTCGCGCCGCCCTCCCTCTCCACGCCTTTGCTCGGGACGATCGCCGCGGGGCGCCCGATCGAAGCCTTTCCGAATCAGGAATCGCTTTCGTTCAAGGATTTTCTCGGCGCGCCGGACGTCTATGCCCTGGAGGTGCGAGGCGAATCGATGATCGAGGATCACATCATGGAGGGCGACTACGTCCTGGTGGAAAAAACCGAGCAGGTGCGCGACGGCGACATCGTTGTAGCGCTGGTTGGGGGGTCGGAATCGACGCTGAAGAGGTTCTATCACGAATCGGGCGGCAAGGCCCGCTTGCAGCCGGCGAACTCGACGATGGATCCCATCATGGTTCCGCTTTCAGACTTGCAGATCCAGGGGCGCGTGCTGGCCGTCCACCGTAAATACCGGTGATGGGAGAGGTTTCAGGTTCCGGGTGTTAGGTTTCAGGTTGTAGACAGTTGTCCGGGACGGCCTACTGTTTTGTTCCGTAGGCCAAAGGCTTATACGAGGCAATCCGTCTTGGACCCTCGGTCCCTGAAACCTGCCCTTGGAAACCCGGTAAGTACCCGCTTGCGCCCCGCACGTCCCCCCGTTAGAATCAAAGGTTTGCCCGAGCCGTTTCCGGAGGATACATGGACGTTGAGCAGAAAGTGAAGCAGATCATCTGCGAACAGTTGAGCGTCGAGGAGTCGGAAGTCGCCCGCGACGCCTCGTTCGTGGAGACCTTGAACGCGGACTCTCTCGATATCGTCGAGCTGATCATGGCGTTTGAGGAGGCCTTCAATATCGAAATCCCTGACGACGAAGCTGAAAAGATCCGCACCGTTGACGACGCCATCAAATACATCGAGGCCCACAAAAAGAAGTAGTCCGTGAAGCATCGGGTTTGCGTCCACTTTGAAGGGAGCTAGGTTTCTTGCGCAGGGTTGTCGTTACCGGTGTTGGCCTCGTCTCTCCAGTAGGAATCGGCACGAACGAGACCTGGCAGGCCCTTTGCGAAGGGCGTGGCGGCATCGCTCCGATCACGTTGTTTGACCCCACGGGGTTTTCCTGCCGCATCGCCGGCGAAGTCAAGAACTTCGATCCCCTCAACTACGTCACGCCAAAAGACATCAAGAAGATGGGCCGGTTCATCTTCTTCGCGCTCGCGGCCACCGAAAGCGCCGTCGAGCAGGCGGGGTTGAAGGTAACCCCCGATAACGCCAGGCGCACCGGGGTCTACATCGGCAGCGGTATCGGCGGATTCGATGTGATCGAACGCGAGCACCGTGCGCTGCTCGAAGGCGGGCCGCGGCGGATCTCGCCGTTCTTCATTCCCGCCAGCATCGTCAACCTGGCCTCGGGTCATGTTTCGATCCGGCTGGGAGCAAAGGGACCGAACTCCGCCACGGCGACGGCGTGCACGACCGGCGCGCACGCGGTTGGGGACTCGTTTCGCCTCATCACGCGCGGCGACGCCGACGTGATGATCTGCGGAGGGGCCGAGGCCGCGATCACGCCGATGGGTGTAGGCGGATTCGCCGCCATGCGCGCGCTGTCGACCCGCAACGACGAGCCTGAGCACGCCAGCCGCCCCTGGGACCGCGACCGCGACGGGTTTGTCGTCGGCGAGGGGGCCGGTGTATTGATTCTCGAAGAAATGGGGCACGCCGTGGCGCGCAACGCTCCGATCGTCGCCGAGGTGGTCGGCTATGGCATGAGCGGCGATGCGTTCCACATGACCTCGCCCCCTGAAGACGGCGACGGCGCCTGCCGGGTGATGCGCAACGCCATCGAGGACGCCGGTATCTCCCCGAGCGACATTGCCTACGTCAACGCGCACGGCACGTCGACGCCGGTCGGCGACCGCGTCGAGACCAGCGCCATCAAGCAGGCATTCGGCGAGCACGCCCAGAAGCTGGCGGTAAGCTCAACCAAGTCGATGACCGGCCATTTGCTGGGCGGCGCCGGCGGACTGGAGGCCGGCATCATCGCCCTGGCCTTGCGGGACCAGATCGTGCCGCCGACCATCAATTACTTCACGCCGGATGAAGGTTGCGACCTCGACTACGTGCCCAACAAGGTGCGGCCGCTGGCCATGGAATACGCGCTGACCAATTCCTTCGGCTTCGGCGGCACCAACGGGGCGCTGATTTTCCGAAGATATTCCGGGTAACAGTGGGACAGACAATCCGGTCTGTCCTTGGGATACGGCAGCGCTCCACGGTCCCGGAAACGCTAGCTCTGAACAGACTGGACTGTCTGTTCCACCTTCCATGAATATCTTCGTCTGCCTCAAACAAGTGCCGGCGCGCGACTCGTTGATTCGAGTCAACACCGCCGGCGACTGGATCGACGACGGCGATCTCAGCTTCGAGATGAATGAGCCCGACGCCTTCGCGCTGGAGGAAGGGCTGCGTCTGAAGGAGAAGCACGGTGGTGAAGTAGTCGCCGTAACAGCCGGGCCTGCTCGATCGGCCTCGACGATTCGTGAAGCCCTCGCGAAAGGAGCCGACCGCGGCATCCTGATCGAAGACGATCGTTTCGCGCAAAGCGATGCCTTGGCCACCGCCGGAGCCCTGGCGGCGGCCCTCAGCAAGGAGAAGCACGATCTCGTGCTGACCGGGTTGCAATCCGACGACGCCGGCTTCGGACAGGTCGGTGTGATCCTCGCCGAGCTATTGGGCCTGCCGCACGGCACGATCATCATGGAGGTCGTAGCCGAAGGCATCATGGAGGTCTCCGCCGAAGGCTCCTCGATCCGCGTCAAGCGCGAGCTCGAAGCCGGCTGGTTTCAGCATGTCGAGATGCCGTTGCCGGCGCTGCTTACCATCCAGTCGGGAATCAACAAAGTGCGCTACGCGACCCTGATAGGAATCAAGAAGGCGAAATCGAAACCCCTGCAGCGCTACACGCCGCAAGATCTTGGCGTCGAGCTAGCGTCAAGACAGTCAATCCGGCGGTTGTACGCGCCCAAGAGCGCCAAACAGACCCAGTTTCTCGAAGGGTCGCCGAAAGAAGCCGCGGCCAAGCTCCTCGAAAAACTCCGCTTCGAGGCGCGCGTGCTATGAGCGTCCTCATCGTCACCGAACAGCGAGGCGGCCAGTGGCACAAGATGTCCTGGGAGGCCGTCGCAGCCGGACAGCAAATTGCCAAGCTTCTTGAGATCGAGGCCTTCGCGGCTGTCGTCGGTTCAGGCGTTGAATCGCTTGGCGGCGAAGTAGCAAAATACAAGCTCACTGAGGTCATACTCTGCAATCACGAATTGCTCGCTGACTATACGCCCGATGGGTTCAGTCTTGCGCTGCGGCAGGCGATCGAACATCTGAAGCCCGAGATCGTGATTTTTCCACACACCTACCAAGTACGCGATTTTGCCCCCAAGCTTGCCGCGTCGTTCGGTAAGCCTTTTCTTAGCGACGTAGTCGGTGTGACGCGCGAAGACGCTGCATTGATATTCGTCAGGCAACTATTCCAGGGCAAGCTGAACGCGGATGTGAGCGTCGAAGGCGAGGCGCCGTTCTTCGTTTCCGTGCAGTCGGGCGCGTTCCGCGGCGATTCGGCCGAGTCCGCTAGCGCACCTGCCGCCGTGCGAGGCATCGACGTCACTCTGGAGGCGTCGCAGATTCGCACACGCCCTCAAAAGCCCTTTCGCGAATCCAAAGGTGAAGTGGACCTCTCATCGGCGCCGATCATCGTGTCGGTCGGCCGCGGGATCAAGGAAGCCGAAAACATCGCCATGGCCGAAGAGCTGGCGAGACTGCTGGGAGGCGAAATCGCGGCCTCGCGCCCGATTTGCGACAACGGCTGGCTGCCGCTCGAGCGCCAAATCGGTAGCTCGGGCCAGACCGTGTCGCCAAAACTCTACCTGGCGCTGGGCATTTCGGGCGCAATTCAGCACGTAGTAGGAATGAAAGGCTCTCGCACGGTCGTTGCTGTCAACAAAGACGAGAGCGCCCCCATCTTCGAGATCGCCGACTACGGAATTGTTGGCGACCTGTTCGACGTCGTGCCCGCGCTGGTCGAGGCGCTCAAAGAATCGTCCGGCGACTGAGTTTGAAGCCACCCGCAGGCCGGCCGCCGCCTGCACGACGGCCCCAGCCTCGCCCCGCGCAGCTAGTTTTCCGTTGCGTTCAGTTTGTCGTAACTGATGATGGTGTCAACGACGCCGATCTCGACCCGGCGGTTCTTGCGGCGGGCGTCATTGGTCTTGGCTTCGACCCTCGGGCTTGTTTTCCCGAAACCTTTGGCTTCAATGATGTCTTCGGGAAGGCCGGCCTTCACCAGGTAGTCGCGTACGGCTTGAGCGCGCCGCTCGGAAAGCTGTTGGTTGTATTGGGCGTCGCCGACGTCATCGGTGTGGCCGTAGACCTGAATGCGGTAGCCGTGGGACGCCAGCAGAACGCCGGCGATGCGGCTGAGCAGCTCGCGATTGTCCGGCTTCAGGTCCGCTTTGTCGAAGTCGAATAGGAACTTGTCCTCGCCGAGGTTGACCACCATGCCTAAAGGCGTGCGGCTGGTTTCGGCGATGCGCCCGAGAGCTTCCTGCATGCGGTCCAGTTCCCTCTTGCGCGCGGACTGAAGCTGTGTGAGTTCCTGGCGGCTGCGCGTGGCCTCGGTCTCCGCGCGTTCGGAATTGAGCAGCGCCTGTTCAGCTTCTTCGCGGGCAAATTCGCGAGAAAGTTCGGCCTCTTGGCGCGCCGTGGCCTCGCGGTCGGCCTCGCGTTGGGCGTCCTCGGCCTGCGCCTGCGCCGTGTCGGAGCGATGGCGAAGTTCCTCGGCCTCACGGCGCGAGAGATCGAGTTGCCGGTCAAGTTGCGCGGCGAGGGTTTCGGCCGTGCTGACCCGATCTTCAAGCCCTGCAACGCGGCTCCATAGGTACCAGACGAGGCCCGCAGCGATGGCGAGTACGACGACGCCGAGGGGCATGATCCAACCCGAGGCGCGTTTCGGGGCTTCGAGAGCGGGATCGGATCGTCGTGGTGGCGGCAGTGTCGACATGAGCCTGTTTTATTCTCGCAGTCTCATCCACGAGGGGCAAACTGCGATGGAACATCGAAACACGCATATCCTACGCCGCTCGTGCAGCAGTTCCTAACGCAGCGGTGTATTACACTGGCGGTGCGGAGGTCGGCGCGAGCCGGAATGCATGCGGCAGGTCGTACGATTTGGCTTAGTGGGGGCGGGTGAGATCGGGCGGCTGCGGGCAGCCGCGCTGGGGCGCGTGCCGGGTTGCCGGCTCGAAGCGGTTGCCGACGCCGATGCATCCAGAGCGCAGGCCGCGGCGCAGCCAAGCGGCGCACGGATATTCGAAGACCACAGGCGAATGCTTGGCGAAGACGCGGTGGACGCCGTCATCGTTTCGACGCCGCCTCATCTCCACGAACAGATCGTAGTCGCGGCTCTCGAAGCGGGAAAGCACGTGCTTTGTGAAAAGCCGCTGGCGCCCACGGTCGAGAGCTGCCGGCGGATTCTGGAGTGCGCCAGTCGAAAAGGCCTTTCGATCGCCACCGGCTTCAACCAGCGTTACTTCCCTGCCATCCAATTCGTAAAACAAGTATTGGACCGCGGCGAGCTTGGGCAGTTGCGGCATGTGAAGGCCTACGCCGGCCACGGCGGGCTGCCGGAGTTCCGCCAGCCCTGGGAATACGACAGTCAGGTGGTAGGCGGCGGAACGTTAATGGATAACGGTATACATCTCATCGACCACGTACGTTTCCTGTTAGGGGACGTCGAAGAGGTGTACGGTTTCGCGTCCTCGGAAATCTGGAATCTGAACGGCTCGGAGGACAACGGCTTCGCATTGTTGCGCGGCACGAACGACACCATCGCGACGCTGCACTCGAGCTGGAGCGAGTGGCGCGGCTACCGCTTCGCGATCGAGGCCTACGGCGACCGTGGCATGGCGCGAGCGTCCTACGGACCGATGATGGCTAGCGCCATTCGTCTTGAACGGCCGGGCGGCCCCGCGCGGCGTGAGCGGAAGTTTTACCCCTGGGTCGCCGTCCGTGAGAAGTTGCATGGCTGGCAGTCGACGGTGCGGCTGACCTTTGAGCAGGAGTTGCGCGACTTTCTGGGAATGCTCGAAGGCAAGCCCGGATCGATCGCCGACGGGGTTGCGGGCATGCGCGCCGTGGAGATTGCACATGCCGTGTATGCCAGCAGCCGGTCGCGCGCGCCGGTCAAGCTGGCCGTCGAAACCGTCTAGGGAATTCCTTGCGTCAGTTAGCGAGGTCGTTGACTCCCTGGAACCGTCGGTAGTCTCACGGTTCGTATCACTGGTATGCGAGAGTTCTGGCACAAGTTACGCCGCTGGGAAAAAGCGCTGCTGCTGCTGGTGGCGCTCTATCTGCTGCTATGGCCCTTGGAGCCTTACTCGTCCGCCGTTCTGGCGGTGCGCATCGCGCTGCAGGTCGCGATTTATTTCACCGGCACTGTGGTGGTGCTGCGCATTGTCGTCGGTTTGACACGCGCGTTGGTGCATCGCTTTTTATGGCGCGTGCGGCACCGCATGGTCGTGGTGTACTTGTTTGTCGGCGTGATCCCGTTGACGCTGGCGGTGACGCTGGCTACCTTCGGGTTGTTTTTGTTCTTTGGCCCGATCGCCGCGTTCGTGGTGACTTCGCGCCTCGAGCAGCGCGCGGCCGAGCTGCACGCAACGGCGGCCTCGTTGGGATGGGAACTGCGCTCGGCGGAGCCCGCGGACCGCCGCGACATCGCCGCCCGTTTCCTCGAGGATGCGCTGACTCGCTTCCCTGGAATCCTGGCCCGCTTTGACACCCCGGCCGGGCCCGCCGGATTCCCGCCCGGATTTTCGATGGAGCAGCCGCCGCCGGACATCGTCCACTACCGGGGGATCGTCCGGCGCAATGGACGCCTCTTCGTCGCCGCGCATGCACAGTACGCCCCGGATGCGGCGGCGATTCTGTTGATGATTCCGCTGACCGATGAGTATCTTACGGAACTCGTGCCAGGGTTCGGCATCGTGGAGCTCGGTGACAACATCGCCATTCCCGCGTTCGCTCCACGCACAACGCCGCCCGCCGAGGGCGCCAACCAGCCTCCCGGGCCGATTCCACTCCAGGGGGAACCACCTGCAACGCCAGGGGAGGGCGCCGAGCCGAAGGCAGTGCCCGCCCCATCGGCCCCAGCTCCGGCAGTGACCCCGCCGCCCGCCGGTAGCAGCCCGATACCGCCGCGCCCGCCGCGAGATCCGTGGGAAGAACAGGAGCGGCTGCAACGGCATGTGCCGCCTCCGGTGCACCCATTCGACCGGACTGTTGCCTGGCCGGCACAGGTTCCGGTGCTGAACTGGACCAGCGGCAGAACCGACTTTGAAACTGCATTTATTCTGCGTACGCGCCCTTCGGCGGTCGCCCGTCTGATGATGTCGAGCCAATCGCCGCGCATGACTCAGATGGCGCGAACCATCGGATACGTGCTCGGCGGGATGTTCGCGGCGGCGATCGTCGTTTCGTTCATCATTGCCGTTTCGGTGACGCGAACCCTCACCCGCTCGGTTCACGATCTCTACGTCGGCACATTGCACATCGACCGCGGAGATTTTTCTCACCGCGTCCCCGCTCGCGGCGAGGATCAACTGACTATGCTCGCCCGCTCGTTCAACAACATGACGGCCTCGATCGAGCGGCTCATTGAAGATTCGCGCGAACGGGAACGGCTGCAGTCGGAGCTCGAAATCGCGCGCGAAGTCCAGGCGCAGCTCTTTCCCCGGACGCTGCCGAAAATGAAAAGTCTCGAAGTGCTCGGAGTATGCCGGCCGGCCCAAACCGTCTCGGGAGACTTTTACGACTACGTCGAGCTTTCCGCTTCCCGCCTAGCTCTGGCGTTCGGCGACGTTTCAGGTAAGGGGATCTCCGCGGCGCTGGTGATGGCCACGCTGCATTCGATTGTGAGGACGCAACTGTCGGTCTTGGCCCAGAGCAACGGCGATCCTCTCGTCTCGACAGCCGAGATGGTCTCGCGCGTGAATACGCAGCTCCACACCGGAACCTCGTCCGAGAAGTTTTCGACGCTTTTTTTCGGCTCTTACGACGAAAGGGATAGCGTGCTGTCCTACTCGAACGCCGGTCACCTGCCCCCGATTCTGATCCGTGGCGGAGTAGTCCACAGGCTCAACGTGTCGGGCATGGTGGTTGGCGCCTTTCCGCACGCGGCCTACGAGTCCAGTAAGTTGGAGTTGGAAAGCGGCGATCTGTTTGTCGCCTTCACCGACGGCATTACGGAACCGGAGAACCCCTACGGCGAGGAGTACGGCGAGCAGCGCCTTATCAGTCTGCTGCTTCGCGAATCCGATCACTCGCCGCAGGAGATCATTCAAAAGACCATGCAAGAGGTCGTCGAATGGACCGGGCAAACGGCCTTGCAAGACGACATGACGATGCTCGTTGCGAGACGGCGCTAAATGCGAAAGAGCTCGAGAGAATGTTGGAGGCTTAGCGTTGCAACCAATCCTGACGGCTGAGCAAATGCGGGAAGTCGATCGCGTGACGATTGAGGAACGCGGCGTGCCCGGGTTGATTCTGATGGAAAACGCCGGCTCGCGCGTTTACGAGCTGCTGGCCCACCGCTTCTCGCCTCTGAACCGCCAGCGAGTTGTCGTTCTTTGCGGAAAAGGCAACAACGGAGGCGATGGACTGGTCATCGCGCGCCACCTCGTCACGCGCGGACGGCCTTTGTCGCTGCAAGTGATTCTGCTGTGCGATCCCAAACAGCTCGACGGCGACGCCGCTGCAAATTACCGCATGTTTCTCGCCGTCGATGGTGAAGTGACGGCTGTCGCTGAGGTGGAAGGCTGGCAGCGGACGCGCAGCGTGCTGGCCACGGCCACGCTGCTAGTGGACGCTATGCTCGGCACAGGAATTCAGGGCGCCGCTCGCGGCGTGTACCTCGATGTGATTCGCGATGTGAACGCGCAGGTGCCGCCCGAGCGCATCGTCGCAGTCGATATTCCGTCGGGCCTTGCCTCCGATACAGGCGAGATAGCGGGTGAGTCGATTCACGCCGCCCACACGGTTACGTTTACAGCCCCGAAGATCGGACAGATTTTTCCTCCGGCGGCAGAGCGCTGTGGGAACCTGCATGTCGCCTCGATCGGTACAGCCGCGTCGGTGCTTGGGTCGAATCCGAATAGCAGACTATGGCTGAGCGAGGCCCGTGATATCGCCGGGCTGTTCCGGCCGCGTGATCGTTCGGCGCACAAGGGTGATTTTGGCCACGTCCTGGTTGTAGGCGGCTCGCGCGCAAAGCCTGGAGCCGTGCTGCTGGCAGGTAGCGCGGCGCTGCGGGCCGGCGCCGGTCTGGTGACGGTGGCGACGGCGGCGGGAGCCACGGGAACGATCGTCGGCCGTACTCCCGAGCTGATGACGGAGCCCGTCACGGAAGCCGCAGACGGTTCGATGAGCGCCTCGGCGTTTCGCAAGGAATGGCTTGAGCGCAAAACCGTGATTGCTATCGGCCCTGGCATCGGAACAAACGCCGACAACCAGGCGCTCGTACACCGCATCGTGAGAGAGGCCGCGCTTCCGCTGGTTGTCGATGCCGATGGACTAACCGCGCTGGCGGCGCTCGAAGGGAACTGGGAACACCGCAGCCCGCTGCTCGTGCTCACACCGCATCCCGGGGAAATGGCGCGGCTGACGGGCCTGTCGACCGAACAGGTTCAAAAGCGCCGCGTCGATGTCGCGCGGGAGTTTTCCGTGCGCCGCAAGGTATACCTCGTTCTAAAGGGAAACCGGTCGCTGATCGCGACGCCACAGGGCAAGGTCATCGTGAACCCAACCGGCTCGCCAGCCATGGCTAGCGGCGGTTCCGGCGATATCCTCACCGGCCTGATCGCCGGGTTTCTTGCCGGGTTCCGCGAAGCCCCGCCGGAAATTGCGATCTGCGCGGCGGTGTATCTGCACGGCCTTTGCGGAGAGTTGGCTGCCGGCAGACTCGGCGAACAGGCGGCGCTCGCGACCGACCTGCTCGCAGCTCTGCCCGAAGCGATCCGCTCGCTGAGTCCGGCCTCGGATGGTCGCGGATGAACACGCACTCGTTGGGCACTCCCACGCCGCAAACCTATATCACGACTTCGGCCGAACAAACCCAACAGCTCGGCCGCGACCTCGCGAAACGCGTTCAGGCGCCGCGGCTCGTACTGCTGGTTGGCGATCTCGGCGCCGGCAAGACGACCTTCGCCAAAGGACTGATCGAAGGGCTCGGCGCGGCTCGGTCCGACGACGTGCTGAGTCCGACGTTCTCGTTGATTCATGAGTACGAAGGCAACCCCAAGGTCTATCACATCGATCTCTATCGGCTCGACACCCTGCCGCAGCTCGATACGCTCGGTCTTGACGACCTGTGGGCGGAAAACGCCGTCGTGCTGATCGAATGGGGAGAGCGATTCACGGCGCAACTGCCCGGCCCGCGCCTCGAAATCCGGCTCGAGGATCGCGGCGGCGACGAACGCCTGATCTCCGTGGTTGAGCCTACGATCTAATCACGCGGCTTCTCAGCCGAGAGGGAATCCGGATCGCGAGGCGAGTCTATCCAACCCGGCCGGCGGCCAGCAGACTCTGTGCCTCGGCGACGACCACGGCCGATTCCACCCTCGTCATGCAACGGTGGTCGATCGGGCATTCGCGCAGCAAGCAGGGGCTGCACTCGACCGGCTGGCGCACGATGCGCGCCCATTCGTTGGTAGGTCCGGTGGCGATATGGTCGGTCGCGCCAAACACTGCCACCGTCGGAACGCCGAGCGCGGAGGCGACATGCATCGGTCCGGAATCGTTCGTCAGATAGACCGTGCACGCCGCTGCAAAATCGATAAACTCCGCCAGCGTTGTCTTGCCGGCAAGCGAGTGAGCCCGTGGACCAATGCCCGACGCCACCGATTCGCACAACTCCGCCTCGGCCGCCGATCCGAATACCGCGACTTCGGCGTCCAATTCCGCGGAGAGCTTCGCGGCCGACTCGGCAAAGCGTTCCGGCAGCCAGCGCTTGGCGCCTCCGAAGGCCGCGCCGGGGCTGACGCCGATCCAGCGGGCGGCGGAAAAGCCGCGCTGCCGCCAAAGCGAGCGACCCGAGTCCGCTGCCTTGGCGGCGCCTGCGAGGCGAATCTCGCGGCACTCCGGCAGCGTTTTCATCAGCCCGGCGCGGCGCAGCAGTTCGAGGTAGTAGTAGCGCTGGTGTTCTGGAATTTCGTCTTTGTGCGGCACGGCGACAGGCTCGGTCAGCAGCGCTCGGCGTCCGTCACGCGCGTAGCCAATCCGCTTTGGAATTCGCGCCAGCCATGTCAGCACCGCGGCATCGAGCGCGTTTTGCAAAAGGATTGCGCAGTCGAAACGCTCGCGGCGCAGCTCGCCCGCCAGACGCAGCTTGCCACGCGCTCCCGCATGCCGGCCGCGGTTTTCATAGGTAAGGATGCGGTCACAAAAATCTTCGCGGCGGTAGAGGTCGGCGACCCACGGCCGCGCCAAAACGACGATCTCCGAACCTGGAAACGAGCGGCGAATCTCACGCAGCGCCGGGATCGACATCACGGCGTCGCCGAGCCAGTTCGTTGCTCGCACCAGTAATTTCATCGTTGGATGTTAGCGAGGCGGTTCCATTTCGACGACAACCATGCGGCCAAGGCCGGAACGAGCCGCCGCGGCGAGCCGAACTGTTCTCGCGCTGCTTCGCGCGGCGCTCAACCCCGCACCTGGGCGCGCGCCCGGGTCTCGGAAAATCGCGGCTGGGTTTGGCCCGAGATTTTTTCCTCGATCCAGCGGAGCAAATCGTCGCCCTGGTCGACATGCGTTTCGACTTTTAGCCAATGGATGTCCCGAAGCAATTGCGCCTGCCCAGTGTGGCCGGCCGCAAGGGGCGGCGGGCCATCCAAGCCCTGCGGCAGATTGACTACATCCTTCTCGGTAGTCAGCAGCAGGTCGGCGTTGGCGGCCGCCGCCGCATCCGCGATCTTCCGCAAATCGTCCATCGAGTAACGATGGTGATCGCCGAAAACCAGCCGCTGTGCCACGGGTATTCCTTCCCGCCGCAACACGCGCCAGAACGATTCAGGATTACCTAACCCGCAGAAAGCAAGGATTCTCCGGCCGGCAAGATTCGACAACGGAGTCTCGGAATTCTCTCCCGCGCTCACGACGCTTATCGCTCGCGTCCAGGAGCGGAAGACCGGCGCCGTCGGATTCAGCGCTCGCAGCCGCGCTTCCAACTTCTCATACGGCAGCCCCGGCTCGGTCCGCGTCAAGATGATGGCGCCTGCCCGGCCCAGGGACGACAGCGGTTCTCGCAAGCGTCCCAACGGCAGCAGGGTTCCTCCGCCGAAAGGATTTGTGACGTCGATCAACGCCAGGTCGACGTCACGTTCGAGCGCCAGGTGTTGGAATCCATCGTCGAGCACGAGTACATCAGGCGCGCTTTCGCCGGCTTGAGAGCTGGAGTGTTTTCCGAACTCCACTGTCCGAGCCCTGCCAACAGCCGCCGCTGGCGGATTCAGGGAGAGCATCCGGCGCCCAATTTCGTAGCGGTTCCCACCGATGCCAATCGAGGCGTTCAAGCCGGCCCGCTCGAAGTGACGAAGCAAAACCACCGCCTCGTCGCCGCAGCCGGCGGGCTCGACGCTATCACCCGGGTACACGACCATCGGCTGTGAGGATGATCGGCCATAGCCTCTCGTCAGAACCCCTGGAGAATGGCCGCTACGAGTCAACTGCTCGACGAGCCAAGCCACGAAAGGCGTCTTACCCGCGCCGCCGGTTGTGAGATTCCCCACGCAAATGGTGAAGGCATTCAGCCGCTGCCTGGGAAACCAGCCCTTGTGATAGGCGGTTAATCGAGCCCGCGCCGCCGTTCCCCAAAGCAAGGCCAGCGGACCAAGCAGAATGCGCCGCCACAGTCCGGGCAAGATTTGCGCACGGCTTTCCCGATACAACTGCGCCGACACGTCGACCGCACGCGTGGTAGCGCCGCGTTCTTTCTCGGCCACCTCACGGCCGCGCTCGCCAAGCTGCTTGGCATCCTGCGGGTTTTCGATCAACCGCAGCAGCGCTGGTCCAAGCTCATTGCCGTCGGCCACCTCCACCATGCCCCCCTGCGAGAGCAACGCCTTGGCGACGGCGCGAAAGTTCTGCATATGGGGACCGACCACGACAGGCCGCCCATAGAGCGCCGGCTCGAGGACATTGTGCCCTCCCCAGCCGTTCAAAGATCCGCCGACGAAAACGGCGTGCGCGGAACGGTAGAGCGATGCCAGCTCGCCCAGGCTATCGAGCAGGAGAACGCCCGGGAGAGGCAAATCCGGCGGCTTGCCACGCTCCAGTTCGGAGCGTCGCACAAACGGAATGCCGGACCCCGCAAGCAATTCCGCCGTTTCGTCGAATCTCTGCGGATGGCGAGGTGCCACAACCAGCAAGGCACGCGGCTGCGCGTTGGCGACAAGGCGAAAGGCCTCAACAACCGGTTTTTCCTCTTCTTCGCGCGTACTTCCCGCGACCACGAGGACTTCGGGCCGGACGCGCGCCAGAAATTCCGCCAGCACGGCCGGCAACTCCGCGGCCTCGGGCACAAAATCGTACTTCAGGTTGCCGTTGACGATGGTCGTCGCATCAGGCGCGCCGGCGGCCATAAAGCGATCGCGGTCAGCGGCCGATTGGCAAAGAATGCGGTCCGGGCAACGCAACACGGCGCGGAAAAAAAATCGCAGGCGGCGGTAGCCAGGGGCGGACTGGTCCGAAATCCGCCCGTTCACCAGCAGCAGGCCGGCGCCCATTCGCTTGGTCTCGCGAAAGAGATTCGGCCAGATCTCGGTTTCGGCGACGATGACAAGCCGGGGTTGTAGCTGCCGCAACACGCGCCGGACGATGAAAAAGAGATCGAGCGGCGCGTAGAAAACAGCATCGACCTGGCCGCTCAGCTTTTCGATCGCCATCTGCTGACCGCTGGCGGTGGTGGTGCTGACAAACAACGGGGCGGAGGGAAACCGGCGTCTCAATTCCTCCATCAAATGAGCGCACGAGAGGACTTCGCCGACCGAAACCGCATGTAACCAGATGGAATCAGGGCCAGTCTGATGCAGTAGGCGGGGAAGGAACCCAAGCCGCTCGGGGAGCCGGCTCAAGGGCTGGCCGCGCCGCCAGCCGCGGTATAGCGAATACGGCAGCAAGACGGGCGAGGCAAGCGCTAGCAGCAGATTGTAAGCAAAAAAAGCCAATTTGTTCCCATCATTATGTCAACATACGGGTATATGCGTGGCTTTCTGATCGCGTTGCCGCTGTTGCTGGCCAGCGGGCTGGCGGCCGCCGACGAGCGTTTCCAAGTCAAGCCGGCGCAAGAGTATAGCGCCCGCCAAGAGCAGGCCGGAGTCACGATTGCCGTGCAGCCCTATCGAGGCGAGGAAGAGCAGAAGGGCGCTTTTGGCAAGGCTCAGCCGTACAAATACGGCTTCCTGCCGGTGCTTGTGGTGATTGCAAACGAAAGCGACCATCCGCTCGGCCTCGATCAATTGAAGGTCCGTTTGATCGACGGCCGCCGCGAAGGGCTGGAGCCGACTTCGGGCGAGGACCTGGGGTTCTTCAACCCCAAGGGCCATAAGCCTAAAGACCGGCCTTCTTACATTCCGATCCCGCTCGGGGGTCCGAAGGTGAAAAAGGGGCCCCTCGCCAAGCCGGAGATTACGCAGCGCGAGTTCCAGGCGCCTGTTGTCGCTCCTCACACAACCGCCAGCGGGTTCTTCTACTACAACACCGGGACCGGCTCGCTCGACGGCGCTTCGATGTACATTTCGGGCATCCGCGACATGACCACCGGCAGCGATCTGTTTTATTTCGAGATTCCTCTACCCTCCGGCAACTAGCTGACACCCATGGCCGCCCGCGCCCGCGGCAATTCGACTCGTCAGTTCGAGTAGCGCCCCCCAGCACTCTGCTCCTGAGCGTTCCATCGGTTGCGGGCAAGTTGCAGCCGGCCCCGCACTGTGCTTAGATGGGTTCAAGAAATAGCAGGCGGTAGCCGTAGTGAGATTCCTTTGGCTGCTGGCGCCTGCGTGCTTGCTAACAGCCGCGGAAGCCCCGGATCCCGCCCACGATCCCCTCGAAAAAGCTTATGTCCTCCTCCGCTCCGGAGAATATCCGGAAGCGGTCGCCCGTTTCCTCGAAGCTTCGAATCTCGCTCCCCAGCGAGCCTCGATCTACAAGGAGTTGGGCTACACCTATCTGCGCATGGGCGAGACCGAGTCGGCCAAGCCGATGTTCGAGCGCGCCTGGGAACTCGATCCCACCGACGAGCGCATCGCCCTCGAACTGGCGTTTCTGTGCCATGAAACGAAACAGGAAGCGCGGGCATTCGAACTGTTTCGGACCTTGTCGGCGAGCAAGGATCCGTACGTCCGGGAGACCGCGCGCACGGCCTTCGCGAACGTCGACGGTGAGCTGCGTCGCGCGATCGAGCGCTGGTCCGAGGCGGCCGAACGCGACCCGAGCAACCGTTCGGTGCAACTGGAGCTGGCGGAGCTGCTGGAGAAGCATGGCGAGCCCGGCAAGGCGGCCGCGCGCTACCTAGCGGCTTGGAGCATCCCGTCGGAGGAGCGGCCCGACGAGATTCTGCTGAGTCTGGCGCGGGCGCGCCACTCTTCGGGCGACGAGGAAGGAGCGCGCGGAGCGTGGCTGTTGGCCTCGCGGTCGGCCGACGTGCGCATCGCCGAAACCGCCAAGGACCATCTGCCCGGGCGCTTCCCCTACGCCGCTGAGTTCCGGCGCGCGCTCGATCTCGACCCGTCGGACAACCGCCTGCGCCGCGACCTCGCGTATCTGCTATTGCAGGTCAACCTGCGCGAAGAGGCGTTGCGGGAATTCGAGCACATCGTCGCGCAAGATCCCAACGACCTGCTGGCGGCGGCGCAACTCGCGGATTTCTATCTGGTCCGCAACAACCCGGTCGAAGCGGTCCGGCTGCTGGAAAAGGCGGTGCAGAGTCCGGACGCCGCTGTGGCGGAGCGCGCCGGCGAGCGCCTGCGGCAGATCCGCGAGCAGGAAGCCCGCCCGCACCGCGAACTGGGCGAGAAGAGTCTCAAGCAAAGCTATCTGCAGGACGCCCGTCGCGAGCTTCTGCGCGCGTATGAGATCAACCCGGAGGATTTTGCGATCGCGCTCAAGCTAGGCGTCGTCCACAACCTGATGCGTGAGGACCGCGAGGCGGTCCGCTGGTTCCGCATCGCCTCGGAAAGCCCGAACCCGGACGTCTCCGGACAGGCGCGTCAGTCCTACGAAAACTTGTCGCCCCAATTTCGCCGCGTAACCACATCGGTGTGGTCCCTGCCGATGTTCTCGAGCCGCTACAAGGACCTCTTCAACTATTCGCAAATCAAGACCGAGTTCAGCATCGGGCGCTTGCCGCTAAAACCCTATCTCTCCCTGCGGTTTTCCGGTGACGTCCGCCAGCGCACGGGTGGCGATACTCCGCAGTTTCTTTCGGAGAACGCGTTTGTGGCTGGCGTGGGGGTGAGGGGCGAGGTCAACCCGCGGCTCATCCTGTGGGCGGAGGCCGGCGAGGCATTTCACTACCTCGGCAGCAGGCCGGCGGGGGTCCCGCGGGCAGGCCCCGACTATCGCGGCGGCGTAAGCTGGTTTCACACGCGCGGGGCGACTCTGGGCAGTGGCGAACCCGGGCGCTTCCTGGAGGCGAACGCGGACGCGGTCTACGTGAGCCGCTTCGACAACAATGCCATCGGCTACGTGCAACTGCGGCCGGGCTACCGCCTGAGTGATCGCGGTCCTCTCAAAGCGCAACTGTTCTGGAACTTCAACGTGACCGCCGACGCGAAGCGCCTCTATTGGGCGAACTTCGTGGAAACAGGACCTGGCGTGCGGTTGCGCGTGCCCGGCGTTTCTCCCCCGATGGATCTTTCGATCAGCTTCGTGCGCGGCGTGCACTTAGTGAATGCCTACAACCCGCGGCGGCCGAACTATTTCGATTTGCGGGTGAGCTTGTGGTATTCGGCAGGATTTTGAGGGGTGAGACCAGGAGGAGACCAGGAGCGAGAAGGTCCGAATGGCGCGGCCCGAAACGGCAAGTACTCTGCACCGTCCTCTTCTTAGCCCCGAAGGGCGAAAGAATCATAGCCCACGGCGTAAGCCGTGGGTTTCTTGCAAAAAGAAAATAGAGCCCTGGAGGGGCGACAGACATGCCTCACAGCCACGCTGATATTTTGGTGCATGCCATCTTCTCCACCAAGGAAAGACAACAATTTCTGCAAGGAGACCTTCCGCCGCGACTTTTTCCCTACATGCGCCAGATAGCCAAGCAATTCGGCAGCGAGATTTACATCATCGACGGTGCTGACGATCACGTTCATCTTTTGATCTCGATACCGCCAGACCGATGTCTTGCGGAGATCATGCGGGTTATCAAATGCAACTCCTCTCGGTGGGTGCGCCGGGAGTTTCCGGGCAAAGAACAGTTCGGTTGGCAGCGGGGCTATACAGCGTTCAGCGTGAGTCAATCGAAACGAACGACTGTGTATGACTACATCGCCCGGCAACAACAGCACCACAGGTCACAATCATTCGAGGACGAATTCCTCACGTTCCTTAGGAGGCACAAGATCCAATATGACGAACGCTATATCTAGGGATGACAACGTGCCATGCGGTGACAACCGTTGTGATACTTCACCTCCTACTCCCAAGTGCCGCCCTTACAGGGCTCGGACATCGATGGTTGATTACCCACGGCTGACGCCGTGGGCTATGAATCTGACGCCCCTAGCGGGGCTTCGAGCGTTCGATGTCGGTGTTGCCGTTCTTTTCCTGGTGCTGCTATTTCCGGACCCCCAGGCGCTTCCCGGCTTGCGCGCGGAAAAATCCAGGTTCCGAATGGAACACGGATTCACCTTGTTGCCCTCTCCTTCTCCCCTCCCGCTGCTCGCCGCCGGCTCACGGCCCTTTGCAAACGCGTTGGCCGCCACGCCGCTGCCGCCCGCCGCCTCCGAAACCCAAACCCAATCCGCCGCCCTCCCCGACCTCGCCGTCCAGGTCGAAGACGCCACGCTGTGGGCGCCGGTACTCTCCAGCGTCGGATTGCAGGCCATAACAGAGCCGGCGCGCTTCCGCGTCGTCGTGGGCGATTCGCCGGCGGCCCGCCAGGCCGGCTTTCGGCCTACCGACAAAACCGTCCGCGTGGCCACCGTCATTGACGTTCACGACCTGCAGCTCGGAATTTTTTGGGAGCAGCCTACGGAATTGCCGGTCTACACCCTGCCGCCCGAAGCCACCGTATTCGCTTACGAAAAACGAAGCCGCGCGCCATTACTCGCCGGAGTCTCGACTCCGGCCGGCGGCGTGCTGTGGGCGATCACCGACCCTGGGCCCAGCGGCTACGAGCGTTTCCCCTACCTCATCCACGCGCTCGTCGACATGGGGCTCGTGCCGCCCTTCCGCGCATCTCGCACCTGGGCATTCTTCGATTATTCCTACCGGACACGCGTTGACCCCAGCTACATGGCGCGCCGTTGGCGTCGAGCCGGCATCGCCGCGCTACACATCAGCGGCTGGCATTTTTTCGAGCCCGACGGGGATCGAGACAGATACCTGGCCGCATTGATCGCCGCCTGCCATCGCGAGGGCGTACTCGCATACGTCTGGCTGGAGCTGCCGCACGTCAGCGAACAGTTTTGGCAACAACACCCCGGCTGCCGCGAGAAAACAGCCACACTGCAGGACGCCCAGCTCGACTGGCGCAAGCTGATCAATCTCGCCGATCCGGACTGCTTCGACAAAGTCGCGGCTGGAGTTCGCCAGCTTCTGCGGCGTTTCGCTTGGGACGGCGTAAATCTCGCCGAACTTTATTTCGAGTCGCTGCACGGCCCGTCCAACCCGCCGCGCCTAACGCCGTTGAACGACTGGGTACGCCGCGAAGCCGGCGCGAAAATGGGCTTCGATCCGATAGAGCTGTTCGACCCGGAGTCGCCTCACTTCTGGAGCCGCGATCGCAAAGGCTGGGAGCACTTCGTCGATTACCGCGCGGCACTCGCGCTAAGTCTTCAGACTCGCTGGCTCGAAGTCATCCGTGAGGAACTCCCGGGCGCCGATGTCGCGGTCACGCAAATCGATGACCGTTTTGACGACCGCATGCGGGAATTCCTCGGGGCCGATACCGCGGCTCTGCTGCCGCTGGCCGAGACCTACGATTTCAGCTTGGTCATTGAAGATCCAGCCACGTTGTGGTCGCTCGGCCCACAGCGCTATCAGGAAATCGCCCGCCGCTATCAGCCCCTGGCCATCGATCCGCGGCGCCTGGCGATCGATATCAACATCGTCGAGCGCTACCAGAGAACCTACCCCACCAAGAAACAAGTTGGGACAGAGCTGTTTCAACTCTTGCACCTCGCCGGGCAAGCGTTCCCGAGGGTTCTGCTGTATTTTGAGCATTCGATCTCGCCGCCGGACTGGGACCTGATGCCACACGCAGGGGCTGACGCTCGCGTCACCCTCGGGACGGAAAGCGGGATCGAGGTGACAGCCGCGCAGCCGGCGGGGGTTTCCTGGAAAGGTCCCGCTACCGTCGATGGCCGCCTGTGGCCCGCCGTGGACGACAACACCGTTTGGCTGCCCGCCGGCCGCCACACCGTCGGACCTGCGGCAGCTCCACCCCCGGCCCGCTTGCTTTATCTGAATGGGGATTTGCTGGGGGCCGCCGTCGCTGACGACGCCATCGAGTTCGAGTACCAGTCGCGCGCCCAGGCGATCGCCCTGCTGGACAGGGAACCGCAGAGCATCTTTGTCGACGGCCAACCGGCGGCCATCCCCGTTCTGAAAGGCACAAAACACTGGAGCCTTTTCCTTCCAAAAGGCGCACATCGGGTTCGCGTCGCTGTCACCGGTCTGTTACCATAGACGCTCAACAATGGCTGAGCAGTTGGCGCAGGAAGTTTCCGAACAAACGCAACCAGCGGCTCCAGAAATCCCGGATCGCCTGTTCTTCCGAATCGGCGACGTCGCGGAGCTTGCCGGAGTGGAGACGTACGTTCTGCGTTTCTGGGAGGGCGAGTTTCCCACGCTCGCTCCGAAGAAGACTTCCAACGGCCAGCGCCAATACCGGCGAAAAGACGTCGAGACCGTCCTCGAAATCAAGCGGCTGCTCTACGCCGAAGGCTACACCATCGCCGGCGCGCGCAAAGTTTTACAGGACCGCGTGCGAACCAAGAAGCGGCACCCAACGCAGAAGGAACAGAACGCGTTGCCCTTTGTGCAGCGTCCCGAGGACGGCGACCCGCCCTTGCACTCGATCAAGAGGGAACTCCAGGAAATTTTGGCTCTGCTCAGCGAGCACTAGTCCCGGGCCGGGTCTCGGCGCGCGCGAGCCTCAAAGCCTCCCTCGGATTCACCACCGTAAGACTTGCGTATCCTGATCACCAACGACGATGGAATCGGCGCGCCGGGTTTGGCTGCGCTGGAAAAAGCCGTATCGTCCCTCGGAGAAGTCTTTGTGTTCGCCCCGCTCGTTGAACAAAGCGGCTCCAGCCGCGGGATCACCCTGCGCCGGCCGCTGCGATTTCACAAAGTCGGGGAACGGCGCTACTCCGTTGACGGTACCCCGGCCGATGCCGTGATGATGGCCCTGTGCCTGGTGCTCGACTTTCATCCCGACCTGGTTCTTTCCGGAATTAACAACGGCCCAAACCTGGGCGAGAACGTGTTCTATTCGGGCACCGTAGCCGGAGCTGCTGAGGCGGCCAAGCACGGTATTCCGGCGATCGCGGTGTCGGTCGCCGAACGCGAGAACCTCGACTTCGGCCCCGCGGCTGCTTTTACGGCCGAGCTGGCGGTACATGTCGTCGAACAGGGCCTGCCGCCCGGAGTCGCGCTGAACGTCAACGTCCCTCACCCGCGCTATGAAGGTGTCGAGGTGACGCGTCAGTCGCGCAAAATTTCGCGCAATCTCATGGTCGAGGGTCACGACCCTCGCGGGCGTCCTCACTATTGGATGGATGAGCAGATACCGCTTGAGACCGCCGAGCCGGGCAGCGATTACGCAGCGGTTCGCGACGGGCGGATCTCGATCACGCCGCTGCGCTTCGACAACACCGCTGAGGACCTGATTCCGAACCTGCGAACCTGGGTGACCGCGGCCCGGAGGTCTCCGTAAAAAATGCCTTCGCCAACAAATCCGCAACCCAGTGAGGCGGATGAGGCTTCGACCGGCGCCTCGGTTCGGGAGCGTATCCGCGGTCTGCTGCGGAATCAGAACGTCGAATTTCGCGAGTTGCATCACGAGCCGACGCGTACTTCTGAAGACTCCGCGCGCGTGCGGGGGGAAGATCTACGGATTGGCGGCAAGGCCCTGCTCATTAAAGTGGACGAAGGGTTTCGGCTGTTCGTGCTGAGCGCCGCGTTGCGCGTGGATTCTCAGGCCATCCGCGCCCATCTGAACGCCCGCCGGACTCGCTTCGCGACCGCCGATGAACTGGCCGAGCTGACCGGCCTGGTTCCCGGCGCGGTGCCGCCGTTCGGACGGCCGATCCTGCCGTTTCCTCTCTATGTCGATCCATCGATAACAGACAACGACCGCATCGCGTTCAACGCCGGCTCGTTGACCGATTCCATATTCCTGAAGGTGAGCGATTACATGAAGGTGGCACAGCCCGAAGTGTTCCGGTTTGGGCAGTGAACTGCGGGCGGCAGAGCCGCAACCGCCGAGCCTAAACAAATTTAAGAGGCAAAAGCAGAGGGAGAATACCAGTTACTCGCGGTCCATGAAGTGGTACCCGATCATGTGGCAGATCGCCATGTGGGCGTCTTCGATGCGGCCCATGTGATCGTCCTCGATGTGGACGTTGAGCGCGACAAGAGGCTTCAGCTTGCCGCCGTCGCGGCCGCTCAGGCCGATCGTCTGGCAGCCGATGGATTTCGCGTATTCGACCGCGCGGATGACGTTCGGGGAATTGCCGCTGCCGCTCAGCGCGATCAAAACATCGCCTTGGCGTGCGAAATTCTTGAGCTGCTCGACGAACACAACGTCGTAGCCGACGTCGTTGGCGTAAGCGGTCATCGTAGGGATCTGTTCGCTGAGCGCCGTAATGCGAAACCGTTTGTCCTTGCCGTAACTGGCGCCCTTCACCATGTCGCAGGCGAAATGATTCGCCGTGGCGGCGCTGCCGCCATTGCCGCAGACGAAAATCTGACGGTCTTCATCGCGGGCGCGAGCCAGTATCCCGATAATCTCATCCACCTTATCGAGATCGATCGTGTCGAGGGTCGCTACCAGTTTGGCTTTGTATTCCGTGGGAAAATTCATCTTCATGCTGACTGGGCCAGAGACTCGGCCTTCTCGAGCACCTCGGCGGGCGAGGCCGTTCCGGTGCCCTTCTTCATTATCGTAATACCTGAGACCAGCAGGCCGAGGCGCACCGCTGTCTCGATGTCGCCGGTAACGTGGAAGGCAAGGGAGAGGCCCGCCGCGAAGCTGTCCCCCGCTCCGCAGGTGTCGATTGGCTGCTCGGTGAGCGGCGCCGGGATCTGCTTCTCGCCGTTTTCGTTCACCAGCATCGCGCCCGAGGCGCCTTGCGTGATCACCAGAGGCCGCGTGCCGATCACCTTCATCAGACGCGTGTAATCAATCATGCCAATCGACTTGCGGCAAGCGCGGTCGGCCTCCTGCTGATTGGGCTTGGCGATCACATTGCGAAACAGCTCGATGCGGTTGCGCGAGTCGACGATCACGATTTTTTTCGGGTTGCGCTCGGCGACATCGCAGATCATCTCGCGCAAACCAGGTGAAACAACCCCGCCGTAGTTCGTCTCAGCCTGATCGGCGACGAGGATGATATCGAAGTCCTTGTACGCCGAGTGAAAATTGGCAATGAGCTGGTCTTCAACCTCATCGGGCAGCGTACGCGTGTTGATCTGGTCGACGCGTGGTTTGTCTTCGACGCCGGTCGCGTCATTGATGAGCTTCGTGTAGGTGAAGGTCTGCATCCGCTGCGAAGCGACCAGCAGGTTGTATTCGATGCGGCGCTCGGCCAACGCGCGCTCGAGTTCGAAGCCAAAGCCGTCCTGCCCGATGGCGCCCAGCACCGACACTTGCCCGGCGCCCAGCGCGGCGACGTTGTTAGCCACCGTGCCGCCGGCTCCGGGTGTGACCTCGGTGCCGATAACACCGATCCGCGCGATGCCCGTTTCGCGCGAAATATCCGCTTCCGCCGGATCGTAGCGGCACCAGCGGTCCAGGCAAATGTCCCCCACCACCAACACCTTGCAGGCGTTGAATCCGTCGATGATTTGAGCCCAGTTCACGACATCACCTCATTGAGAACGGCGCGCGCCAGAGCTGGGAGGGTAGCTCGATGATCACCACAAATATAGAAACTTTCACCGCCATCCGCCACTGTGCGCACCAGCATGGTCTTGTGCGGGCGGAAGTAATACCCCGGGTCGGTCTTGGGAAGCTCCTTGTGGTAGTTTCCCTGGATCGGCACCAGATCGAACACCGCCGTTGTGAAATGACAGATCGCGCGGCCCTGCGGATGAGCCACATTGCGTACCATCGAAAGCGCTTTGAGATAAACTTCCGGACCCATGATCGCCGACCCGAAGCTCAGCATGACGCCGCCTTCGAGCTGCTCGACGGCGTGCGTGTAGATCAGGAAATCGCGATAGCTCGCCTTGCCGAGCGCCCCGCCGTCGCAGTTGGGATGCTCGTGAATGATGTCGTAGCCGACGCCGATGTGCAGCGTCACGGGAATCGATAACTCGTAGGCCGCGGCGAGAATACTGACGTCCTTGTGCGGGTAATCGCTCTCCAGAATGCGCCGGCCGACGTTCTCTCCAAAACCCAGGTCAAGGTCCGCCGCCTCGCGCGCCCAGTCGTTGAGCAGGCCGGTCTCCTGCCACAGCCCGAACTCGCCGCTGCGGATGTAGCGGGCGACGCTTTCGGTTGTCGCACCGATGCGGGCGAGTTCGTAGTCGTGGATGGCGCCGGCTCCATTCATCGCCACATGCGTGATGATGCCTTTCCGCAGCAGCTCGATGATAAAACGCGAAACGCCCATTTTGATGACATGAGCGCCCATCATCAGCAGTCGCGCCGCGCCGCGCTCCTGAGCTCCTCGTAGCCGCTCGGCGATAACCGGCAGCGAGGGATCCTCGACCGCCTGGATCGGATCATCGAGCTGCAACAGGTAGCCGAGATCCATGTCGTGATCGCGCTCCGCAAGCGGCCGCAGCTTCAGCCGTTCGCGGTCGAAGATGGGGTATTTCGATTTCATGACGGAAACAGCGCGCTCATCAACTCATCGTGGGCGTTGAAGTTGGGCACGATCCAGTCGGCGCCGACATCGATCAAGCGTTTTCGCTTTACCGGATTGACTTGGACACAATCCGGCTCGTCGGTGGCGAGTCCGACCGCGACGCCGCCCACTTCCTTTACGTTCTGGATCTCGACGAAGCCGTCGCCAAAACCGAGAAATTCTTCGCCGGCGAATTCGCTGTCGCGAATCAGCTTCTCGATCAGAATTTTCTTTGAGAAACTTTTGTAGTCGTCGAGAGCACCGTAGACGCCGTCGAAGTAGCGGTCAACGCCGAGCAGAGCAGCCTCCTCGCGCATGAACTGCTGATCGGTGCCGCTGGCGAGGTAAAGCGTCAGGCCGCGTTCCTTCAGCGATTCGACGAGGCGGCGTCCGCCGGGCACCATCATCTCGTCGGGCGCGATGCGGCCAGCCTGCAGACCGTCGCGGCGGTCCTTGATTTTCTCCATCAAGCGGTCGTGGTAGATGTGCTTGTATTCGAGTGCCTCGAGCGGCTTGCCGCCGCGCTTCTTCATCTGCTCGGTGAACTCGATCATCTGATAGATCGTCTGCCGCCCGGTGAGATGGCCGACGAATTCTTCGACGATGGCTCGCAGCTCGTCTTCGGGCTCGCCGCTGTTCAGATTGAGCAGCTCCTCAACCATCATCGGCACCATGACAGATTCCCAGCCGGCGCGAATCAGCGAGAGCGTGCCGTCGAAATCAAATAGCGCCACGCGCGAGCGCAGTGCGTTGGAGGCCGGATTGCAGATCTCGACGGTTCCGCCGGCTTTGGAAGTAGTTTGTGCTGTCATCTACGGATTTCTTAACTGTCGTTCACCGAGTAGCGGCCGTTGTTACTTCAGGTCCGCGCTCGACGGCGCGAACGCCCCATTGCCGCGGCTGGTACAAGGGCAGCCTGTTTCTGAATCCGAAACCGGGAGAGCGCCGCGCAGCCGCGCGACGGCCTGTGCGCGTTTCATGGAGCATCGAGCGTCTGAATCTGATCCGTGCGGCACTCCGCGCTTGAGGTTCCCTGCAGGCGGAGATCGTCGAACTCCCCGGTATTGTCGAAAGAGCCGACGCCTACGAGCCCATAGGCATGCGTGCGGTCGGTGGCCTGGAAGCGTGGTGCGGCGTCATCGTCCAGGAAAAGCTTGATCTCGCCCGATTTCGCGTTGCGCACGACTCGCACTTGCCGCCAGTTTTCGTCCGGTAGCGCGGGTTTCGCCCCCACACCGGCGATACGTTCGCGGTCGCCTCCGTTGACGCGAAAGATTCCGTTGTGTACGGCCACATTGCCGTCGTCGCTCGACAAGTGGGCGTAGTAGAAGTGCAGCTTGTCCTGAAAGCCAAAGATGACGAGCACGTCGCCTTCTTTCGCCAGAATCGGGTCGCGCTTCACCCGCACTCGCAGTTCGAAATCACTCACACAACCTGGCTTCCATAAGGCAAACTTGACCGGACGCCGCGGGTTAGCGCCGACCGGGCCGGCCTTGTCGAGGCGCAGCGCGTGGTTGCCGCCGCTCTCGACGATCTTCCAGTCGCCCGGCACGGTCAAGTACCAATCCTCGAGGCCGCCGTGCTCGAAATCGATCGCTCGGGGACCTGCCGCACCGGCCGCAAACGGGCAGGCGACGGCAAGCAACAACGAGACGCGCAACAGGCTTCGCATCGTGTTAATGTCCCTTTGTACCAAAATTGAAAGCTGGCGGCTATGGCCCAAGCTCCAACTGCCTGTGGACTCGCAACTTATTTATGACGGTACCTCCTGAAAGGCGCGACTTGCGTCTGATGCGGCGCTTGTTCAGCGATATCGCGCCGCGCTACGACTTCATCACACGCGCCCTTTCGTTCGGCATGGACTCGGGCTGGAAACGGCGGGCCGTACGCCAGGCACGGCTGCCCTCCGGCGCGTGGGTGCTCGACCTAGCCTGCGGCACCGGGGACTTCTCGCTGCTGGTTGCGGCTGAGCGGGGCGATGCGCGTCCCGTCGCCGCCGATCTGACGCCGCGCATGCTGGGTCTCGCCCGGAGGCGAGGCGTCGAGCGCGCCATCTGCTCCGACGCCATGAGCCTGCCGTTCGCCGACGGGCAGTTTGACGCCGTTTTCGTCGGCTACGGGTTAAGGAATTTCCCGCAGCTCGAGGAGTCGCTGCGCGAAATCCTGCGCGTGACCAAGCCGGGCGGTCTGCTGGTCAGTCTGGATTTTTCCCTGCCGGCAAACCCCGTACTGAGAGCCATTTACCTGGCCGTGTTGTACATTCAAGGCGCCTTCTGGGGTCTCTGCCTGCACGGCAACGCCGGCCACTACACCTATATCGCCAAGTCGCTGCGGAGCTTCGTGACGAGCGCCGGCCTGCGTCAACTGTTAGAGCGACTCGGCTGCCGCGACGTGCGTGCGACGGAATATGTTCTGGGCGGGATTGCCGTTCATTCCGCTGCAAAGCAGCATCAAACCTAGTCTTCGGCCGCGCCGGGCGGAGGACCGGGATTCTCTCGACCGGCGCGGCAGTGTCGCTAATCGCGCGATTGCACGCCGCAAGGGTCGATCACGACGGTCATCCGGTAGTACAGGCCATGGTTGTGCACGAACGCGCCGGGAAGATCTGCGGCGTCCAGCAACTCGCGCATCTCCAGCGGCGTATAGGCTTGGCCGATAGAGGCGAGTCCATCTTGGAGCGTCAAACGGTTCCGAAAAAACAACGGCGCACCGTATCGGAACAGAAACGCGGAAGTCGGGCTTCGGACCAGGTCGTTGAGGATTACCGACCCGCGCGAAATCTTCGCCAGAGCCCTGAGCGTGGCGGTCAACCCCTCTGGATCGAGATGGTGCAGAAAGTGCGTCGAGATCACGAAATCGAACGAGCCGGGCGCGAAGGGGAGGTGCCGGGCGTCGGCGGAAAGCGGCCAGATCTCGGGGTACTGCTTGAGTTGGTCGCGCGCCATGCCGAGAAGGCGGTGGCTGGCGTCGAGCGCCACAATCGTGACCGGAATTCCTTCGCGGCGGGCCCATTGGGCAAGGGTGATCGGCGTATGTCCCGCTCCGGTAGCCACGTCGAGGATGCGGAGCGGCTTGCCGTTCGCGGTTTGACGAATGCGGGGAAGCAGGAAACGGCGCAGTGCCGCGTGGCCGCCAAGCCAGCGGTTGACCCGATGCATGTCGCGCAGGTTTTGACGAATCTCTTCGACGGTTCCCTCGCCGAGGTCGAGCAGCTCTGTTTGCTCGACTCGCGGCCGCGGCGCGGTCCATTGCTTGAAAAGTCCCAACATGCCTGGCGGTTGTTTCCCGCCACCGCCCATCTGTCCTTACGAGGATAGAGCATGGCGGTGCCGTCGAGGCTTTCCCAGCCTAGAATGGGAAGTCTATGCGGTGGTTTCTTTCGCGGTCTGTACCGGAGCCCTCTCGCGTTCTGGTGGTCGAGAGCGGCCCCCGCGACGTTGCCGAGCGGTTGATACCGCGGCTGCGCGAGGTTTTTGGGCCGCAAACCCCGATTGATCTGTTGACTTGTTTGCCTGCCGACCCTGCTGGCCTGGCGTCGGAATCGCAGGGCGCTCCGCAAGTCTGGCGCGCAATCGATTGTACGGACAGGCGATCAAGATGGCGGCTGCTTCGGGAGATCCGTTCACGGCGGTATCCGATCACCGCTGTGTTATGCGCCAATAGCCCCTTGATGGCGTCCTGGCGGACAGCGGCTTTGCTTTTGTTCCCCTCCAAGTTCCTGATCGTTAACGAAAACTCGGATTTCTTTTGGTTGGATCGCGGGCACTGGCGAAACTTGTTGCAGCTTTGGATGCACCGCTCCGGTATCTTCGAGGAGTCGGCGGTACGGGCAGCGGCTCGCTTGGCGGCGTTCCCGTTTAGCTTGGTTTTTCTGTTGGCGTACGCGGCGTATGTGCATACCGCGCGCGTATTGCGGCTGGGCTGGCGCCGGATTGGCGGCGGGACGGCTCGGGCGCTCTAACTAGCCTTTTTGGGTTCAGGCGCTTTCCGCTAGCGCCTGATCGAGGTCTTCGACGATGTCTTCCACAGCCTCAATGCCTACCGACAGCCGCAGCAGATTGTCGCGAATCCCCAACCGTTCGCGGTGCCTAGGCGCCAAATCGCGGTGCGAGCTCATCACCGGATGGAGAATCATCGAGTGGACGTCGCCGAGACTGGTCGCCCGCACAACAATTTTGAGGGCATTGAGGAACGCGAAGATCTGCTCGCGCCCGGCATCCTTCAGCTCGAAGCTCACCATCGCTCCGCCCGAGCCGTTCGCGAACAGCCGCTTGACCGTATCGTGGTCGGGGTGGGCCGGGTCGCCGGGGAAATAGACGCGATCGATGCGCGGATGATCCTTGAGCCAGGCGGCGACGCGGCAGGCGTTTTGGCACTGGCGTTCGACGCGCAGCGGCAGCGTCTTGACGCCGCGCATCGTCAGGTAAGCCTCGAACGGCCCCATATTGGGACCCAGGCTGCGGCTGAGGACTCGCAGCGCCGGCCGGAATTCCTCGCGAGTGATCAAAATGCCGCCCAGCACGTCGCCGTGGCCGGCCAAATATTTTGTAGCGCTGTGAACGACGATGTCGATGCCGAGGCTGAGCGGCTGCAGCAGGGCCGGCGAGGTAAAACTGGCATCGACGATCACCAGCGCACCGTGGGCGTGGGCGATCTCCGCGATCCGGTCGAGCGGAGATACCCGCAGCAACGGGTTGGATACCGTCTCGACCAGCACGACCGCCGGTTTTGCCTCGGCGATGGTCGCCTCAAAGGCCTGCAGATCACACGGGTCGGCGAATTCGACCTCGATTCCGCCCGGTTCGAGAACACTCATCAGCAGCGTCAGGGTCTGGCCGTAGAGGACTTTCGCCGCCACGATCGACTTGCGGCGGTCGAGCAGGGCCGCCTGCAGGGCGAGATGAATAGCTGCCATTCCCGAGGAGGTCGCGATGGCAAAATCGCCCCCTTCGAGCGCCGCGATCTGCTCCTCAAGAGCCTCGACGGTGGGGTTGCCGTAGCGGCCGTACATCATGCCCGGCCGCTCGCCCCCGAAGACGCGGTCCAGGTCTTCGATGTCTTCGTAGACATAGCTTGCCGCGCCGTGAATCGGCGTCGTTACCGGGATGTAGTCACCTGGTTTCTTGCGGTCGCCAGCGTGGACCGCAAGGGTTGGAAGCTTCATTGGGGGTTTCCTCGGGCGGCAGCGCGCCACGTGTGCGAGAAGCTGTGCCTGTGATTATAAACCTTGGTTGCTGAGGGCGTTGAGCCGCTACAGGCCAAGCGTAGGCATCGTTGCCTGAATGTCGAAAAACAAGCTGTGAACGGCGCGTGAGTTTGGATCGGCTTGTGCGAACGAAATAACACTTGCGGCCCGCCGGGAACCAATCAAGGGCTCGCGGCGTCTCTAGCAGCGTGGACCTGCGACCGTCCGCTGGAACGCAGGCGGCGTGCAGTTGGCGCAATGTCAGCGGGGCGGACAAAATGCCCGCCCCAGCAGTCAAGCGCCGCGGACCCCTGCGGTACAATGATCGCAGGCTCTCCGGCGGCTCCATTCCATCATGCTCGACAATGTTCTGGCCAAGGTTTTTGGCACCAAACACGACCGCGAAGTGAAGCGGCTGCTGCCCCAGGTGGCTGCAATCAACGAGTTCGAGCCGCGGATCCAGGCGCTCAGCGACCCGGAACTGGCCAGCAAGACGGCCGAATTCAGGCAGCGAATCGAGAACGGTGAAGCACTCGACGATTTGTTGGTCGAGGCGTTCGCGGTCTGCCGCGAAGCGGCGCGGCGCGTCGTCAAGATGCGCCACTTCGATGTGCAGCTCATCGGCGGCATGGTGCTACACGAGGGCAAAATCGCCGAAATGAAGACCGGCGAAGGAAAGACGCTGGTCGCCACCCTGCCCGCCTACCTCAACGCGCTCGAAGGCAAGGGCGTTCATGTGATCACCGTGAACGACTACCTGGCGCGGCGCGACTCCGAGTGGATGGGCAAGATCTACGGCTTCCTGGGGATGAAGGTCGGTGTCATCGTGCACGACCTTTCCGATAAGGAACGGCGGGACAGCTACGGCTCCGACATCACCTACGGCACCAACAACGAGTTCGGCTTCGACTACCTGCGCGACAACATGAAGTTCGACTACGGCGACATGGTGCAGCGCGCGCACCACTACGCCATCGTCGACGAAGTGGATTCGATTCTGATCGATGAGGCCCGCACACCGCTGATTATTTCGGGCCCTAGCGAGCAGTCGACCGATAAGTATTACAAGATCAACCGGGTCATTCCCAAGCTCGAGCGGGGCGAGGTGATCGAAGGCGACGAGCCGCGCGACCGTACCTATACCAACGACTACATCATCGAAGAAAAGCACCGCACGGTGTTTTTAACCGAGCAGGGCGAGCGAAAGGTCGAAGAGACTCTCGGCATTGACAACATCAATGACCTGGTGAACTACGAGACGAAGCACTGCGTGGAGCAGGCCCTCAAGGCGCACGTGATCTTCCAGCGCGATAAAGACTACGTGGTCAAAGAAGGCCAGGTCATCATCGTGGACGAGTTTACCGGCCGTCTGATGCCCGGGCGGCGCTGGAGCGATGGCCTGCACCAGGCTGTCGAGGCGAAAGAGCGGGTCAAGATCGAGCGCGAGAACCAAACGCTGGCGACGATCACCTTCCAGAACTACTTCCGGATGTACAAAAAGCTTGCCGGCATGACCGGCACCGCCGACACGGAAGCTGCCGAGTTCAACAAGATCTACAAGCTCGACGTCGACGTGATTCCAACCAACCAGGATCTCATCCGCAAGGAATTCTCCGATATCGTCTACCGCACCGAAGAGGAGAAGTACCGCAACGCCGCCACCGAGATCAAGGAGTACACCGAGCGCGGCCAGCCGGTGCTGGTGGGCACGATTTCGATCGAGAAGTCGGAGTTGCTCTCCAAGCTGCTCAAGAAAGTGGGCGTCAAGCACGAAGTGCTGAACGCCAAGCAGCACGAGCGCGAGGCATACATCGTTGCGCAGGCCGGGCGCAAAGGCGCCGTGACGGTTTCGACGAACATGGCCGGCCGCGGCACCGACATTCTGTTAGGCGGCAACGCCGAGTTCATGGCTCGCGAAAGGCTGCTGAAGAAGGGCAAGAATCCGGATCTGATTCCGCGCGAGGAGTGGGACGAAGTCTACAAGGGATTCAAGCAAGAGACCGACCGGGAGCACGACGAAGTCGTCGCCCTGGGCGGCTTGCATATTCTCGCTACCGAGCGCCACGAATCGCGTCGCATCGACAACCAGCTTCGCGGCCGCGCCGGCCGCCAAGGCGACCCCGGCAGCTCGCGGTTCTACCTTTCCCTGCAAGACGATCTGCTGCGCATCTTCGGCGGCGAAAAGGTGCAGAACCTGATGCTGCGGCTGGGCATGGAAGAAGACGTGCCCATCGAGTCGAAGCTCATCACCAGGCGCATCGAAGCTGCACAGAAGGCCGTCGAGGCGCAGCACTTCGAAGCCCGCAAACATCTGCTCGAATACGACGACGTGATGAACAAGCAGCGGGAGGCCGTCTATGGGACGCGCCGCAAGCTGCTCGAGGGCAAAGACCAGAAGGAATACCTGCTCAATCTGGCCGGCGATATCACCGGTGGATTTGTCGAAGCGCGCTGCCCGGATCGGGTCCACCAGGATTCGTTCGATCTGGCCGGGTTGCGCACCGATATCGAGAATCAGTTCGGCATCAAGATCGACCACATCGAGCTGGAAGGCCTCGACCGCCAGGAAATGGCGGACGAGATCACCGAGTTCCTCAGCAAAAAGTACGAGGAGAAGGAAGCCCTCATCGGCGTCGAGCGGCTGCGCTATTCCGAGCGCATGATCATGCTGCAGATCCTCGACTCGCAGTGGAAAGATCACCTGCTGTCGATGGATCACCTCAAAGAGGGCATCGGGCTGCGTGGTTACGGCCAAAAAGACCCGCTGGTCGAGTACAAGAAGGAATCGTTCAAGCTTTTCCAGGACATGATGGCGCGCTTCGAAGAGGAAACGGTCAAGTTCCTCTTCTATCTCCAAGCCGGTCCGCCACAAGCACGCCCGCCGCAGCCGACGGCAGCGCCGCATCCGCAGCCCTCCGGCCCGGATGCGGATGGCGCGCATGCGAACGGCTCGGAGGAGGAAGAGCCCGTGGCCGTAGCCGCCGGGGCGCAGGCGGCCGACGCCGAAGCCATGGGCGGCTCCATTGAGGATTTCACGCGCGACATTCGCCGCAAGAAAGAGCGCGAGCTGGCTCAGGTGCGCATGGCCGGAGCCGGAGACGGCGCGGCGGAAGTCAAGCAGGTCGTCAAGGGCAAGAAGGTCGGGCGTAACGATCCTTGCACTTGCGGCAGCGGGAAGAAATTCAAGAAGTGCTGCGGCAGTGGCGCCTGATCCATGAGGATATTGATAGCGTTTCTCGTGCTGTTGCCGGCGATCGCCGGGGCGGAGCTGCTGCCTGAAGCGCTCGGCGAGTTCGAGCGTAAGAGCATGGAAGCGGCCCAACCCGCCGAGGCCGAACTTTTCCGTGAGTTCGGCTTCGAGCAAAGCGAAACCGCACGCTACGTTGCCCCGGACGGCTCCGCGGTCCAGATCACGGCCAGCCGTTTCGTGGACGACACCGGCGCTTTCTCGGCATTTCAGTGGAGCCAGCCAGCCCGGGGAGAAGCCGTTGAATTTGGCGAGCGGGCGCTGAAAGAGGGCGGCCGCACGCTGATCCATTTCGGCAACTACGTCGTTGCAATGCAGGGCGCCCAGCCGCTCGACGACAACGTTGAATTGATGCTGACCTACCTGCCGCGGATGCGCATGACGCCCGATCCGCCACTGGTCGAACACGTTCCTGACGATGGCCTGATCGCTCGCTCCCAGCGGCACATCCTGGGTCCTGTGGCGCTGGAGAAGCTGGCGCCGGAGGTACCGCCTTCGGTGGCGGCCTTCCGTTTCGGAACCGAAGCGCAGTTTGCGCGCTACCAGACTCCCGAGGGGGAACTGCGCTTGCTTTTGTTTGGATATCCTTCCCCGCAGATTGCGCGCGGACAGATCGAGGAGTTCAACAAGCTTGAGGGCGGAGTGGCAAAGCGGGTCCGCTCGATGATCGCTTTCGTCGCCGCTCCAGCATCGGCCGACGCGGCGGAGCGCCTGCTAGCCAAGGTGCAGTACTCGGACGAAGTAACGATGACGCCGCAAGAGCTTCCCGGCCGCCACGACAATCTCGGCAACCTCATCCTCGACATTGTTCTGCTTTGCGCCGTGCTTGTCTCGTTGATGATCGTGGGTGGATTGCTGGTGGCCGGAGCCCGCATCATGGCTGGCCGCTATGCTCCCAGCTCGATCTTCGCGCACGAAGAATCCGGCCTCACCCGCCTCGACATCGATAACCTTCCCAAGATTTGAGTTACCGGCTCCTTAGAACCGCTCAATCCATTGCCGGTTGGCGTATTTCTCTCGAAGCAGAAGCGTAAGATCGGGGAGTTCCCTCACTGAGCCTGGGTTGGGGGCATTCCAACAGCGCGCCAGCCGCAGCTTGATCTCCGCGGCGGACAGATTGAGATTCATGGTGAAAGTGCCGTGGGCTCGGCCGGCCCGGTAGTCGGGCTGGCGTGGCGGATTACCAAGCAACCTCTCCATCCTTTGCAAATCAAAATCGTAGAGCAGGGTTCCGTGGTGCAGCAGCACGCGGCTCTTTCTGCGTTGCGCATTGCCCGAGATTTTTCGCGAGTCGATCGCCAGATCGGAGATGCCGCGATGGGCCAGACCCTCGACGGCGAGGCACGTTGCGATACGGGTCAGAATGGCGCGGTAGCTGGCGTGGATATCGCGCAACTCGGGGCGACGATCGAGACCCAGGATTAGCGAGAAGCACAGGCAGCCAGGCCCAGCGAGCACGGTTCCGCCCCCGGAGGAGCGCCGCAGGACGGGAATCCCTTCGCGGCGGCATTCCTCGGTGTGAACCTCGTCGGAGAGACGGCCGGTGGAGCCCAAAGCGACGAAGGAAACGGGGCTTTCCCATAAGCGAAGCACTTCCTCGAAGCCTTCCCCGCCGCGGGCCCTTTCCTCGTTTTCATTCAGCAGCGCTTCGTCGAGAGCCAGGTTTTCCTCAGGTGTCGGCAAGGTCAGGTCTAGCAACGCTAGGCTGGTGGGCTGGGAATCGGCCGCCACGGACTGCGACGTGTCCAGTCCCATACGCGATCCTTCCGTTTCCATATCGTTCGTCATTTTGCGCAGGGGAAGGGAGCTCGAGGCCCATCGATGTGGGAGGGCTCTCGCGGCGGGCCTCCGGGCAGGTCCCAGCAGACTTCACAGAGTAACACTGGGGTGGGGTCTAATCGGTTCCGGACCGGTTAGGCGGCTGGCCGCACGAAATGGCTGACACAAAGCCGTTC
The DNA here is from genome assembly GCA_040902925.1 of Bryobacterales bacterium. Classification (GTDB taxonomy): domain Bacteria; phylum Acidobacteriota; class Terriglobia; order Bryobacterales; family UBA6623; genus JBBDWJ01. The sequence goes on along the minus strand of JBBDWJ010000288.1, from coordinate 5,626 downwards.
AGCGAGACTCCTATTTCCGCGCTGGAGCAGCGCAGGAGCTGTCAGGCCCTGTATGCGGCGGCCGAGGCGGGAACATCGTGCTCAGCAGGAGGCGCGTTTTGAGCCACGATCCAGTGCAGCGCCAGAAAACTCAGCGTCACCAAGACAACGCCGAGCAGGGTTTCCTTCCAGGATACGAAGTTGCCCCGGCTATCCTTGTGGAGGCGGATCCGCACGTATCCTTGTCTGCGCGTTCGCCGTCGGGTGGAAATCCGTAGCTGCATGATCTCGCTTGCGTTCATTGTGTAGTCGGGCCGTGTGTGGCGGCAATAGAGCTGCGGATTCAATCTCGAAGGGGACCATAGTAACAGCTTGCTCAGGAAATCACCTTAGTACAGCCCGTGCCGCGGCCTGGCCCGAGGCCATGGCAAGGCATGATAGGATACTCGCTGCTTGGCGGCCGGCGAAAACGGCTCGCGAAGCCACTGGTGGGCAAGAGCCGCACCTGGGTTTAGGAGGATCAAACGGCGATGCAGATTCGGCAATGGACGGGCGCCCTGGCCTTGGCCCTGATGCTGGCCCCGGGAATCGGCGCGCAAAGCGTGCCGCAAACGGTCGATGAGGTGGCGCGCCCAGGCGGCCGCCTGCCCCGCGATCCCAAGATTGCTCTGGTCAAGGTGGCCGGCGGCTTCCAGGACCCCACCAACGTCACCAACGCCGGGGACGGCACGGGCCGCATCTTCGTCGTCGAGCGCATCGGGCGCGTGCGGATTGTCCGCAAAGCCGGTACCGTGCAGCCGGAGCCCTTTCTCGATTTGACGAACATCAATCCGCTGGGCAACGACGTGCAGACCGGCTTTGTGGAGCAGGGGCTCTACTCGATCGCCTTCCACCCCCGTTTTCGCGAGAACGGCTATTTCTTCGCGCACTACGCATCGCTGCCCTTTAACGGGGACGGCGTGATCGTGCGGTTTCAGGTAGACCCCGCCAGCCCGAACGTGATGACGCCCGAGCGCACCAACCAGACAGCCAAGGTGTTGATGCGCATCGAGCAGCCCTACTACAACCACAACGGCGGCCAGATCGAGTTCGGCCCCGACGGCTATCTTTACATCGGCAGCGGGGACGGCGGTTGGGAAGGCGACCCCTATGAAGCGGGGCAGGATCTCACCACCTGGCTCGGCAAGATTCTGCGGATCGACGTTAACGTCGCCGACGATGCCATCCAGCCCTATAGCATCCCGTCGTCGAACCCGTTTGCGCGGGCCGCCAGCGAGCGCCTGATGGTGTTGTTCGGCATCACCGAAGAGCAGTTTTCGAAGATCAAGACGCGTGCCAAGCCTGAGATTTGGGCTTACGGCGTGCGCAACCCGTATGAGTTTTCGTTCGATCTCAAGAGCGGAAGTCTTTTCATCGCCGACGTCGGGCAGAACCACTGGGAGGAGATTATTTATCAGCCGGCGAGCAGTAAGGGCGGCGAGAACTACGGCTGGCCGCGAATGGCCTCCAGCAAGTGCCATCCCATGACTGGGCCCGATGACAAGTGCCCCCAGGTCGGCGTCCTGCCGGCGGGGGAATATCCGCACGAGATTCCCTACCCGGGCGCGAAGTCTCTCGACTCGGGCTGGGGGTGTTCGGTGGAGGGTTTGGGCGTCGCCAACTACGGCGGCATGAATGGCGTGTATCTGGTGGGCGATTGGTGCTCCGGCCGCGTTTTTGGCCTCGGTTGGGACGGCTCGCGCTGGCAGCTCCAGGAAATGGCGCACACCAACTTGCAGTTCACCGCTGGAGGCTACGACGAAGCCGGCAATGTGCTAGCTGTCGATTGCCATTGCTTCTATACGTCCGACAGAGGCGCGGCCGCAAACCCGCCCGGGACCCTGTGGCGCGGGGTTGCGGCCGACCAGGTTCCGCCGGGAGCGGAAGTGGCGCGGACCGTGAGCGAGGCGGGGCCCGCGGCGGCGCCCGGAGCAGGGGTGACTTTTCTACACCCGATGGACAACACGCCCCTACAATTGGACTTGCTTCCTAGCCAGCAGATCACATCGGCCGTACACGAGTTTCGGGCGTCGAAAGCCAACCCTTATCGCGGAAACGCGGCAGCCGCCGCGCAAGGCAAGCCGCTTTACGAGCAATGGTGCCAGGCTTGCCATCTGCCCGACGCTACGGGGCGCATCGGCCCGAACCTGGTCGATGGTGAGTATCGCTACCCTCGCGCCAATACCGACATTGGCGAATTTGAGATTATCTACGCGGGGGCAACGGGCGCCATGCAAGCCTTCGGCGACCGCATCACTCAGGACGACATCCTGAAAATCATGGCCTATGTTCAATCGCTGAAGTAGCGGCCCCCGCGCAGCACGATTCGCACAGCACGCCGAGTCGAGTAGCCGAATCGTGCAGGCGAGTACGATTTGGGCGCGGCACGTGTGTCTCGCGCATTCACTGGCCTGCTGCTTTTTGCTACATTCAGAGTCCCAAGTTTGCCAGGGGAGGTACCAATGGCTACGCCTGCCGTTGATTTGCAATCCAAGATGAATGCGTCGCTCCGCAGCGACGGGATCGAGATCCGCGGACCAGTGACGGAGGAGTTCGCGCAGATTCTCACGCCTGCCGCGTTGCAGTTTCTCGGCAAGATGTCGCGGAAGTTTGAAGCCCGGCGCCAGGAGCTGCTGGCGCGGCGCGTCGAACGCCAGAAAGACCTGGATGCCGGCCGCTTTCCCGACTTTCTGCCCGAGACCGCCGAGATTCGCGCCGCCGACTGGACCGTCGCGCCGATCCCAGCCGATTTGCAAGATCGTCGCGTCGAGATCACCGGCCCTGTCGACCGCAAGATGATCATCAACGCCCTCAACTGCGGCGCAAACGTATTCATGGCGGATTTCGAAGACGCCAACTCGCCGACCTGGACCAATAACCTCGAAGGGCACATCAACTTGCGCGACGCCGCGCGGCGCACAATCGAGTTCACCAGCCCCGAGGGCAAGCAATACAAGCTCGGCGAAAAAATCGCCACCTTGCTGGTTCGCCCGCGTGGCTGGCACCTGGTTGAAAAGCACCTCTATGTCGACGGCAAGCCGATTTCAGGGTCGATGTTCGACTTCGGGTTGTACTTCTTCCACAACGCCAAGGCGCTGATCGAAAACGGCACGGGCCCCTATTTCTACCTGCCGAAGCTCGAAAGTCACCTGGAAGCGCGCCTCTGGAACGACGTGTTCGTATTCGCGCAGGAGGAGGTAGGCGTCCCGCGCGGCACCATTCGCGCAACGGTGCTCATCGAAACAATCCTGGCGGCGTTTGAGATGGATGAGATTCTCTATGAGCTGCGCGACCATTCCTCGGGCTTGAACTGCGGGCGCTGGGACTACATCTTTAGCTTCATCAAGAAAGCCCGCAATCACCCCGGCTTCCTGCTGCCCGACCGGGCGCAGGTTTCGATGGACCGCCACTTCCTCGCCTCCTACGTGCAGTTGCTGATCAAGACATGCCATCGCCGCGGCATTCATGCCATGGGCGGCATGGCGGCGCAGATCCCCATTCGGCAGGACCCGGAAGCCAACGAGCGGGCGCTCGAAAAGGTGCGCCAGGATAAGCTTCGCGAAGTCAAAGCCGGCCACGATGGCACTTGGGTGGCGCACCCCGGTTTGGTGCCGATCGCCAAGGAAATCTTTGATGCCGGCATGAAGACGCCGAACCAGATCGATCGCAAGCGCGACGAAGTGAACGTCAGCGCGAAGGATCTGCTGGCCGTGCCCGAAGGCGACATCACCGAGCAGGGCCTGCGGGTAAACATCGACGTGGGCATTCAGTATTTGGAATCGTGGCTGCGCGGCGTCGGCTGCGTCCCGATTTACAACCTGATGGAAGACGCGGCCACGGCCGAAATCTCGCGCTCGCAGGTGTGGCAATGGATCCGCCACGGAGCCAAGATGAAAGACGGCCGCGCGGTGACCGCGGATCTCGTTCGCCAAACCATTTCCGACGAACTCGCAAAAATGCGCAAGAACATCGGCGACGAGCGCTACGGCAAGAGCCAGTTCGACCGCGCGGGGAAGCTGTTCGAGGAAATGATGACCAAGCCGGAGTTCACCGAGTTTTTGACGTTGGTGGCCTACGACAATATCGACTGAGAATCCCACCCGTGCCATACGTGCTACCATACGTAGGTGGTTAAGACAACTATCTATCTGCCCGAGCCCATGAAGCGCGATCTGGCGCGGATGGCCCAGGAGGAAGGGTTATCGGAGGCTGAGTTAATCCGGGCCGCCATCGACAAGCTTCTGATTGGCCGGTCGGGGAGGCGGCCGAAGCTCCCGCTATTCAGCAGCGGACAGCCGGGGCTTGCCGAACGTGTCGACGAAGAACTCGCGGGCTTTGGTGAGTGATTGTTTGTGACACGAGCGGGCTTTTGGCGGCACTGGACGATTCGCAGGCTCTGCATTCTGCTGCCCGCAGAGTTCTTGAGTCAGATCCAGGCCCTTTTCTGCTGTCTCCATTTGTCCTGGCCGAGCTTGACTACCTTCTGGCCAAACGCGTCGGGTGGAAGGCCGGGTGGCTTCTGTTGCAGGAAGTGGTCGCTGGTGCGTATCGTCTGGAACCCTTTGACGTCGATGCCTTGCGAGAGGCTATGGTTGTCATGGAAGATTACGCTGACGCTGCCATAGGCCTTGCGGATGCCTCGGTGGTTGTTCTTGCCCGTCGCCACAGCACCAATCGGCTGCTGACGCTGGATCAGAGGCATTTTCGAACGCTTCAGCCCAGGCCAGGCCAATCGTTCGTTCTCCTACCAATGGACTAGCGGCTCTTGGCCGGCCCGCTTAGGTCAACGTGTTTAGTTGGTCTGTGCCATATAATCAGGACGACGTTTCTTGGGATTCTCAACTGCGTTACGCTATTAGGCTTGATCGTTTTCGTCCTCGCAGTGCGTGCCGCGGAGCCGACCTCCACTGCGACAGTGTCCGTAGACTTCGACGGCGAAGTCCGCCCCATCCTTTCGGATAGTTGCTTTACCTGCCACGGTCCTGACGACAACCAGCGGCAAGGCAACCTGCGTCTGGATACGCGCGACGGTTTCTTCGCCGATCGTGGCGGCTACCAGGTTGTGGTCCCCGGAGATGCCGCCAACAGCCGGCTTTATCAGCGCATCGGCCACGAGCAGGAAATCGCGCGCATGCCGCCGCCGGGGTCGGAACGCACGCTGACGCCGCAGCAGGTCGAGACCATGCGCAAGTGGATCGATCAAGGCGCGGCGTGGGAAAACCATTGGGCGTACCAGCCGCCGCAGCATCCCGAATTGCCCACGGTCACAGCGGTGGACGGCAAGAGCTGGCCGCGTCAAGGGCTCGACAATTTCGTCCTCGCGCGCCTGCAGAAAGAGGACTTGCAACCGTCCCAGGAAACCGACAAGCGCACCCTCCTTCGCCGCGTGTCACTCGATCTGACTGGACTGCCGCCGACCCCGGCGGAACTCGAAGCGTTCCTCAACGACAACTCTCCCGGCGCTTACGAAAAGGTTGTGGACCGCCTGCTCGATTCGCCGCACTTCGGCGAGCGGATGGCCATTCAATGGCGCAGGCGGCGAGCGGGTTGAGAATGGGTGCGCGACATAAATGTGGAAAGGGAATCACGCGGCGGTTGAGCGGGCTTC
>JBBDWJ010000287.1:9828-14634 GCA_040902925.1 Bryobacterales bacterium | reverse complement strand
GATGATCTCGATCGTCTCCTCGAGCGCTGCCATCATGCCAAGACCGAGCAGATCGACCTTGATGATTTTTAGATCAGCGCAGTCATCTTTGTCCCACTGCACGACAACGCGGCCCGGCATGCGGGCGTTTTCGAGCGGCACGACGGCGTCGAGGTCGCCTTGGCAGATGACCATGCCGCCCGAGTGTTGCCCGAGATGACGCGGCAGATTTTGGATCTCGATGCTTAGGCGCACCAGATGATGAACGCGCGGGTGTGAAATATCAAAGCCGGACCCCGTCACCTGATTGGCCAGCCGGTCAGCGTCGTCGGTGTACTCGAACGTGCTGATGCATTTGGAAAGACGGCCAAGCATTTCCTCGGGGAAGCCAAGCGCTTTGCCGACGTCGCGGACGGCGCTCTTGCCGCGGTAGGTGATGACGTTAGCCGTCATACCCGCGCCGCGCGGTCCGTATTGCTCATACATATGCTGCAAGGCGCGCTCGCGCTGATCGCCGCTCGGCAAGTCGATATCGATGTCGGGCCATTCGCCGCGCTCTTCCGAGAGAAAACGCTCGAACAGCAGTTCCATGCCGACCGGATCAACCGCTGTGATGCCGAGGCTGTAGCAGACCGCGCTATTGGCCGCCGAACCGCGCCCCTGTACCAGAATTCTTTCGTGGCGGCAGAATTCGACCATGTCCCAGACGATAAGAAAATAGCCGGCGAGCTTGAGCTTTTCGATGACGTTGAGCTCGTGATCGAGCTGCCGCCAGGCTCTTTGCCGATGCGGGGAACTGCGATAGCGATCCTCGGCGCCCAGGAAGGTCCTTTTGCGCAGGTAAGACATTTCGGTCTCGCCCGGAGGCACGGGATAGTGCGGAAACTCGTAGCCAAGATCTTTGAGCGTAAACTCGAGCCGCTCAGCCAGCGCCTGCGTGTTGCGTACCGCCTCGGGCAGATCGCTGAACAACTGCGCCATCTCGGCGGGGGATTTCAGGTGCCGCTCGGCGTTCGCATCGAGCAAACGGCCTGCTTGGTCAAGTACCGTCTTGTGGCGCAGGCAGGTCAGAACGTCAAACAACGCCCGGCTCGATTTTTTCGCGTAGCGGACGCCATTGGTAGCGAGCAGTGGCAGCCCGTGCCAGCGGGCGTAGTCGATCAAGACGCGATTGGCGCGTTCCTGCTCGGGCCGCAGGTGGCGCTGGATCTCGACATAGGCGTTCTCGCTGCCGAAGATGGAACGAACCGCATCGGCGTGGCGGAGATCGGATACAAGCGCGACCAGCCCGCCGGCATAATCCGCAATGTCTTGCCACGTAGCGCGGCCCTCGCCCTTGGGGGCGCGGGTGTGCATGCGGCTGAGCAAGCGGCAAAGGTTCTGATAGCCGCGGCGGTTTTGGACGAGCAGGGTAAGCCGGGGAGTAGCACAGGCAATCTTGCCTGTGTCTGGAGTGGCACAGACAATCCTGTCTGTGACTGGTTTGTCTGTGCCTGGATCAACCGCTCTGCTGTTTGCGCCAGAGGACAGACAGGATTGTCTGTCCCACGGTAGCGACAGGCGCTCCCGCCTGTCGCTCGCTGCGGAGCGGCGAGCTCTCTGCCCCGCGCTCTCTTCCGCCAACGAAATCTCACAGCCAATCAACGCCCGAAGCCCGGCCGCCTGAGCCGCTTTATGAAACCGCGGCGCTCCATAAACTCCGTCGCGATCGCTAAGAGCCAGCGCGGGGTACCCCAGGCGCACAGCTTCGGCGACGAGGTCTTCCGGCTGTGAAGCCCCTTCGAGAAAGCTGAAACCGGAAGCGGTATGGAGTTCGAGGTACATGAGAGATTAGATATCGCTATTTTATGTTTTTATGCTAAACTGTGAATGTGCGAACAACTGTAGATCTCCCGGATGCCTTGTTTCGCAAGATGAAGGCCACTGCTGCTTTGCAGGGCATAAGCTTGAAACAATTCATCACCTGCGCTGTCGAAGCCGAGATCTCGAATCGTCAGGAAAGCAGCGGTTACCGTGTCAAGCTTCCGCTGATCCGTTCGAAGCGTCCCGGCACCCTCGACCTGACCAATGCTGAAATCGAAGATCTGCTTACCTGATATCAACGTTTGGATCGCGCTGACCTCCGATCTCCATGCTCACCATGTCTCGGCGAAAGAGTGGTTTTCCTCCTTGGAAAGCCGTTCTGCGGCCTTTTGCCGCGTGACGCAGATGGGCTTTCTGCGGCTCATCAGTAACCCCAGGGTTATGGGGAAAGATTGTGTGAGCCAACGCGAAGCTTGGAAATTTTACGAACATATGTCCCGCGACGAACGAGTCTTCTTCGCTTCAGAACCTGCTGGAGTCGAAGAGATCTGGAAGCCTGTTTCCCTCTCGCTGCTGAGCGGGACGAATCTGTGGACGGATGCCTACTTGGCTGCTTTCGCTCAAGCTCATTCTTGGACATTGGTTACCTTTGACAAGGGCTTTGGCCGTCTGGGATCTGCTGGATTCCCTGTGGCTCTTCTCGAATAGCCATCGAAACAGCTCAGTCATAAGCCCCCGTCACATACCACCGCCGTGCAGGCAGCTCACAACAAATCCGGTACAGCCGGCCGTTCACTTCGACGTCCCACTCCTCGTAGTGCCACTCTTCCGACCACCACTCGCCGCAGACCCGCCAAGGCCCGGCGCGAGCGCACGCGGGCCCTCGCACTGCAAACGAATCGATATAAACCGGCACACGGCCTCGCAACAGCACTTCAGCCTCGGCGGAAGGACGGAAGCAGCGGAAGGCGTGGGCTGTTGAGCAGTGGTGAGCCGTTAATCGGTTGATCTGTTGATCGGTTGATCCGTCGTGGCTGGTTGATCGGTGAATCCGTTGATCCGTTGATCCGTTTGTTGATAGGACAGGCGCCGCCAGTGATCCTAAAGAGGCGAGGCGTGCCACGTTCGCAGTAGGGATAGGCGCTCCCGCCTGTCCTTCGCCGTGAAACGGCGATGGAAACACAACCACCTTAGCCAGCAAACTACGTCGATCGCCAATCAACCCCACACCGTTATTGCCGGGCCGAGGCAGGCCCCGCGACGTCCGACTCTGCTCCTCTACCGGGCACGTCTCCAATTCCGGAAAAACCAAAACACTGCTGGTAGCTCTCGTATCGATTGCAGGAGAAGAAGATTCCGGTAGGGATGTAGTAATCGTGTGCTGGTGTCGCTCTGGCTCTTCCACGGCCGCGGGAGACGGCGCGAGCAGAACTTGCCGTGCACGGCGTGCCCCGTTGTTTCCGTTCGAAGCTTTACGCCAAGGCTCTGAATTTTTGGGCGCCTGCAATATTGCCGCCTCGCCGTTCCCCAGCGAGGGACAGGCGGAAGCGGTCGCTACTTGGAAAACCTCCACTCCGAACGCCCCGGGCCGGTGCGTATCGCGCACGGCGGGCGCGCCGACACGGCCCGGACCCACTAGTTGCGTCAACCGCGCCAGCGTCACCGCTAGCTTTTCCGGGCTGGGCAGCGCCGGGTCGAACAACGAAAACTGAGTCAGCCGCCGCGGCGAGGGCTGCGCGGCGACCGTCACGCCTTCGACAGCATCACCGGGTGGATGCGCCGCCAGATCGATGCGCACCAACGTCAGCAGCGTGCGAGGATCGGCCAGCGGGTACGACATCGCCACGGCGCGCTCATAACGCGAGCCATCGGCCAGCTTCAGCGCCACACGGATCTCCGCCGCCGCCAGGTTGTGCCCCTGCAGCTTGACGCATAGCCGTTCCAGTAGGCCCGACAACAGAAAAGCCAGCGGCTCGAGCTCCGCAATCTGCCAGTCCAGATCGGCTTTTTCCTCCAGCGCCGGCGGCGGCTCGTAAGGGCGCATCACCGCGTCCTGCCGCCCGCGGGCAAGCTGCGAAAGCTGTCCGCCGCGCGTGCCGAAGCGGGCGACCAGCGAATCTTCGGGTAAACGCGCCAGATCGCCCACCGTATGGAGACCCCAGCGCGCGAAAACCTCCTGCTCGCGCGGATCAAGCGGCAGCGTATCGAGCGGCAGCACGCTCATAAAGCCCGCTTCCTGGCCGGGGAAAATGTGCGTGACCCCGATTTGCGTGCGAGCAGCCGCAATCGCCACGAAGCGGTTGGCCGATACACCGACGTTGGCGGTCAAACCGAGCTTTTCCGCACCATGAGCGAGTTGACTGGCCGAGCCGTGCGGGTCGGGCATGCCGGCCAAATCGACGATCAGCAGCCCGGCAGCGGCGTCCTCGACACGCGGCGAGGTGGTCAGCGCCATCTCGATCAGTTCCTGCTGGGCTTGTTTTTCCGCTTCGGGCGAGCGCTCGCGGGTTTGGAGATTGGAATTTTGCGGACCGTCGTCTCCACGAGTCACGGACCCGGCGTCGCCGTTATGCGGCGAAGGACAGGCGGGAGCGCCTGTCCCTACTGGAGGAGCCGTTGGCCGCAACCGGTAGGGCTTGATTCCTTTCCCTTTGACCTCATCGCGCAAAGGGAGCCGGCCTTTTTTGATCGCCTGGGGCGCAAGCCGTGAATCCCGAGCCAGCCCATAACGCGCAACGGCTTCGGCCAGCGGCATGCCTTCACGAACCCCGCCCTGCCGCGCGGGTTCATTGGCTGCGTATACAAAGCAGTTCGGCGGAACCCCTGTAAAGACGGCGACTGGCGGCGTGCGCAGATTCCGTTCGCCCCGCAGCAGAACGGCCGCGGCGAAATCGGGAATCTTCAGGCATGCGTAAAGACTGCGCATGGTTTGGTAAACGTAAGTTCCTGCCGATGGTGCCGATGGGGACAGTCACCGCCTTTCGCGCCCGCCGAATCGTGCGAAGCGCTGATGCCTTGGAAGCG
>JBBDWJ010000287.1:8949-9818 GCA_040902925.1 Bryobacterales bacterium | reverse complement strand
CCCCCCACGCACCTAATCCCGTCCCTTCCTCACTACTTCGTGTTCATAAGTCGTGATCTCAAGGCGGTGGCCATAAGGATCATGGAAGTAAATCGAAAACGCCTGGCCGTGATCGACGACAGCGTCAGCCGCAAGCTGCTTGCCATGCTCATCAAAAACGGCAACCGCCTGCAGCCGCTCGATAAACCGTAGGAACCCTTGGCCGTCGATGCGAAAAGCTACGCGGTGAAAACCGGCGGTTTCCCTATCCCCGCGAGGCTTGCCGGAAAAAAGAGCCAGCTTGGTTCCGCCTTGAGGCGTGCCCATCATCAGCGGGCCGCCTTCCGGCTGGGCCCAGCGTTCGTATTCGGGGATAACTTTTAGCCCCAGCGCTCGCTCGTACCAGCGCGCCGCTTCATAACGATCGGGCACGAAAAGCTCGACGTGATCGATCTGGTCGACTTGAAAAGTATCTTCGGGCATGGCTATTCTCCGATCCCCAAGCTACAGGTTCTTTCCGGGGCGGCGTCCCCGTTCGTTTTTTTGCGTTGATGCGCAACGCGCACCTTGGCTGAAATACCGCAGAGCCATAGCGAGACGCCCGGTGTACCGTGCCAACGGGTCTGCTCGCGGGCGATTTCGAGCACCAGGGCGGAAACGGACGACGCCAAATGGTCTGAAGCCAGAATCACCAGCGCCGTCGGACTATTCTCGATGGCGCGGCGCAGACGCAGCCACTGGCGGCTCTGCCATTCCCGCAGTTTATGTTTCGTAACACCGCCCAGATCGAGAACGATGACGCCAAAACCGCCTGCCGAGGCCACCAAGTTGACGGCCTGCCAGGCAGGATCGTTTTTCTTCGGTAGGGACAGGCGCTCCCGCCTGTCCGG
>JBBDWJ010000287.1:0-8939 GCA_040902925.1 Bryobacterales bacterium | reverse complement strand
GCCCCGCCGCCGCAACGCGGCGGCCTTGTTGAGGCACCAAATACTGTGCGCTTTCCGGCCGAACCCCATCCTTGGAAACGATCCCCGCAGCATTGCCGTTTCGCGTCGACGGAGAGGCGAAAGAAGCCACGCCGCAGCGCACCCAGAGCAGCCGTTCCAGCGCAATGCCGGCCCGCTGCGCCGATCGCGGGTCAAGGCTGTCGGTTGCGTCGATATAGGCCGCCACCTCGCCCCGCCCGGTCGCCTCGGCCAGCATCGCGAACGTAACGCTGGTGCGTCCCGAGGAAGCCTGCCCCAGCAGTTCCGTGATCTGTCCGCGTGGAATGCCTCCGCTGAGCAAAGCGTCGAGTGCGGCAAAACCGGTCGGGGCCGGCGGATGGCTTTTGCCCCCTTGCGCCGGCAGGGCCGACCCCAACCCCTGCTCCCGCAGCAGGTTGCGCAGCGATTCCACCTCTGAGACCGCGGTCAATCTTATCCACCTCTTTATGTTCGCCTTTTGTTCGCCATCGTATTGTGGCATGCCCCAGCCGGGGATTGCAAATACAAATCAACTCATAAATGTTTTATTTAGAGCGGGTTCGAATCAGCGCGTGAGGGGCACCAACTCCCAGGCCAACCGTCGCAATTTGTGCATCCTGTTGCGCGAGGGAAACAGCGGGTTTTACGCCCGCCCAGAGATGCCGAGGCGGGTACAATAGCTCAAGCTCATGAGCCGATCTTTAAACCCTGGCCGCCAAACAAGGCGTCCGAAAGGCCACTCCGGCGTGCCGCGAGCCGCAACGATAGCGATCCTGCTCGCCTGCACAAGCCTGTTCTCCGTAATGCAAGCGCAAGACCTCAACCACGAAGCCATGGCGCGGCGCATCGTCGACGCGCTCCAACTCCAACCCAGCGAGCGGGTCCTGCTGCGTCACGACCCAGGCTATTTTTCGGAAATCATCGTCCCTCTGCGCCGGCTGGTAAGAGAAAAGGGAGCCATCGACCTCGGCGCGCTCGAATACGTCGAGATCGCCGCGCTGGAGCCCTCTCCGACGCCCGAAAGCTCCACGGCCGCTAGCGAGGCCTTCGCGAAACTGCTGGAGAGCGTGGACGTCTACATCTGGCTGCCGGTGCGCACCGAGGTCCGTACGACGCCGCCTGCCGAAGCCCAGTCGCTGGCCCGCTGGCTCGACGAAGGGGGAACCCACCGCCAGGTGCACTTCCATTGGTCGCAAGGCAGCGTGCTGGCCGACGGCCTGGCGACAACCCACAGCAAGGCGCTCGACAAACTGTACGAAAGCGCGCTCGATGTCGATTACCAAGCCATGGCCGCAGCGCAGGACCGCGTGATTGTCCTGCTGCGCTCGGGAACCGTGCGGGTTCGCACGCCGGCCGGCGCCGACCTGCGATTCCGCATCGGCACGCGTCCGTTCAACAAACAGGAAGGCGACGCGTCGCCCGAACGAATGAAAGAAGCGCGCATCCGCATCGACCGCGAAATCGAGCTGCCTGCCGGCGTGCTGCGCGTCGCGCCGCTGGAGGAAACCGTCCGCGGACGCCTGGTCATTCCGATGGCCCGGCTGCAAGGAAAAGTCGCGCGGAACATCCAGTTCGCGATCGAGGAAGGGCGCATCACTCACGTCGCGGCCAGCGAGAACGTCGCCGCCGTCGAAGCCGAGCTGCAAGCCGGAGGCGACGCCGCCCGCCGCTTTCGCGAGTTCGGGTTGGGCTTCAACCACAAGCTCGAAGCGACCGAAGGCAGCGACGTGCTGCCGTATTTCGGCTACGGAGCCGGGGTCGTCCGCATGAGCCTGGGGGACAACGAAGAGCTCGGGGGAGCGGTGCGCGGCGGCTACCGGCGCTGGTTTTTCTTCCCCGACGCCACCGTCGAGGTCGACGGCGAAACCCTTGTTCGTGACGGCAAGCTGCTGATCCCGGGCCCCTGAAACGGATTCATCCGCCGCTTGCGCCTGGAAGCGCTATCTGACATCTTGGGAGAATCTATGCCCATCAGCGAAGACCTGTTGCAAATCCTCTGTTGCCCGCGCACGAAAGTGCCGGTGGGCATGCTGCCCGCCGAGCAGTTAGCGAAGCTCAACGAAGCCATTTCCAAAGGCGGAGTGAAGAACTACGACGGCTCGCCGGTCGAGGGCCCGCTGCAGGAAGGCCTCGTCACCGAGGACGGCAAAACGGTCTACCGCATCGACGACAGCATCCCGGTGATGCTCGTCGATCAAGGCATCTCTACCGATCAGTTGCCGAACTGGTAAGCCCGACGTACCAGCACCATCGCGCGAGGCCGACGGGGAAGTCACCCGTCGCACAACGTAGGGCTTGATCGCACAGGCGGAAATCGGGTGACTGTCCCCATACCGCTCCATACCGCTAATTCCATCCCCTTTAGTATTTGTTTCTGCTGTATAATGGACGCAACACTCCGCTGAGAGCCCCATGGGAACCGGTCGCGGCTCCCTATTTCCAATAAAATTTACCTGATTTTGGCGAAAGGAAGCCGTCATGCTTGCCTGGGCGGTCGCAGTGTCGCTTGTGTTTGTACTTTTGCTCATCTGGTCGGCTCTGATTCGCGGCAGCATGCTGGCGAGAAACTTTCGTACTGGGGAAGAACACCATCCCATGCGCCGATTGGCCACGGAACCCTCCCTGGAGCACGGCGCCGAATGGAATATTCCAGAACGCGGTATTCCCGGACCCGGTATGCCCAGACACGGTATACCCAGACACGGTATGCCCAGACACGGCGTATCCGAGCCAGTGTCGTGGGCTACCGCCGCTCTCCCACAATCCGAGACTGGCGGCGCTGAATACGCCGCGAAACACGCAGCGGGGAAATAAACCAATGCCCCTGTTCAAAACGAGGACGGCAGCCATCTACGGCGTCGACGCGCTGGTCATCGACGTCGAGGTGGACATGTATCCCGGCGAGCCGCAGAACTTCATCACGGTCGGCCTGCCCGATACCGCAGTCCGCGAAAGCCGCGAGCGAATCCGCTCCTCGCTGATCAATTCCGGGTACGGCTACCCCCGCAAATCGGTGACCGTCAACCTGGCCCCCGCCAATATCCGCAAAGAAGGCGCCGGCTTCGATCTGCCGATGGCGCTCGGCATCATGGGAGCGATGGGAACCATTGCCGAGGGGGCGATGCGGGATTTTCTCGTTGTCGGCGAGCTGTCGCTGAACGGCAACCTGCGCCCGATTCGCGGCGCCCTTCCGGTTGCTGTATGCGCTAAAGCGGCGGGTATTCCCAACCTCGTCGTCCCGCGCGATAATGCCGCCGAAGCGGGCGTGGTGGAGGGCGTGAATGTCTATGGAGTGAAGCATCTCAGCGAAGTGGTGCAACTGCTTGAGCACCCCGAAAGCGCCAAGCCGGTCAACGGCAACGGTCACGCGCCGCCGCTCGAGCCGCGCTCGCCGGTGTTCGACTTCCGCGAGGTCAAAGGACAGGAGACAGCCAAGCGCTCGCTAGAGATCGCCGCCGCCGGAGGCCACAACCTGCTGATGGTCGGCCCGCCAGGCTCGGGAAAAACCATGCTCGCCAAGCGGCTACCGGGCATTCTTCCGCCACTAACGTTTGAAGAGGCGCTGGAGGCCACGAAGGTCCACAGCGTCGCCGGCGCGCTCGGCTCCGAAAGCGGGCTGTTGCGCGAACGCCCTTTCCGCGCGCCCCATCACTGCGTGTCGCAGGCGGGGTTGGTCGGCGGCGGCGTCGGCATGGCGCGGCCCGGCGAAGTAAGTCTGGCGCACAACGGCGTGTTGTTCCTCGACGAATTTCCCGAGTTCCCCCGCAATGTGCTCGAGCTGCTGCGCCAGCCGCTCGAAGACGGCCACATTACCATCGCCCGCAGCAACTTGAGCCTGACGTTTCCCTCGGCGTTCATGCTGGTGTCGGCCATGAATCCGTGCCCCTGCGGCTATTTCGGCGATTCCACCCGTGATTGTCACTGCACGCCGGCCATGATCCAGCGTTATGTCGGGCGCATCAGCGGCCCGCTCCTCGATCGCATCGACATCCACGTCGAAGTCCCGCCAGTGAAATACCGCGAGCTGCGCTCGGAAACTCCCTCCGAGGATTCGCTCGCAATCCGCAAACGCGTCGAAGCCTGCCGCGATATTCAAATGCAGCGCGGCTATCCCAATGCGCGCATGCCATCCAAGGTGATCCGCGATTACTGCCGGTTGGACGAGGCCGGCGAGCGCACGCTCGAAGTAGCGGTGCAGAAAATGGGGCTTTCCGCCCGCGCTCACGACCGCATTCTCAAGGTGTCGCGCACGATCGCCGATCTCGAGGGCGAACCGCGCATCGGCGTCCGGCACCTGGCCGAAGCGGTGCAATACCGCAGCCTCGACCGCACCTACTGGGTGTGACGGAAACACGAACCGGAAACTGTGATTGTCCTCGTGGTTACAACCAGCAGGACAAACATGTCGGCGGCTCGCTTCGCCCCCCTGGCGGCTAAGCATGCCTGGCGCACGGGACTGCTGCACACAGCCACGGTTCGTACCTCTCTCAGGTTGGGCCTTGCTGGGTCGGGCATGTAAAATAGGTTGGTTGAACGCCTTCTTGAATTCGCCACGCCCTATTCACCGATGCCTTTGTTAGTCAATGGAGAGGCCGTCGATGACGCCATCATCGAGTGGGAAGCCGAATCGCTCCGCAATCGCTTCCGGCAGTTGACGCCGGAACAGCGGGCCGCCTATCAACTCGATCCCGCCGCCATGGAGGAGCGCGCACGCGAATGGTCGCGCGAGAACGTAATTGAACGCACCCTGCTGCGTCAGGAAGCGCTCAAGGACACCGAGCCTATTGCGGAAGAAATGCTTGACCAAGCCCTTGCCGAGCTCAAAAAACGCCACGGCGGCGAGGACAAATTCAGCCTCACGCACGTCGACGACAGTGAACTTCGAAAAGATCTCGAGGCGCGCGTCCGGCTGGATCGTCTGATCGGGAAGATCAGCGCCAAAGTCTCGGCGCCCAAGAGCAAGGAAATCGCCGAATACTACCGCAAGCATCGCGAGCAGTTCCGGACGCCCGAAACCGTGCGCGCCGCCCACGTCGTCAAACACGTCAACGAGAACCGCGACGAGAAGACAGCCAAAGCGGAAATCGAAGCCGTGGAAGAAGAGCTACGCTCCGGGACGACCTTCGAGGCGATCGCCGACAAGCATTCCGACTGCGCCGGCAACGGTGGCGATCTTGGCTACTTCCCGCGCGGCCAGATGGTCGACGAATTTGATGAAGCCGTTTTCGAAATGGAAATCGGCGCCGTTAGCCCCGCGTTTCGCACGCCGTTTGGATTCCACATCGCCAAGCTGCTCGACCGCCAACCGCCGCGCGTAAAACCGCTGCCGGAAGTCGAGGAAGAGATCAAGGGCGAGCTGCAGCGACAAAAGCAGACCCGCGCGCTCGAAAACTTCGTGGACCGGCTGCGCGCCAAGGCCAACATACAGGATGTGCCGGCCTCCGAGACGGCTTCCGTCGTCTCGCCATCATGACCACGCCGCCATGAGCAACGAGTTTCCAGTCTTTCGTAGCGAAGGCCGTCCGCACCCTTGCTGCGTACCGAGCAAAGACCGCGCCGAACGCATCGCCGAATCCAAAACGTATTCGGACCGCCGGCTACGCGCCACCCAAGGCTCGACCGGGAGCATGATCAAGCTCGAGGGCGGCCCTTTCCTGATGGGGACAGAGACCGCCGATGGTTTTCCCGCCGACGGCGAGGGCCCGGTGCGGGAGGTCCGCCTCGATCCGTTTTACATCGACATCTACCCGGTGTCGAATCGCGAGTTTCGCAAGTTCGCCGAAGAAACGCGCTATCGCACCGAAGCCGAACAGTTCGGCTGGTCGTTCGTTTTTCACAATCAGCTACCGCTCGAACGATACAAAGAACTGGTGGAAGACACCGTCGCAGGCCATGAGTGGTGGTGCAAGGTGAGCGGCGCGGACTGGGCGCACCCCGAAGGCCCCGACTCGTCGGTCGACTCGCGACTGGACTTTCCGGTGACCCACATCTCCTGGAACGACGCCGCCGCCTATAGCCACTGGGCCGGCAAGCGGTTGCCGACCGAAGCGGAGTGGGAGTACGCGGCGCGCGGCGCCCTCGAACAAAAAGCCTACCCATGGGGCGACGAGCTGGAGCCCGAAGGCAAGCATCTCTGCAACGTCTGGCAGGGCGAGTTTCCGCATCACGACGAAGGCCTTGATGGCTGGCGCGGGCCTTCCCCGCTCGAGGCATTTCCAGCCAACGGCTTCGGCCTGTACGCGATCACGGGGAATGTCTGGGAATGGTGCTCGGACTGGTTCGACCCCGGCTACCACGTAACCGCGACGCGCTTGAATCCGGTAGGGCCGCCCGCCGGTTCTGCCCGCGTGATGAAGGGCGGCTCGTTTCTGTGCCACAAGTCCTACTGCAACCGCTACCGCGTCGGCGCGCGCACCTCGAATACGCCGGATAGCTCCACCACAAACCTGGGCTTCCGCTGCGCCCGGGACGTGTAGGCGGCGCTGGCGCGGACCGATCCTGTCAGCCCAAGTGTCCCCTTCCGTGCGAATTCTCGCGGTCGTTGGTGCAGCCACTGGGTATATTCCGCCGCGCCGCGCCGCGGCGCTCGAGCCTTCCGTCACACTGCGGCGCTCGTAGCCTTAGAACCACTTTGCCTTATCGACAACGTTGCGCAGTTCTTCGCCGTTGGCAAAGCGCCGCACGTTGTCGAGCAGCACTTCCAGATGCCGCTCAGCGATGCGAGTGGACGCCGCGGCGATGTGCGGCGTGAGGATCACATTCTCTCGCTTCCACAGAGGATGACCGGGCGGCAGCGGCTCGGTTTCAAAAACGTCCAACGCCGCTCCGGCGATCTCGGCGGCCTCGAGCGCCGCGGTTAAGTCCGCAAGGTCGACGATCGCGCCGCGGCCGATGTTGATCAGGTAGGCAGTCTGTTTCATCTGCCGGAACTGCTCGCGTCGAAACAGCTTTTCGGTTTCCGGCGTGTGGGGCGCGGCGATGACCACGAAGTCGCTTTGAGCCAGAAGATCGGGCAGCCTTTCCGCCGGCCACGGTCCTTCGACGCCCGCCGGCGCAGATTTCGCGTACGGATCCACTGCCACTACCCGCATGCCAAACGCCAGGCCGCGGCGCGCAATTTCCGAGCCGATCTCGCCGAGGCCAAAAACTCCCAACGTGGCGTCCGAAAGATGGATATGAGCGCGGTCGATCGGGCTGACCTGCGCCGGCCCCGACACGAAGCCGGTCCGCGCCTCTTCACCGCCTACCGGCTCCCAGCGCGCTTCCATTTGGCGCCGCAGATAGAGGTGCAGATTACGGGCGAAGCAAAGAATGAAGCCGAACACGTGATCGGCGATCACGTCGGAAAACAGCCCGCGCATGTTGGTGAGCTGGCAGGGATGCGCGATGAGCGCCGGAAATACATAGTGCTCGAGACTTGCCGTCGGCGACTGCACCCAGCGCAGTTTCTTGGCCGCGGCGAGCAAAGGTGGCGTAATCTTGCCAAAAAAACCGTCGGCGTCTTCGATCTCCGCCAGGGCCGCGGCTTCATCCCCCGCGTTCACGACCGCCATCGCGCCAGCAGCATGGTTGATTTTCTCAAGACGCTCGGATTCGACGGCGGGATATAACAGAAGTTTCATGAATCTAGCCCGCGCGGACCTATAGCAGCCGGCTCTCTATCCCGAACCGGTCAATTTTTGAGCGCAGTGCGTGGACAGGCGACGGCTAGTCCGCGGCCACCTGGCCCAGGCCATGCTGGAACTGCCGGTAGTGCATCGCCAGAACGTCAGCGCCGAAATCGCCGGCGTAATCGCGCCATACCGAATGGCTGTGGTTGTTGTTGTTCTGCGTGTTGTCGTACTCGACCAGGAAGGTCGGCGACTGAATGCGATAGTAGTCGCCTTTGCCGGGCTCGATGCTGCCGGCCCAGGCGAATAAGAGCTTGTCTTTCGGCGTGTCCTTGACCTGCTTCATGCGCTTTTCGGCGATCTGCGCGGGCATGTTGTAGGCATACTCTTCGAGCACCGCGACCAGATCCGCGTACTGCTGGGCGGTCAGCTTCGAAGCCTGGATTCCCGGCGGCTGATCTTCGAGCTTGGCGCGCGTCTGGAAGGCGGTGAGGATATCGCGGTAGGCGGTTTCGTCCACCACGGCGGTCTTGCGTTGGTCGGCGGTGAGAGATTTCGCGAGCTTGCGGGCGGCGTCCTCTTCGCGGCCCAACGGGCGCAGGCCGCTGCGGGGACCTTCGCGCACTTCGTGAGGATTGGAGCCAAAGAACGAAGGAGTCGACGCCACGATCTGGCCATTCTTGATCGTGTAGTTCACCGACACGTGATGGCCTTCGACGCGCCACGCCCAGGTGGCGTCGGCGCCCGGCTTGCCGAAGATGGAGACGTGGTAGCGCATCGGATCGCGCCGCCCGGCCGTATCGTTTTCGGCGCGCCGCAGGATGTCTTCCAGGCTCATGATCGTGACCGCTTTGCCAAAGCCCGCCTTGCTGAGGCCGCTGCTGAGCAGCGCGTCGGCCAGCCGGCGCTGGTAGGTTTCCAGTTCGCCAAAAGTCAGGCCGGGGCGGGGATGGCCATGCGTTTGTTCAAAATTGTTGTCGGGCACGAAGTGCCACAGGGTACGGTCGGCGGAGTCGAACGCGTAGTGGCTCTTCGGAGTCTGCTCCGGCGTCAGGGCGTTGAGGAAGTGCTGCGCGCTCTGCGCCATGACCTCTTCCAGGCGCGCCTCATGGTAGGCGGCCCCCAACGCGGCGGCTGCGACGAACAGCACGGCGAGGCGGATACGGATCTGGTTTCTCATGGCTACTCCCGATTTCGATGGCGTCCGCGCCAATTATATCCGAAACCGCCGGGCCGGTGGCGTGGCACAGACAATCCGGGTGCGCGACATAGATGTGGGTGACGATCTGGGTTGTTTTTTTGTGGCGGTTT
>JBBDWJ010000286.1:0-14675 GCA_040902925.1 Bryobacterales bacterium | reverse complement strand
TCGTGGCACAGGCAATCTTGCCTGTGCAGGGCAGGCGCAGCCTGCCCGTAGCCTGCCCTTTGGGGGCCTGGCCGGCACGCGGCCTTGCCCCCAGGTAGCCTATCCTCAGATTCATGCTGCTGGCACACGTTGTTGAGACTTCCCAGCGCGTCACCGGCACCCCAAAGAGGCTCGAAAAAATCGACCTGCTCGCCGACCTGCTACGGCGATTGGATCCCGATGAAACCGAGATCGTCGTGGCGTTTCTTTCGGGCGGCGCGCGCCAAGGGCGGATCGGCGTTGGATACGCGACGCTGCGGAACGCAGCCGCACCAGCGGCGGAAACCCCGATTCTCGAAATCCGGGACGTAGATCGTGCCCTGGACTCGCTGGCTGCCGTCAAAGGGCCGGGCGCGGAGCGCAACCGGCGCGAGATCTTGCAGCAGATGTTCGCGCGCGCCACCGCTGCCGAGCAGCAATTCCTCACGCGCCTATTGCATGGCGAGCTGCGGCAAGGCGCGCTCGAAGGCGTCATGCTCGAAGCGCTGGCGAAGGCTTCCGGCGTGAACGCGGACCGCATCCGCCGCGCAGTGATGTTGGCGGGTGAGATGGCGGGCGTGGCGCGCGCGGTGCTCGAATCGGGCGCTGACGGCCTGGCTCCCTACGACGTCGAGTTGTTCCGGCCGCTGCAGCCGATGCTGGCGCAGACCTCCGACGATGTCGCCTCCGCGATCCATGAGCTCGGCGAGGCGGCGCTCGAATTCAAATTCGACGGCGCTCGCGTGCAGGTTCACCGCTCCGGCGACGAAGTCGCTGTGTTCTCCCGCCGCCTCAACGACGTTACGCCCGCCGTGCCCGAAATCGTCGAGGCCGTGCGCGCCTTGCCTGGGGAAAACCTCATTCTCGACGGCGAGGTGCTGAGCCTCACTCCCGACGGCCGCCCGCAGCCGTTTCAAGTCACCATGCGCCGCTTCGGGCGAAGGCTCGAAGTCGACCGCATGCGCGCCGAGCTGCCGCTCACGCCGTTCTGGTTCGACTTGATCTATTGGAATGGCCAGTCGCTCATCGACGAACCGCAGTCGCGCCGCTTTGGCCTGTTGGAAGAGATTTCTCCAGCGGCCAACGTTGTGCCTCATCGCGTC
The DNA here is from genome assembly GCA_040902925.1 of Bryobacterales bacterium. Taxonomy (GTDB): domain Bacteria; phylum Acidobacteriota; class Terriglobia; order Bryobacterales; family UBA6623; genus JBBDWJ01. The sequence goes on along the minus strand of JBBDWJ010000286.1, from coordinate 13,554 downwards.
ACCGGGGATGCCGCCAGCGCTGAAGAGTTTCTCAACGAAGCGCTCACGCAAGGTCACGAAGGCGTCATGGCGAAGGCGCTCGATTCGGGCTACGCCGCCGGCGCGCGCGGCCAGAGCTGGCGGAAGATTAAGCAGGCCCGCACGCTCGATCTGGTCGTGCTGGCCGCGGAGTGGGGCAGCGGACGCAGGAAAGGCTGGCTCAGCAATCTCCACCTCGGCGCGCGCGATACCGAAAAAGGCGGCTTCGCCATGCTGGGGAAAACCTTCAAGGGCTTGACCGATAAGATGCTTGCCTGGCAAACCGCAGAGTTCCTCAAGCTGGAGATCGGCCGCGACAGTTACACGGTCTATGTCGAACCCAAGGTGGTCGTCGAAATCGCCTTCAATGAAATCCAGATCAGCTCGAGATATCCCAGCGGCCTGGCGCTGCGCTTCGCGAGAGTGAAACGCTACCGGCCTGACAAAACGGCCGCCGACTCCGATACCTTTCAAACCGTGCGCGAGTTAGCCGGCGTCGCGGCGCGCCCGGCGAATGGTTAGCGCCGCCGCCGCCCCCTCGAGTCGCCCCCCCACAGGCGGCGGGTCCGGGAGGGCGTCAAGCTCATCGATTTTTCAGATGCTTGTGATAGCCTTTGAGCCATGAGACTCAACCGCCTCTTCCTTCTTCTCGCGCTGCTGTCCATTGCCGGTACGGTGGCGCGCGCGGATGAAGCGAGCAAAGCTCGAAAAGTCGAGGAACTGTTCGCCGTCGCGCGGCTCGAGGAGATGTTCAGCCAGAGCATGACGATGGCGATGAATCAGGTAAGGACATCGGTGATGCAGGAAACGCTGGGAGTCAACCTGCCGCCGGAGAAAACCAAACTGCTCGAAGAGATGCAGGGCAAAGTCGAAGCGGTGGTGAGGACTGCCTTGGGCTGGGATCAGCTACGGCCGCAATACATCAAGCTGTACGCCGACGCGTTCACGGAAGAGCAAATGGACGAGCTGCTCGCCTTCTACCGCTCCCCGGCCGGGCAGGCGATGGTTTCCAGCAGTCCTATGCTCATGAAGAGGGGCGCCGAGATCGCACAGCAGAGAATGACCGCCGCGCAACCGGAGCTGAAAAGACTTGTAGAGGAGTTTATCGAGAAAACCCAGCCGCAGTAGAGCGTTCTCTCTGCGACCGTCCGCTAGTCCGCGGCATCGCGCCCGCGCAGCTTCTTGATATCAATCTTGTAGCGCTGAATCTTCTGGTTGAGCGTGGACAGCGCCACGTTCAATCGCTTCGCGGCTTCGGTCTGGCTCCAGTTGCACTTTTCGAGCTCGTCGATAATAATCTGCCGCTCGAACTCCTCGGCCAGCTCGTGCAAGCTTGCTCCCGCCGCGGGTTTGAAGTTGGTGGGAATCCTGGGCCGCTCCATGCCGTTACTACCGAGCAGCGACTCCGGTAGCAGCTCGGCGGGGATCTCCGGCTGCGTCGCCAGCACCACGGCGCGCTCCACCACGTTTTCCAATTCGCGGACATTGCCCGGCCAGTCATGGTCCATCAGGATCTGCAACGCCGAGGCCGCGAAATGCAGCTTCGAGCGTCCGCTACCTTCCAGGAAACGCTGATTCTCCTGGCTGTACTTATTCAGAAAATGCTCGGCAAGCAGCGGGATATCTTCCCCGCGCTCCCGCAGCGGCGGCAGCTTGATCTCGATGACGTTCAGGCGGTAATAGAGGTCCTTGCGAAAACGCTCTTCTTCGACCAGTTTCGCGAGATCGTCGTTGGTCGCCGCCACGATGCGCACGTCGATGCGCACCGTTTCGTTCGACCCGACCGGCATGAACTCGCGCTCTTGAATCACTCGCAGCAGCTTCGCCTGCGTATCGAGCCCCAGCGTTCCGATCTCGTCAAGGAACAACGTGCCGCCGTTGGCGAGCTCGAAGTAGCCTTTGCGGGAAGCGATCGCGCTGGTGAAAGCGCCTCGCACATGTCCAAACAACGCCGACTCGATCAGGTCGACCGGAATCGAGCTCGTGTTCACCGCGACGAACGGCCGCTCCACGCGCGGCGAGTGGGTGTGGATGGCCTTGGCGATCAATTCCTTGCCGGTGCCGCTTTCGCCATGGATCAGCACCGTGGAGCGGCTCGGAGCGACCTGCGCGACCAGATCGAACACACGATGCATTCGCTCGCTCTTGCCGATGATGTTCGAGAAGCTGTAACGCTGCCGGAGCTGGCTCTTGAGCTGCGCGTTTTCGCGCTCCAGGCGGCTGCGCGTGATCGTCTGCTCGATCTCGAGCAGCAGCTTGTCGTTGTTCCACGGCTTGGTCAGAAAGTCGTTGGCGCCGCACTTGATCGCCGCGACGGCGTTTTCGACCGAACCGTAGGCGGTAAGAACCACGACCGGCGTTTCGTGGTCCTGCTCGCGGATGCGCTCCAGAACGTCGATGCCCGAGAGATCCGGCAGCATCAGGTCGAGCAGCACCAGGTCCACCGACCGCGCCGCCAGCAGATTCAATCCGGTCTTGCCGTCCGGAGCTGTAACGACGGCGTAGTTCTCCAACTCGAGCAGCGTTTCGAGACTCTCGCGAATCTCCGGCTCGTCGTCAATGATGAGGATCTTACCCTTGGCGTCCCGCCCGAGGGCAGGGGAAGACTCAGGCATGGAGAGGTTTCCCGGAGAGCGGCAGCTCGATGTGGAAGGTCGTCCCGCGGCCGACTTCGCTCTCCACATTCATGTTACCGGAGTGCTCCTGGATGATGCCGTAGCTGACCGCCAGGCCCAGCCCCGTACCGCTCTTGGGTCCTTTGGTCGTGAAGAAGGGATCGTAGATGCGCTGCAAGTGTTCGGGTGGAATGCCGCTGCCGGTGTCGCTGACCACGACATGCGCCAAGGCATCTCCGTTGGCGGTCTCCGCGGCCGTTGTGCTTACGGCGAGACGCCCGCCGTTCGGCATCGCGTCGCGCGCGTTGAGCGCCAGGTTGAGAAATACTTGCTGCAGCTTGCCGCTGTTGCCCCAAACGGGCGCCGCGGCTGGATCGAGCTCGGTTTCGACCGTCACCCCCGCTTTGCGCAGTTGTGGCTCGATCAGCGCAATCGTATCCTGCAGCGTTTGGTTGAGGTCGATCGTCTCGAAATCGCGGCTGGATGTCCGTGAGAAGTTCAGCAGCGAGTTGATGATTTCACTCGCGCGGAACGTCTGCGACGTGATTTTCTGCAGGATTTTCGCCTGGCCCGGGTCGGCGTGCATCTGTTTGGCGAGCATCTGCGCGTAGCTCGAGATCACCGCCAGCGGCGTGTTGACCTCGTGCGCCACGCCGGCCGCCAGCAGCCCGATCGAGCTCAGCCGGTCGGCCTGCACGACCTTCTCTTCCAGCTCCACGCGCTCGGTCACGTCGTCGAAAATAATCAGCCGCCCGATCGCTTCGAGGTTCTTGCTCACCAGCGGCGCAACCGCCACATTGATCGTCTGCTCCTGATTCGCCGAGCCGTTGGTGGGGCGAAACTCGGGCGGGAACGAGGCCGCCCGCAGGCGGAACTTATAGACGTTGTGAATGCCCGACTCGCCGCGCACGCGGTCGAACTCCTCGACCAGCTCGGGAGGCAGCAGCTCGGCCAGACGCCGGCCGACGGCCTGCTGCCGCGAGATGTGGAACATCAACTCGAGCGGCGTGCTCCAGCTCTCGACGCGATCGTCGAGATCGGCGGCCAGTATCCCCACGTGCAGCGACTCGACGATGTTCTCGTTGTAGTCCTTCAGCCGCTGGTATTCGGTCGCCTTGCGCTCGAGCGAATGGTAGAGTTGCGCGTTTTCGGTCGCGATCGCTAAGTAGCCGGAAACCGCCCGCACCAACGAAAGATCTTCGCTCGTGAGATAGCTGCCGTCCACGGTGCGGCCGAGCCCCAGCAGCGCCACCACGCGGCCATGCACGCGGCACGGCACGTAGTAGTTCAAATCCAGGCTCGCGATCGTCCGCCGCGCCCCGGCCGGCTGCTCGATCCGCCAGCGCGGGCTTTCGAAGAACAGATAAGGCCGCGTCTGGTTGCTGACGAGCGGTTCGATAAAGCTCAAATCCAGCGCCGTGCTGCCGGGCTCAATCGCGCGGCCTTCTTCGTCGCTGAGCCCAACGCCCTCGGCCAGCCGGTATCCGGACGCGCCGCCTTCCTCGTCCGGCAGAAAGATCGCCATGCGCCGCAAATCCAGTGTTTCGGACAATCGCTGGCGCACCGCACCCATCATGTGGTCCAGATTGGTCTCCGTGCCCAGCTCCGCGGCGAAATCGATCAACGTGCGGCGGTAGTCGTAGCGCTCGCGGTAGAAGCGGCGATCGAGGCTCTGCTGGATCCAATTCCGCAGCGGATGGAACAGTAGCGCCGCCGCCACAACCGAGATCACCCATCCCGACGGCCCCAACTCCTGCAGTTGCGGCTGCATCACGCCGCTCAGCAGGAACACCATACCGTAGAAAGCCGCCAGCAGTGTCGCCGTCGCGAGCGTATAGGCCGTGCCGCGGCGGACAAACACCTCGATGTCCATCAGGCGGTAGCGCGCAATCGCATACGCAAAGGCCAGCGGGATCAGGCCCATCGAGAAAATTGACAGGCTGCGCGCCGCGCCGGGAATCTGGCCCGCCACGAACGGAGCCAGGTAAAAGACGACGAAGGGTAGCGCGCCCCACAGCGTGCCATGCGCCAGCCAGCGGCGCTGCTGCCGCAGAGCCGTATCTTCATCGCGCTTGCCGCTGAAGGAGAGGAAGACCGCGCCGCCCAGCAGATAGGCGCCCATCAGGGCGTAAGAGACCCGGTCCAGCAGCCCGCTGAGCTCCTGGAGCGCCAGATCGCTGCTCAGCAAGCCGGCGGCGGCCAAATGGTAGGCGAAAAGCAGCACTACCACCGGGGCGTATCCGGCGGCGGCGAGAACCCTGCGGAGCCGTGGAACATGCCGCGAGCCCGGGAAAATCACACAAAAGTGCCACAACGCCGCGGGCGCCAGCAGCGTCGCCCACACATTGCCCCAGTAAACGAAGCGGTCGAAAGCATCAAACCGGCCCGAGTAGATAAACGCGTATAGCACAAACGACGCCAGGCAGAGCACATAGAAGTGCCGCACCATCGGCGGCGTTGAGCGGCCTTCGATAGCGACCGCGAGCTGCGACCGTCGCCAATACACGAAGCCGCCGATCACCAGGTACACGAGGGCCAGCGCCAGCTTGAAATATTCGACTACTTGCAGCCGGGCGGCGACCCCCACCACCAGCGGCAATTCAAACTCCTGCCCGGCTCTGGAAAGGCCATAAGCGGCGCGATTCCAGATGCCGACTCCCGCCAGCATGCCTGCGGCGTGGACGGCGTTCTCGACGCTCACGCCATTGATTCTCTGAAGCAGATCGCCGGGGCGGACTCCCGCCTTGCTCCCCGGCCCGCCCGCCTCGACATGCAACGCCTGAACTCCGTTCGGCGCATCTACCCAATAGACCCCGTCATCCGGCAGACGAAACGATTGGCGATCGTGGAAATTCCACAACGCGGCAGCCACCAGCGCCAGCGTGACGCAGCTCAACACCGCTCGGAGAATCCAGGCTGATCGCCTTTTCTGCATGTTCGGTTCAACCCCGGGGCAGGCGTACGAAGACACCTCACCCCCGATGGGTAGCCAAGCGGAGAAGCACGTCGAATGCCAAACCCGCCGTTCTTTATGGATTGTAAACGATTGAAAAATAGATGGTTGCCAGCCTGTTCGGAAACGCACGCGGCAAAAATATGATTTTCAGGATTTTCCCTGTGGATTTACATAGAAGCCGGAGTCTTCAGTTGCTTACGGGCTCTGAGAGCGCCGCTGTGTTTTCCCGCCGCTGTGTTATCGATTGGGTAGCCCGGTTGAGTGACAACCTCATCGCAATCACTGGCCACGGCGAGGCGCCAAGGCGCCGCCAGTCGCCCGAACACCAGTCGCCCGAACACAGTCTCCCGAAACATTGGTGCAACCTTCTCCACCAGGCCGTGCGTAGTCTTAAGGCAGAGGCTCATGATCCGAGCCGGACTTGTCGTGGGGTCAGCTAGGTCGTCAAGCTGCGGCAAGGGGCCAAAAGCGCCTCTGCGAAGGCCTTTCGATTGGTCCAGCCGGCTCCAAATCGGCGCTACAGTTTACCCGAATCGACTTGACCTTGCGTCGCGCTAACGCCTAGAATTAACAATGGGTTCCGCCTGAGTCGTGCCAGAGGGCTTATCTATACCGGAATCAATGCCTTCGAGAGGAGATCGCCGGGTATGAGATATCGCATCGCCGTCGGAGTATTGCTGGTCTTCGGCTGCACGTTTTCCACCTCCCACACCCGTCTCCAGGGCGCTGACAACGACGAACCCCGAACGCTTTCCAAGAAGGAAGAGAATCGGCGCCTCAAGCAGTTGCGCAAAGAGTTGTCTGGTCCTTTCAAGCGCTGGCTAGACACCGACGTTACCTACATCATCAGCGGCGAAGAGCGTAAGGGCTTTTTGCAGTTATCCACCGACGAAGAGCGCGAGAATTTCATCGAAGCGTTCTGGCAGCGCCGCGATCCGACTCCCGACACGATGGAGAACGAGTATCGCGAAGAGCACTACCGGCGTATTGCCTACGCAAATGAGCGCTACGCCTCGGGTATCCCCGGCTGGAAAGCGGACCGCGGCCGAATCTACATCACGTTTGGACCGCCCGATGAAATCGAGTCGCACCCCTCCGGCGGCATGTACCAGCGGCCTTACGACGAAGGCGGCGGATTTACTTCGACCTATCCGTTTGAGATTTGGCGCTACCGTTGGCTCGAAGGCATCGGCTCCGACATTCTGATCGAGTTCGTCGATCCGACCATGACGGGCGAGTACCGGTTGACGATCGATCCCTCTGAAAAAGACGCTCTGCTGCACGTGCCCGGCGCCGGGCTGACGCTGTCGGAAGAGATGGGCCTTTCCACCAAGGCCGACCGCTTCTCGCGCACCGACGGCACGCGCATGGGCTCGCCGATGGGCGGCAGCCAGTCGATTCGCTACAACCAGTTCGAGCGCTTGCAGCTCTACGCCAACCTGCACAAGGCGCCGCCGGTGAAGTTTAAAGACCTCGAAGCGGTCGTTGACTCCAACATCGAGTACAACACGCTGCCGTTCCAGGTCAACGTGGATTACGTCAAGATCACCGACAGCTCGGTGCTGACGGGCATCACCATCCAGCTTGAGAACAAAGACCTGATGTTCAAGGAGGAAAACGGCCTCCACAAGGCGATGGTGAACATCTATGGGCGTATCACCACGGTCACACGCAAGCTGGAAGCGCATTTCGACGACCCGGTTACGATCGAGACGACTGCCGAGAGGCTCGGAGGCGAGGTCGACCGCAAGTCGATCTACAACAAGGCGCTGCCGCTGGCGCCTGGAATGTACCGCCTGCAGCTTGTCCTCAAAGACGTCATTGGTGAAACGATAAGCACGCACCATATGGCATTGCATGTGCCTGAGTTCGACGATGAAACGCTGGCCAACAGCTCGATGATTTTGGCTGACCGCATTGAGCGGGTTCCGACCCGCTCGCTGGGTACAGGGCAGTTCGTCTTGGGCGCCTCGAAGGTTCGTCCGCGGCTCGGCGAAGAGTTCCGCAGCGACGAGTTGATGGGCATCTATTTCGAGGTGTACAATCTCGGCGAAGACGCGGCGACCAGCACGCCGAAGGGCACGGTCACCTATCAAATCGCCAAAGCCGGCTCTCCGGAAGCCTACGTTGTGGACTTCTCGGAGGACATCGCCTCGATTCGGGGCGTTTCCCGGGATCAGATGACCATTGAAAAGATCCTTCCGCTGAAGACTTTTGAACCCGGCGACTACGTGTTGAACGTAAAGGTTGAGGATCAGGTCAAAAACGAGGTCTTGACGCCGACCGCGAAATTCAAGGTGAAGTAAGCTACCATATCCTTCGCGCCCGCCAGGCGCGGGCAGCGAAGGGGAAAGCCTGGATAGCAAAGGATGGTCCAAACTTCCCGAGAGCGACGAACTGGCAAGTGGCCGCTGTGGCTGATGCCGCTAGTTCTGTTCGCGGCTCCTGCGGCGCAGGCGGCCCTGTCTGGCGGCATCGCTGGATGGGTGAAGGACCAGGGTGGCGTGCCCCAGATGGGTGCGCTGGTTCTGTTGCTGACTCCGGAAGGCCGCGTAGCCCACCGTACTTATACCGATCCCGCGGGCCGTTTCGCGGTGGATCGAATCTTTCCCGGCAACTACTCGATCAAGGTAAGTTTGGCGCGGTTCCTGCCGGTGCTGCGCGAAGGTGTCCAAGTCGAAGCCGGCGAGCGCACCTACCTGGACGTGCAGATCAGCGGCCTGTTCACGAGCCTGCAGTTGATCTACCCGGCGCGGGGCGAAGTTCGCGACATGACCGACAACTGGAAATGGGTATTGCGCGCCTCGGCGGCGACGCGGCCCGTTTTGCGCTTTCGTGATGGTCTCGATGCAGAGCGGCAAGATGTCCTGCGTAAGATTTCCGGCACGTTTAGCGACACGCGCGGCTTTGCGCAGGTCAGCGCCGGCCCGGGCGCCCGGCCATCCGGTCTGGCGAACGAATCCGACCTCGGTACCGCCTTCGCCGTCGCCACCTCGCTTTTTGGCAACAACGACGTCGTCGTCAGCGGCAACCTCGGCTATGGCCGGTCGCTCGCTAATTCGGCCACCGCGTTCCGCACTAGCTTCAGCCGCGACGTGGCGCTGATCGGCGAGCCGGAAGTCTCGGTCACTGTCCGACAACTCCAGGTCCCCCTCGCCGCGCAGCACGGGATTTTCGGCATGCAGGGTAATGCTCCGCAACTGCAGACGCTCACGCTGGGATTCGGCGACCGCGTGAAGCTAGGCGACATGGCCAGCTTCGAATACGGCTTCTTGTATGAGTCAGTGAACTATGTCAACCGGCTGAATTTCGTTAGCCCCTACGGCAGGTTGATCTACCACCTGAGCGAGGACCGCGAGTTGCACCTGCGGTACGCTTCCGGCGTGCCGCGGCCAGAGGAGGCGATCGCTGGTGACCCTTCCTTGCGCCAGCAGGTTTCGACGCTCGGGATGTTCCCCAGAATGTCGCTGCTTGACGGCAGGCCCACCGTGCAGCGCTCAGAGCATATCGAAATCGCCTATCGCGAAAAGGTTGGCAACGGCCTGGTCGAGGTTGGCGTCTACCAGGACTCGCTTTCCGACGCGGCTGTTTCGGCTTTCGTGCCTGGGGGGCACTACCGTGACGGTAATATTCTGCCCGATCTGTTCTCGCGAAGCGCCACGATCAACGGCGGGCAGCACAGCACGACGGGCTATCGGGTTTCTTATGCGCGTAAGATCCGTGAGCGGCTCGAGGCCGCCCTCGGGTATGGCTCCAGCGGCGTGTTGACTACCAGTGAGAGCACGCTCCAAACCCCCGACGTCTCGGAACTGCGCGATTCGCTGCACATGAAGCGCGCCCACATGATCACCGCGTCGCTCTCGACCGAGTTGCCGAAGTCCGACACCCGGGTGCTTTCGACTTATCAATGGGTGAGCCGGGCGGCGGCGATCTCGCCCGATCTCTACAATGACTTCGCCGCCCGTTCCGAGCCCGGCTGGAACCTGGTCATCCGGCAGCCCTTGCCGTTCTCGGGTTCGTTGCCCGGCAAGCTCGAAGCGACGGCCGACATCCGCAATCTGTTGAATGCCGGTTACATTCCGATGCAAACCTTCGACGGACAGCAGATGTTCCTGCTGCAGGCGATCCGCAGCTATCGTGGGGCGCTGAGCTTCGTATTCTAGGGATTGCCCGCGGGCGAATCAGCGCCGCGAGAGTAGTGCAGCTAGCAATCGCCGTTGAAAGCCGCTTCCGATCAGCGTTTGTATACCGTGATGAAATCTGCCGGCATCCTACTGAGCTTCGCTTTCCTGGTGCTCGTGTTCGCCCCTGGCGCCGAGGCTAAGGACGAATGGACGACGCTCAATATCGTCGTACAGGACCAGGAAAACAGTCCCATACCCCGCGCCAGCCTGATTGTGCGCACGCTAAAGGGAAAAAACAAGGACAAGGTGGACAAGAGCCTGCAGTTGCGCGCCAGCCAGCAGGGGACAGCGTCGCTTCCGCCGATCAAGCGCGGCTCCGTGCTGATTCAGGTCATCGCCGAAGATTTCCAGACCTTTGGCGACCGCTACGAGCTGACCGAGCCCGAGCAGACGATCACAATCACTCTCAAACCGCCGCAAAAACAGTACTCTGTCCCCACGAAGTGAGCTTAGGCGGACTTCTGGGCTGCAATCCCTTGCCTGGTGGTTTAGAATAAGAAGTTTCCATTCTTGTCTTATGCGCCTTTTTACCGCACTTGAACTCAATTCCAAGGTTGTGGGAAATCTCACAGAATTGGTGCGCCGGCTACGGCCCTACGCGCCGATCCGCTGGGTCCACCCCCAGAACATGCACGTTAACCTGAAGTACATCGGGGATTGGCCAGGCGGCCGTGCCGAGGAAATCGTTCGCGCCCTCGGCAGCGTAAAGCACCCCGGACCGATGAACGTGCCCTTGGCCGGGCTGGGCTTTTTCCCCAGCGCGCGGCACCCCCGCGTCTTCTGGGTCGGGGCGGAAAACACGACCGCCTTGCGGCAGCTTGCCAGCAGTATCGACGCGGTGCTGCAACCCCTGGGTATTGCCCCGGAAGTGCGCCCTTATCAGCCCCATCTCACCCTCGGCCGGATCGTGGACAAGGGGCCTTTCCCGGATCTCGATCTGGCGATCGAGGAGCTGCCGAGCCGCGAGTTTGGCACCATCACTCCGGATCGCTTCGTGCTGTTCGAAAGCACGACGACCCCGAGCGGTCCCATCTACCGCAGAGTGGCGGAATTCCCGTTTGTCGATCAACTGGCGGAACGGGCTGCGGCGGGCGTCGGACGTCCGCTAGTTGCAGTCGAATAAGTCCCTAAGAATAAATGGTTTGGCTGGCTTCCCCAGGGCTCTGCTTTTTGGGATTGCGAGGCCGTGGCCCGGATTTCTCCGCGCGGGCTCCCCAATGCTCTCCATGCCGCTCTACGGATGCCGGCCCCGCTACAGGTATCGCTGGTCCGCTGTGCCCGGTTTGAGTCGAACCCCTACTGCGATCCCCAGCGACGGTGGCCTTGACAACCCCAGGTGGGCGGCGCTGAGTCGATCCGCGGGCTCCGCCGTTGGCGAACATAAGATCGGGCCTCACTCAGTCGCGTTACAAACACCCCCAAACGCATCATAAACATCCCAAAATCAGCGATATATAATTTCCAGCCGGCTTCGGGTATCTCTCCGATGGACAGACCACCTTCCATAGCCCACAGTTGGGACGAAGGCGCAGGGTCTCGCCAAATTCAGCGGGACGGCGGCGCGCCCGGCCGGCGACTTTGCCCCCGCGCTGGGCCGGCAGTTCGGCCCTGCTGTGGCTGGCGGGTCCAAAAGCGACGGAAGCCCTAAGGCATTCACCGCAACCTTTGATGCCCAAGCGTGTTCAAAACAATGTGGGAGCGTTCGCCGCCTTGGAGCAAGACGCGCAACTGATGCTCCAAGTCAAAGAGGGAGACGCCGGCAGCTTCGAGCTGTTGCTGAACAAGCACCGCCGTCCGCTCGTGAACTACTTGACCCGCATGGTTCAAAACCAGGCGGTGGCTGAGGAGCTGGCGCAGGAGGCGTTCCTGCGGGTCTATCGGGCGCGGGGCGACTACGAGCCCTCGGCGAAATTCACGACTTGGCTGTTTCGTATCGCCACCCACTTGGCTCTCAACGCGCTGAGAGACAGCAAGCATCAACGCCGAGAGCAAAGCGTGGACGGAGCCGGCCCCGAGGGTTCGCCCTTGCAGCTCGCCGACCAGCGGGCGAACAGGGAACAGCAACTGGTCGCCGAGTCGCGCTTGGCCGTGGTGCGCGACGCCATTGCCCGGCTTCCCGAAAAGCAGCGGGCGGCCGTGCTGTTGCACAAATACGAGGCGCTCGAATACTCCCAGATTGCTGACGCTTTAGGCTGCTCGGTTTCGGCGGTAAAGTCGTTGCTGTTTCGAGCCTACGAATCGTTGCGCGTTAGCCTGGCCGATTTGGCGGCAAGTCACAAAAAACGCCCCACAGAGGGTGGAAACGGCAGTTGAGCAAGAGGTGTTGTATGGATCGCGAAAAGGTGATCGAGATGATTCTCGACCCCGGCCGCAGGCCCGCGGCGGGCTCGGCGGAGCACCGGGCGTTTCTCGCCCAGCTCGAGAATTCGCCGGAATACTGGGCGATGTACGAGCAGCAGCAGGCTGTGTGGGAGGCGCTGGCTCTGTGGGAGCCCGTGGAGCCATCCGCCGGTTTTGACCGCGGGCTTTACGAAAGGATCGAGCGGAGCCCGGCGCGCGCCCCCGCTGGCATTTGGAGTTGGCTGGGCCGGCCGGCGGAGTGGTTCGTCACGATGAGACCGGGCTTAGCCGCCGGTCTGGCTGCGCTGCTGCTGATCGCCGGCGCGATCGTGACTTACCAGCCGCGGCGGGCCGCTGAGCCGTTTACGGCGCGGGGATCGATCGAGATCGGGCCCGCATACAGCGAGGAGATCGAACAGGCTCTTGACGATATCGAGATGCTCGCTGATTTCGAGGCTCTGGTGCTCGAAGCCGAGGGCCCGGGAAAATCCTGATGAGAGGTTCGTTCGCCAGATTCGGCCTCGGCCTGGCGGCGTCCGCGATGCTTTGCGCGGCGCTTCCTCCTGCCGCGGCGCTTCCTGCAGCGGCGCTTTTGGCGCCGGCCTCACCGCGGCTCGTCTTTCTCCAAGGCGCCGCCGTGCTTCAGGAATCCAAGGGTTCGCAGCGCTCGCCGCAAGAAAAGAACGCCGATCGGGCGGCCCGCGCGCTGAGCGAGCAGGAGCGCGAAGCCGCCCGCAAGATCCGGCTGGCTCACATCGCCTTGATCGAGCAACTCATGCAGATGCCGCTACAGGAAAGGCAGCGCTTTCTGGCCGAGAACCCTCGCATTCAGCGCATGCCTGCCCCGCAGCAACGGCGCATTCAGCAGCTCACACAACGCTTGAGCCATATGCCGGAGGAGGAGCAGATTCTGCTTCTCGAGCGCTACCGTCTTTTCCTCGACTTGCCGCCCCAGAAGCAGCAACAGGCGCGGCGGATCTACCGTCAATGGCGGACGATCGAGCCCGCCCGCCGCCGCGAGCTGCTGCGGGAGGTCGAGAAGTTGCGCGATGCCGCCCCTGCCGCCCGGCGCGAGCGGCTGGGATCGGAGCAATTCCAACAGACGTATAGCGGCCAGGAACAGCGCATTCTGCGGGGCCTGAGCGGCCTGTTTCCCTAAACGCTTCCCGAGACCGGAGCTCGCCTGTTGCGGACCCGCCTGAACGTCGAGATTTTCCACGGCGCTCACGGGCGCGGTTGCAAGACCCCTGTTGCAGACAATTTTTGTGAAAGTTTTTTTGAGGGGAGACAAGGAAAAAAGCCCGCCTCTCATTATCGAGAGGCGGGCGTTGTAGTGGGTAACGGTGTTCAGGGGTTGAAATAGAAACTAAGCTTCCGCCTCGGCCGCGCTTTTATGCGTCATAGCCGTGGCATATGCCGGACTCTGGGGCGCGCCCGAGGT
>JBBDWJ010000285.1:0-14833 GCA_040902925.1 Bryobacterales bacterium | reverse complement strand
CGAGCACGCAGAGGGCTTGGCATGCTGATTCTGTGCATAAGTCAGGTGGTATAGAGCCTGTAAAAGGTCGCCAACTGGCGAACCAGATTCACCCCAAAATCGGGGTCATCACTAAAGGGGGCCAACAATCGGCAAACGCCCCAGGCTTCGTGGAAGTCCGCGCGAAACTGTTTGAGATACAGTTTCATCACCTTGCACCGCGAACGATGCAACTGCTTGCGGCGCTCAGGCGACAGCATGCCATGGCTGGCGAGAAACCGCTCATCCTCGTTGGAAAAGAGCCGCTCGATCGGACGATAGAAATCCTGGCCCGAATACTGCTTCTTGAGTTCCGGCAGATCGGCGGGCTGTCGCGTCCCCGAAAACAGGCGCATCAGCTCGATCCCGATTACGGCGGCTACAACGAGCAGGACAGCTAATAGCATCAGTACAATCGTCACGGTCTTTCCTCCGGCCCCTTAGCGGGTGGTTGAACCCCGCATCACCAGCTCGGACTCGGAGCGTGGTGGTTTCGCGGCCTACGAGGATTATGCGATGGAATCGCCCTCGCCACAATGGAGCCGCAGTACTGTTGGGTATAGAGGCAATACCCTAGTTTCGAAGTGGGCCTCGGTGCGTGGAGTCGTACGTCTCGCCGGGCCGTACATTCGAGCGCGTTGCCGTGCGTTCCGGTAAGTGGTTTTTTATGAGTGACTTGTGTGCGATGGCGCGGAGGCGCTCGCAGGGCGATTGTCTCGAATTGTGTCGCCGGCATTGCTTGCGGACCTTAATCCAGTGTTCCTGCGAGCGAAAAAAAATCTCACAGTCGACAAAAAAAAGCTAGAATCTTCCCGTTTTGGATGGCGGGTGACCGGATTGAGCGCGATTTTATTCGTGGAAATGGGTACGAGCGGGCGTTTGTGAGGCTGGTTGGCGGGTGAAGGCGCGGGTGGGGGCGGCAGGGCTAAGGCAAAGGGCGGGAAGCAGAAGGACGGGGAAATGAAGAAACGAGGCAAGGCAAAAGGCAAAGTGCAAAAGGCAAAAGACAAAAGGTGGTGATCGTGGGTTGGCGGCTTTTGTGCCCTATGCTGTTTTTGGTCGCCCGGCGAATTTGTAGCCCTCGCCGTAGATGGAGAGTACAAAGATCGGCCGCGCCGGGTCGTCTTCGAGCTTTTGGCGCAGCCGGGCGACGTGATTATCGACGGTTCTGGTGGCGGGCGCTGAATTGTATCCCCAGATCGCGGTTAGCATTCTCTGGCGCGTTACGACTTCGCCGCGGCAGCGGATAAGCAGGCGCAGGATCTCGTATTCCTTGGGGGTGAGCTCGAGCTCCTGGCCGTTGCGGGTAGCGCGGTGGGCCTCGAAATCGACCATCACATTGCCGAAGCTGCAGCGGCGCAGCGGATCGCCTTGGGATTTAGCCCTCTGCCGCAGTTGGACGCGCACGCGAGCGATGAATTCGCGCATCCGAAAGGGCTTGGTCACGTAGTCGTTGGCGCCGACTTCGAGTGCCACCACGACGTCGGTCTCGTCGGATTTGGCACTGAGCATGATGATCGGCACCTCGTTGCCGCGCTCGCGAAGCCGGCGGCACACATCAAGGCCGCTGATGTCGGGTAGTGTGACTTCGAGGATCAGCAGGTCCACGG
This sequence comes from Bryobacterales bacterium, assembly GCA_040902925.1. Lineage (GTDB taxonomy): Bacteria > Acidobacteriota > Terriglobia > Bryobacterales > UBA6623 > JBBDWJ01. The sequence continues at coordinate 13,205 of JBBDWJ010000285.1, read as the reverse complement.
CTTCCGACTCGGCGAGCACTATGGCCTCTTCGCCGAGGGCCGATTGCAGCGGCCTGTAGCCTTCGGCGGCCAGGCTTAACGCCAGGCCTCGCAGCATCGGCTCGTCATCCTGAACGATCAGAATTTTTCGCGCCGTGTTCGGGCCCAAGGCGCGGCTGGGGTGGGAAGGCTGCTGCTCTTGCAGTCTTTGCTGGAGCCGGTGAATGCTCGCCATGCCTGCCACTGAGATCGTTACCCTCCCAATCGTGATCGTTGCCGGCTACCGCGCGTTGGTTTAGCCTTTTTGCGCACCAACGGCCAGCAGGCCGATAACAGCGCCCGTCTCGTCGTGCAGCGGTGTTTTCTCGAATTGGCCGCCGCGGGACTTCTGCCCGCCGGCCTTTGCTCTGCCGCCGGTCTTGCGCTTTGAGGCATTCTCGAGCAGCGCCTGCTCGTCGGCGAGATTCTGCTCGGCTTCCTGGGACGGCAAGATCTCGAAATCCGTTTTGCCGACCACCTGTACATCCTCGGGGACCCCGAGCAGGCGGCGGTGCGCGGCGTTGCTCAGTAGAAACCGGCCGTTAGCGTCCTTGACGAAAATCGGTTGCGGCAGCGCGTTAAACACGCTCTTGAAAAGGTTGATTTCCGAGCTGAGCACGTCGGAGCCGGGGCGCTGGGTCAGCACCTGAGCCGTGCCGAGCATCAGATCCGGCGAGCCTGCCGCGCCGCGCATGAACATCGTCTCGCGCGCGTGGACCCAGAACCAGCCATCCAACGAACGCAGCCGGAATTCGCTCTCGACGACCTCGCCTTCCGCCAACGCGGAGGCTTTCTTCATCCGGCGGCGGAACTCGGCGCTGTCGTCGGGATGCACCAGATCGCTGAAACGGCTTCCGTGACCAGCCGCGGCCGACCCCAGCAAGCTCTCCATCTGCGGGCTGAGGTGATCGATTACGTAAGATTCCGGATCGACGATATATAACAGGTCCGCAACTTGATTGATGAAGCGCTGGCTCTCGCGAAGGGCTTCCAGCGTCCGCGCGCGGGCGATCGCGTAGCGCGTCGAACGCAGAATCGCTTTGCCGTCGACCTGGCCCTTGACCAGGTAATCCTGGGCGCCTTTTTCCACTGCCCTCAGCGCCAGCTCTTCCTCGTCGGAGCCGGTCAGCACGATGACCGGGATGTGCGAGACCGCTTCGCGAACCCCGCGCAACGTTTCGAGCCCGTGACTGTCGGGCAAGGAGAGATCGAGCAGTACCAGGTCGATGCCGCCTGCTTCCAGAGCTTCGATGCCGTCCGCCAGCGTGGCCGCGTGATCCAGTTCGACATGGTTTTGGGGCGCTTCCGTAAGCAACTCACGGATGAGCCTCGCCTCCACGGCGCTGTCTTCGATGAGAAGCATTCTTAGTGGTTGCATTGATGTTGCCCTTTTACGGCTGCCTCAATGGCTGCAAGGCAGAGCTCTGGTAGCGTGTACCGCCGCACAGTAGTCTCTATTCTGAGTCTCTAACTTGTTGGTCTGCGGATCTATACATGCGGAGCCTTTTCGTGGTAGTGAAAATCGCCTAGAGTGGCCCCGGGTGGAAACCCTATGATCCGGGGCCGGGTAACGCATGCCAGTAAGGAGAATACTCCTCGATAACACCGTGTTTTCCGTTTAGATGCCGCCAAGACCTTCTTCCCGGCAGATCCGTGCAACCAACCTATTGCTGATGCTTAACAGACATACATAAACTTGACGGTAAGGACGCTTTTGCCCTTTCGATCCCCACTGCAACGTTCGAGACGCGGGACACCCCGGCGCTATACACGGCGGTCCGGAGCCGCCATGTTTGCGCCGGGAGCGCCGCCGAAAGTGATTCACCAGCATGCGTGACTGGAGCGAGCCAATCTCTATCCTGTTGGTCGAGGACAGCCTGGCCGACGCGCGGCTCTTCCATGAAATGCTGGCGGAAAGCGACTCGCCGCAATTCGTGTTGGAACATGCCACAAGCCTCGAAGAGGCGATGGGTTTCTTAGAGCAGAACGAGCCGGACGTCATGCTTCTCGATATGGGGTTGCCTGACGCCACAGGGATGGAGGGCGTGCGGCGGCTGCGTTCGGGTTTTCCCAATGTGCCGTTGATTGTCTGGACCGGCCTGGCGGATGAGTCGGCGGGCATTTCCGCGGTGCAAAAGGGCGCTCAGGATTACCTCGTCAAGGGGCAGGTCGACCGCGCCATCGTGGTGCGAGCGATTCGTTACGCCATCGAACGCCACCACAGCGAAAGCGGGTTGATGGCCGACGGCGGCCGGTTTTCTTTGGCGCTCGAGGCGGCCAACGACGGCTTGTGGGACTGGAATCTAGCCACCGATCAAATGTTTTTTTCCAGCCGCTGGAAGGCGATGCTCGGTCTCGCCGAGCAAGCGGTCGGCAGCAGCCCGAAGGAATGGTTTGACCGCGTCCATCGCGATGATCTGCCGCGGCTGAAGCAGGATCTCGACGATCATCTGTCGGGCCAATCGCCGCGCTTCGAGATGGAACATCGCGTGCGCCACAGCGACGGCTCGTATCGCTGGGTGGTGAGCCGCGGCCTGGCGGTGCGCGACGTTTCGGGCAAGCCGCTGCGCGTCGCGGGTTCGCAGACGGATATCACGTCGCACCGTCTGACGATCGAGCGGCTGCGTGACGACGCCTTTCACGACGCGCTCACCGGGCTTCCCAACCGCCCGCTGCTGCTCGACCGGCTCGGCCGCGCCGTCAAACGCCTGAAGCGTTATGACCGCTATCACTTCTCGCTGTTGTTTCTCGATATCGACCGTTTCAAAGTCGTGAACGACAGCCTGGGCCATCTGGCCGGCGACGAGCTGCTGGTCGCGATCGCTCGAAAGCTCACTACCTGCGTGCGCGCCACCGATACGGTCGCGCGTCTGGGCGCCGACGAGTTTGCCATTCTGCTGGAAGATCTGGGCGACACCAACGTTTCCAAGAACGTGGCCGAGCGCATCCTCGAGCAGTTAGCGGAACCGATCGAGCTCGAAGGCAAACCGGTGTTTGCGACCGCCAGCATCGGCATCGTGATGGGATCGCAGCGCTACGACCGTTCCGAGGATGTGTTGCGCGACGCCGAAACGGCGATGTATAGCGCCAAGGCGCAAGGGCGGAACTGCTACAAAGTTTTTCAGCAAGAGATGCACGACGGCGCAATCCTGCGGCTGGAACTCGAAAACGACCTGCGCCGCGCCGTCGAACGCTACGAGTTCCGCGTGGCGTATCAGCCGATCATGAACCTGCGGACAGGCGCGATCGCCGGCTTCGAGGCGCTGGTGCGCTGGTATCGTCCCGACTGCGGCGTGGTTTTTCCGGCGGATTTTTTGCCCGTAGCCGAGGAGACCGGCATCATTATCACCGTCGATCGTCTCGTGCTGCACGAAGCCTGCCGCGAGTTCCGCGGCTGGCAAAAGCAGTATGCGCCGGATACGCCACTGCGACTGAGCGTGAATTTTTCGGCGCACCAGTTCCGGCACGCCGACCTGGTCGAAGTGACCGACCGCATCCTGCTCGAAACGGGCTTCAACCCCCACAACCTAGCGATCGAAATCACCGAAAGCGCCTATCTGGAAGATCCCGACTCACTCACCTCAGTCATGCAGGCCCTGAAGCAACGCGGGATACAGATACACGTTGACGATTTCGGTGTCGGCTATTCCTCGCTAAGCTACCTGCGGCGATTTCCGATCGACGCCGTCAAAATCGACCGCTCCTTCATCAACCGCGTCGACCAGACCGGAGATAGCACCGAAAGCCTGGAGATCGTCCGGGCCGTGGTGGCGCTGGCGAAGAGCCTCAACATCGACGTCGTGGCCGAGGGCATCGAGCGCGAGGAACAGAAGAAATACCTCGAGGAACTGCAGTGCCCCTACGGGCAGGGGTATTTGTTCGCGAAGCCGCTCGATCCGGAAAACGCAAAGGCATTTCTGATCGCGCACCTGAAAGCCACGCAGCCGGCATAGACGTTGGTCGGTTTTCCCGCGGCGAACATTCCCCGTAGCCCCTGTCCTCCGGTTAAGGCAGCTCATCGCAACCCCCTTTCACCCAACTTTTCTCGACGCGATTCTTTCGCCCAGATTGCGCTCATGTATGTCCTCTCGCGGGTCCTCTCACCGATGGGCGTTCCTGTAAGTGAGTCGCGTGGAGGCCCTGGGGATCGACATGGGAAGCGGAAAAAACCGGATACTTCCGGGTTGACCGCTAAAGGGGCTGCCGCTGGACACCACGCCAGGCTTTGCGCGATGCTGTCCACACCGCCATCGGGAGGTGTTTGCATGTTGGCCCGTGTCGCCCTCGCCGTAACGCTTCTGCCGCTCAGCGCCGCCGCGCAATCGCAACGGCCGAAAGTTTTCTATTTTCCCAAGCCCGTGGTGCGCACCGCTTACGAGCCGCCGATGAAGCCGGTGACACGGCTGGCGGACCTCAAGGCCAAACACAATGGCGAATCGCGATGGCGCGAGCTCGTCATCGACGACGGCAATAGTAAGGCGTACATGATTCAGGAGCCGCCGGGCTCGAAGCATGCCCGCAGACTATACCCCGACTCGCCCGCCTGGTGGGCGGTCATCGAGGGGCGCATTCGTTTCGAGATTGAAAAACCCGCCGGCGGCTTTGAGGTCATCGAGGCGCGCAAAGGCTCGTATGTTTTTGTCCCCGAACGCTTGATTCACTCGCTCGAAGTGGTGGGTGATGAGCCGTCGATTCGTTTCGAGGTGACGCTTTATGAGGCGACGCCGGTTTTCGAGGAGCAACCTTCGGGCGCCGGCGACGGCTCGGTCGAGTATATTCCCGTGCGGCTGAGCACCGGGTTGAATCCGCTCGATGTGCCGGACCCGGATGGTGAACCCTGGCCCTATCACGTCAACATCTACGATCTGGCGAAAGAGAATGAAGGCAAGCGGAACTGGAGCCGTCCGGCGATGCGCAAAAATCGCGCGCGGGGCAACTTCATCTGCGGCGTTGCGGGCGCCGAACCGGCGCTGAAGCCGGGGGACCGCGGTCATTTCCACGCCGACTTCGCCGAGTTCTGGGTGGTAATGCTCGGCGAGCTGCGCTGGATTTTCGAGGGCGACGTCAAGAACCCTGTTTCAGCCCAACAGGGAGATATCGTGTATGCTCCGCCAAAGACTTTTCACATGCCGCAATTTTCGGGGACGGCTGGTTTGAACTGCCGCCTCACCAGCAGCACGTTCCCGAGCGCGAACCATCTCTATGACGCTGAGCCGTGACGGGCGGCGCGAACCCGCCCTGGCCATGCCGTTCCGAAGCGGCGCCTAGCCGTGTTTACGTCAGCCCAAGGGGCCGCTACACCGGTCCTTAGCAGCAGCCAAACTGTAGCGGCACGGTTGCACTCCAGTTTCGCATTTCAGGGGTTACCTGTTGCCGGAAGTGACGCCTTGTACGACAGGTAGCGGTCCATGGTCCTGGCTCGGTCGAGGCTTCGGCCGGCCTCCTCCGATCCGATACAATTGTGAACGTTCTTGTGTTTTGTGGTGGGGTGCGGGTCGGCCGCCGGAACGCCAGCGGACTCCGTTAGGTTTTGCAGCTTCCACCGGGTTGTGGTGTCAAGGATTCATGAAGCGCGTCATTCTCTGTCTTGCTGTTATTGCTCTCGGTTTTGTTTTTGGCGTGAAGCCCGCGGCTGCGCAGGGGAACGGCAGTGCGCCTGTTGACCGCGTGCCGCCCGAGAACGGCTTGCCGGTGGTTCGAGCGGTCCGGCTGACCGAGCCGCCGGCTCTGGACGGCCTGGTCAATGAAGCCCTTTGGGAGCAGATCCCTCCGGCGGGGGATTTTACGCAGCAGAATCCCGATGAAGGGGCGCCGGCGACCGAGCGGACCGAGGTCCGGGTCGGGTTCGACGACCACAACTTGTACATCGGCATCATCTGCTTTGACTCGCAGCCGGAGCAGATCGTGATCACGCAGAACCGGCGCGACGGCGAGCTGCAGGACACCGATTCGGTCCAGATTCTTCTCGATACATTCCACGACGGGCAGAACGCTTTCATCTTCGGGACGAGCCCGACCGGCATTGAGTTCGACGCGCAGGTGTCGAAGGCGGGGCAGACGCGGGGCGGCGGCGGCGGGCCGGCGCGGGCGGGAGGCGGCGGAGGAGGCGCGCAGCGCGGCGGCGCGGCGGCGTTCAACCTGAACTGGGACGCCGTATGGCAGGTGCGCTCGCAGATTACCCAACGCGGCTGGGAAAGCGAGATGGTGATTCCGTTCCGCACGCTGCGGTATATGCCCGGCGAACAGGCGTGGGGGCTCAATGTTTCCCGCAACCTGCGCCGCCGCAACGAGATGTCGTTCTGGTCGCCGGTTTCGCGCGCCTTTGAGTTTACGCAGATCACCCTTGCGGGGACGCTGTCGGGAATTGAAGCCAACACGCAGCGCAATTTAAAGTTGCTGCCCTACGTGCTTGGCGGCTTCACTCACGACTTCCAGCGGACCGAGGATCAGAAAAAGTTCGAGCGCGACGTAGGACTGGATTTGAAATACAGTCTGACGCCGAGTATGACGCTCGATGCGACGTTCAATACGGATTTCGCGCAAGTCGAGGTGGACGACGAGCAGGTGAACCTGACGCGGTTCGATTTGTTCTTCCCGGAGAAGCGGCCTTTTTTCCTCGAGAACGCTGGGTTTTTTGAATTTGGCTCGCCGCAGGAGGTCGAAATCTTCTTTTCGCGGCGCATCGGGATTGACGACAGCGGGAACCAGGTGCCGATCAACGCCGGGGGCCGCCTCAGCGGGAAGCTCGGCCCTTATCAGGTCGGGTTTCTCAACATGCACACGCGCGGGCTCGACGACGTCGCGCCGTCGAATAACTATACGGTGGCGCGCGTCAGCCGCGAGCTTCCCAACCGCTCTTCGGTGGGCGTGATCGGCGTGAACCGCCAGTCCACTTCGTCGCTGGAGGGGAGCAGGGAATACAACCGCACGTTCGGAGCGGACGCCAACATCGGGCTGGGCGAGTTCGGCAACTGGTTCAACTATGTGGCGAAGACGAGCACGCCGGGGCTCGAAAACAGCGATCATTCGTATTCGTCGCGTTTTGAATTCAACGATGCGGTGCATGAGATCCAGGTCGGCTTTTTGGAAGTCGGCCATAACTTCAATCCCGAGGTCGGGTTCGTGCGGCGGGTGGGCTTTCGCAAACCGACTTATCACTACCGCCACTTTTTCTATCCTCAGAGCGGTCCGATTCGCAGCATTGAGCCGCATGCTTCGCACAACAAGTGGTACACGCTAGGGACGAACGAGAAGGAGTCGGCGTTTGAGCACTATCACTTGGATACGCGATGGCAGAACGGCGGCCGGCTGGGCGTCGCCTTCAATCGCAACTTCGAACGCATCGACCAGCCGTTCGAAGTAAACCCCGGAGTCTTTGTTCCAATGGGGCGCTACGGTTTCAACGAGTGGATCGCGAACTATGGGACCGACCCCAGCGCGACGCTATTTCTTAGCGGTACCGCGGCGTCCGGGGATTTCTACGATGGCACCATCCGGACGCTGAGCTTTCAGGGCGGCTACCGGCGCGGCAGCAGTCTCACCTGGATCGGTTCGTGGGTGCGCAACTTCGTGCGGCTGCCCGTCGGCGACTTCAACACGGACCTGGTCGGGCTGCGTTTCAACTGGTCATTCACGCCGAAGAGTTTTTTGCAGACCCTAAGCCAATACAACAGCCAGACAGGGCAGATCGGGCACAATATCCGCCTGGGGCTGCTGTCGACGTCGAGCACGGGGCTGTTCGTGGTCTTCAATACCGCCAACGCGACTCGCGACTACTTCGATCCGCACCAAGTCGAGAGACGAACACTGTCGCGAGCGCTATTTGTGAAGTTTAATTATTTGTTTGACTACTAGAATGGCGGCTATCACGGCCAGCGCTTTCTGTACTGTTTTTCGTTGCGGGTTAGACTGCCCGTGGTGAAAGTGCCGTGGGTCGCGGGGCGCGGCAAGCCGCTCGCGATAGAGTTCTGAGGACGTCCCATTGCGGGTCGGCTGGGGTCGCCCGCGGCGATGTTCATAACAGCCCCATCAGCCACCAGCCCTCGTCCGTCCCACGGCCTCTCGAAACACGCCTCTCGAAAACACACCTCTCGAAACCACAGCCCCGCCCAAGCCTGTATCCCACTGGTTGGGCGTCAATCACCACAGTTGGGTGATTTGGCGCAACCCGGCTTCATCACCGCGCAAAGGTCAGTCCTATGAAGCATTTGCCAATGGAGGCCGAAATGCTGCTATAGACCCTGAACGAGGAGGAGTGAATGCCCGTCCCGAAGGTAGCCATCGACGGTAGTGAAGCAGCGGCCTCGGTCGCCTACCGCACCAACGAGGTAATAGCGATCTATCCGATTACGCCAGCCAGCGGGATGGGTGAGTGGGCCGACCATTGGGCCGCGAACCGGACGCCGAATCTTTGGGGGACCGTACCGAGCGTCATCGAGATGCAAAGCGAGGCCGGAGCCGCCGGGGCCTGTCACGGCGCGTTGCAGACCGGCGCGTTGGCGACGACTTTCACGGCGTCGCAAGGGCTGCTATTGATGTTGCCCAACATGTACAAGATCGCCGGCGAGCTCACGCCGACGGTATTTCATATCGCGGCCCGCACGGTGGCAACCCATGCGCTCTCGATCTTCTGCGACCACGGCGATGTCATGGCGGCGCGCCAGACTGGTTGGGCGATGCTGGCCGCCTCGTGTGTGCAGCAGGCCGGCGACTTTGCTTTGATTGCGCAGGCGGCGAGTCTGCGGTCGCGCATTCCCTTCCTGCACTTCTTCGATGGCTTTCGAACTTCCCACGAAATTCAAAAGATCGACCTCGTCACCGACGAGCAGATTCGCGCCATGATCGACGAGCAGCTCGTACGCGAGCACCGCGCGCGGGCGCTTTCGCCCGAGCATCCCGTGATTCGCGGTACCGCGCAGAACCCCGACGTTTTCTTTCAAGCGCGCGAGGCCAGCAACCCCTTCTATGACGCTTGCCCGGGGATTGTCCAACAGACGATGGATCGCTTCGCCGAGGTGACCGGCCGGCGCTACCGGCTGTTCGACTACTATGGGGACCCCGAAGCCGAGCGCGTGATTGTCCTGATGGGATCTTCGGTCGAGGCGGCGCTGGAAACGGCGAACCACCTCAACGAGTTCGGCTCAAGAGTCGGTGTGCTTGCGGTGCGTCTCTACCGTCCGTTCGCATCGCGATTGTTTGTCGAAGCGCTTCCCGCCACGGTGCGCTCCATCGCCGTGCTCGACCGCACCAAAGAGCCGGGCGCCGCCGGCGAACCGCTCTATCAGGACGTGCTCACGGCGTTGAGCGAAGCCGCCTTGCAAGGCCAAACCAGGTTTTCCAAACTGCCCAGGGTCATCTGCGGGCGCTACGGCCTGTCGTCGAAGGAGTTCACGCCCGCAATGGTCAAGGCGGTGTTTGACGAACTGAGCCGCGCCGAGCCGAAAAACCATTTCACCGTCGGCATCAACGACGACGTATCGCATACGAGCCTTACCTTCGACGCTGTGTATTCCATCGAGAGCAGCGATACTTTCCGCGGCGTGTTCTTCGGACTGGGTTCCGACGGCACGGTGAGCGCGAACAAAAGCTCGATCAAGATTCTCGCCGACGCCACGGAAAATTACGCTCAGGGTTACTTCGTCTACGATTCCAAAAAAGCCGGGTCGGTGACGGTGTCGCACTTGCGTTTCGGGCCTCAGCCGATTCATTCGACCTACCTGATCAGCGCGGCCAACTTCGTCGCCTGTCACCAGTTCAACTTCCTGGAGAAGTTCGACATCCTGCGTAAGGCGGCGCCGGGCGCGACCTTCCTGCTCAACAGCCCCTACGCCGCGAACGAGGTGTGGGAGCATCTGCCGCGCAGCGTGCAGCAGGAGATTCTCGACAAGAAGCTGAAGGTTTATGTCGTCGACGCCTCGAAGGTGGCTCGCGAGGCGGGTCTTGGCTTGCGCATCAACACCGTGATGCAAACCTGTTTCTTCGCTCTTTCCGGCGTGATACCAAAGGAAGAGGCCATCGAGCAGATCAAAGCCTTCATCCAGAAAGCCTACGGCGGCCGCGGCGAGCATGTCGTCCAGAAGAACTTTGCGGCGGTCGACCAATCGCTGGCGCACCTCGAAGAGGTAGTCCTGCCGGAGTCGGCAAACAGCGCCTTCGACCGCAAGCCCATGGTACCCAGCGAAGCGCCCGGCTTCGTGCAAAATTTTACGGCGAAGCTCATCGCAGGGCACGGCGACTTCGTGCCGGTTAGCGCGCTGATGGCTGACGGCACCTTCCCAACTGACACGGCGCAATGGGAGAAGCGCACCATCGCGGCGGAAATTCCCGTCTGGGACCCTGACGTTTGCATCCAATGCGCCAAGTGCGCCATGGTCTGCCCGCACGCCGCAATTCGCATCAAGGTCTATGACTCCTCTGCGCTCGAAGGCGCGCCGGAAAGCTTCCGAACCAGCGACTACACCGACAAGGACTACGCCGAGCTAAAGCTCCGATACACGATTCAAACAGCGCCCGAGGACTGCACCGGCTGCAACCTGTGCGTCCACGTCTGCCCGGCGAAAAACAAAAAGGAAACGCGGCTGAAGGCGATCAACATGACGCCGCTTCCCGAAATCCTTGGACGCGAGCGTGAGAACTACAAGTTCTTCCTCGATATTCCCGAGATCGACCGCCGCAAAGTGCGCGTGGCGACCATCAAGGGCTCGCAAATTCTCGAACCGCTGTTTGAGTATTCGGGGGCCTGCTCGGGCTGCGGCGAAACGCCGTATCTCAAACTGCTCACGCAAATGTTCGGCGATCGTCTGCTGATCGCGAATGCGACAGGCTGCTCATCGATCTACGGCGGCAATCTACCGACGACGCCGTGGGCGAAAAACGCCGAGGGCCGCGGCCCCGCCTGGGCGAACTCGCTGTTTGAAGACAACGCTGAGTTCGGCCTCGGCTTCCGATTGACGCTCGATAAGCAGACCGAGTATGCCCGCGAGTTGGTGGTCAATCTGGCCGGCGAGATCGGCGAATCACTGGCCGCCGATCTGTTGCACGCCCCTCAAACCGACGAAGCCGACCTGTTCGACCAACGCCAGCGCGTCGACCAGTTAAAGAAGCAACTGGCGGATATCCAATCGCCGGATGCCGCGAACCTGCTCAGCGTCGCGGATGCCCTGGTGAAGAAATCAGTCTGGCTCGTAGGCGGCGACGGCTGGGCCTACGACATCGGCTACGGCGGCCTCGACCATGTGCTGTCCACCGGACGCAACGTGAACATCCTCGTGCTCGACACCGAGGTGTATTCGAATACAGGCGGCCAAGCATCGAAAGCCACGCCGCGCGCGGCTGTCGCCAAGTTCGCCGCCGACGGTAAAAAATCCGCCAAGAAGAACCTCGGCCTGCTGGCAATGATGTACGGCAACGTCTACGTGGCGCAGATCGCCATGGGCGCCAGCGACGTGCAGACCGTCAAAGCGTTCGCGGAAGCCGAGCAGTACGACGGCCCGTCGCTGATCATCGCCTACAGCCACTGCATCGCGCACGGCATCAAGATGGACCTCGGCATGGATCAGCAGCGCGCGGCGGTTCGCTGCGGCTATTGGCCGCTCTATCGCTACAACCCCGAGCTGGCGAAAGAGGGAGTCAACCCGCTGCAGCTTGACTCGCGTCCGCCAAAAGAAAAGTTCGAGCAGTACGCCTACAACGAAACGCGCTACCGCATGCTGGCTCAGGCCAAGCCGGCCGAAGCCAAGCGCCTGTTGCGCGAGGCCGTCGACGACATCGATCGCGGCTGGAGATTCCTCGAGCACCTGGCCGCCTTCCAGCCAAACCCGCGCAAGCCGAACGGGCAGGGCCCGCCGGCGGAAGCTTCCGGCAATGGGGAGCGCAAAGCGAACGGGCCGCCGGCCGAGGCCGTGGGCGCGGCAAGCGTCAAGGAGGAGAGGCAGTGAATCTCAAAACCCGCTACCTGGGGCTGGAATTGCGCAACCCGCTGATCGCCTCGGCGGGCCCGCTGACGCACGAAGTCGAGCAGATGCAATTGCTCGAAGACGCCGGCATCGGCGCCGTCGTCATGCCATCGCTGTTCGAAGAGCAACTGCGGCTCGATGCCGAGACGCTCGACCACTATCTCGAGCATGGCGGAGAAAGCTTCGCCGAAGCCGTCAGCTATTTTCCCAATCTCAACGACTACAACGCCGGAACGGACCAATACCTCGAGACCATTCAGCGGGCCAAGAGCGCGCTGCGCGTGCCCGTGATCGCCAGCCTCAACGGGTTTTCCGCGGGCGGCTGGACCCGTTTCGCGAAAGACATCGAGCGCGCCGGCGCCGATGCACTCGAGCTCAACATCTACTTCCTGCCGACCAACCCCGATGTCAGCGGCTCGCAGATCGAGTTGGTCTATATCGACATCGTCCAGCAGGTGAAGCAGTACGTCTCGATTCCCGTCGCGGTGAAGCTCAGCCCCTACTTCAGCTCGATGGCCAACATGGCCAAGCGGCTCACCCTGGCCGGAGCCGACGGGCTGGTGCTGTTCAACCGCTTCTATCAGCCCGACATCGATCTGGAAAACCTCGAAGTCGTGCCCAACCTGAAACTGAGTACGCCCGTCGACGCCCGCCTGCCGATGCGCTGGATCGCGATTCTCTACGGCCACATCCAGGCGAGCCTGGCGTCAACCAGCGGCGTCCACACGTCCGAAGACGCCTTGAAAATGATCATGGCCGGAGCCGACGCGGTGATGATGTGCTCGGCGCTGCTGATGCACGGCCCCAACTATGTATCCGAGGTCAAGCGCGGCATGGTCGAGTGGATGGAGAAGCACGAATACGAATCGATCGAGATGATGAAAGGCAGCATGAGTCAACGCAACTGTGCGGAACCAGCAGCGTTCGAGCGCGCCAACTACATCAAGGTGCTCGAAAGCTACAAGGTCGCCGAGATGTATCGCGTGGGGTGAGAGCGGGTGATCCGCTGTAGGGGCGTAGCGTGCTACGCCCTCTGGAGTCTGGTCCTTTTTGTGGCACAGACAATCCTGTCTGTGCTCTCGAGTTTGGCCATTTCCATCGGCGGCGAAGCAAAGACAAGGCAAAAGGCAAAGTGCAAAAGGCAAAACGGGGGACCGGCAAAGCCCGGTCGAGGGGCGTAGCCTGACCTTCGCAGCTAAAAGGCCTTTGCGGCCTGGCGCCAGACCAAACTCC
>JBBDWJ010000284.1:0-14887 GCA_040902925.1 Bryobacterales bacterium | reverse complement strand
TCCCTTTTTTCGTGGACGGTGCATAATCGTGCGATGAGATGCCTCCGGCAGTTGTTCCCGTCCCTCTTTTTACTCTTGCCGCTATGCGCCGGGCTCGCGGCCGGCGCGCAGGGCAAGTTGAAAAATCCGGCGAAGGCTGTGTTTTGGAACGGCACGGCAGGTGCGGGAGCGGGTCCGGTTGGGGAAGTCCCGCAGTGCGCGGCCGGCTGCGACCGCTTCGATCTGAAAGTCGATCTGCCGGGCGGAGTGTGGAACAACAAACCAGGCGGAGTCCAAGTGGCGATTCGCTGGACGCCCCCGCAGCTATTCGACAACTTGAATCTTTATGTCTATCAGGGGGGCTCGCTGGTTGCCGCCTCGGAAGGAATCATTGCCACGGCGCAGGCGGTGCTGATTCCGTCGGCGGCCAACGGTGTTTACCAGGTTTATGTGGCCTACGACGATGTGGAATCCTCGTCGCCGCAGATCCCGTACGAGGGGTTGGCGGAAGTCGAATACGACCCCAAGCCGCGTCCACGGCGCCGCCTGATCCCCGACCTGGTTCCTCGGCCGCAGCGGAATCTATCGTTTGACCCTGGCGGAATCTTTTTCGATGAGATCTCCGTGGAGCACCCAAGCTGCTACGTGACTGAAGTGGCGGAGGAGGGCGCGCAGACGTGTTTACGGTTCGACCAGATTCTCGCCAACGTCGGCGAGGGTCCGATGGAGATCCGCTTCGCAACGCCGGCCGGTGAGACACCGCCGCTGGTGGACGCGTTTCAACGGCTCTATCACAGTGACGGGCGCAGCGAGGATCTGGGCACGGGTCCGGTCGAGTTTCATCCCGAGCACGGGCACTATCACTTCACGAGCTTTGGGGCGTCGCGGCTTTGGGCCGTCGACTCAAGCGGCAGACGCTTCGGCAAGCACCCGCTGCGGAAACGCCGCGGGCCGCCTCGTCACGGCTCCGAACCGGTCCGCGAAGGCGAGAAGGTGAGTTTTTGCCTTGCTGATATCGAGATCGATTTCTGGGGAGAAAAGGGTGACGGCCCGCGCACTTACTACGCTCCCAATTGCCTGTTTCCGTTCTCGAGCGACGGCGTGAGCGATCTCTATGTGCAGGGCATCACGGCCGGCTGGACCGATGTCTACGACTGGTATCTTCCCGATCAGTACATCGAGGTCAGCGGGGTGCCGGATGGAATTTATATCCTCGACACGATTGCCGATCCCGATGGGGTGCTGGTCGAGGCTCGCGAGACCAACAACTGCAGCTCGGTTTATATCCGCCTATCGAACGTGGATTCCGACGCTCGGGCGGTGGAGCTGCTGGGACCTGGGCCGCCGTGTCCGTGAGTGCGACGCCCCATCTTCAAATCCGGCGCCCTGAAATGGTTTTCGGATCGTGAACTTGTTGGGCTTGCGTCCACTACGGGGAGCTTAGGCGAGCATGTCTCGTATCCAGTCGCTTTTGGCCCAGTCCAATACTGATTTCCCTTTGCCGTCCTTGAGTCCCGTTGCCACGCCAGCCGACAGAAACTGCTCGATGATCTGCCGCTGCGCGGTTTTTGCTTCTTGCGCGCCCGATCCGCCGCGCCCGGTGTTTTGCACCGCGAGGTGGAACGGCGTGGAGCCGCTTTTATTCTTCATTGCCGGGTCACTGCCCGCCTCCAAGAGGTACTTCACGGCGGCGGCGCAGCGTGTGCGAACGGCGCGGTGCAAAGCAGAGGCGCCGTTGTTGTCCTGGGCGTGGATTTCGGCTCCGGCGTTGAGCAGGCGGCGGATGGTGTTGACCTGCCGTTGCGCGTCCCACGCGGGGCCGTTGATGTATCCATCCGCCGCGTAGTGCAATGGTCTGCTTCTGCGATGGTTCCCTGCCGCGTTGGCGTCGGCGCCAGCCGTGATCAAGAGTTGCGCGATCTCAACGCGATACCCGGCGGCGGCCAGATGCAGCGCGGTATCTCCGACGTACATCCAGTGAAAGATGCTCTTCTCGTAGAGCTTGGCCTCGCCGATGGCGCGGGTCGCGAGGCCGGCTTCCGCTTTTAGCAGTTGCTGCGCCCTCGCGCGATTGTCGCCGACGATGGCGGCAAGGAGGGTGTCGATGGAGGTTCGCATTTGAGTGGAAGGTTGCTAGGCCGGGCGCACGGAGTTTCAAGAATATCGCATACGAAAAGAGCCGGCGGTGCGATTGGCGCGTGGTATTATACCGCCGGTACTTGCTCAAGGGGCGGCGGGCGCGGGTTTCTTTCATCGAGCGTGCGTTTGCCAGACCCCGGAAAGGTTCGCACGTTGATTTCTGCACCAGCGCCGCTCGGTCGCGTTTTCCCATTCATCTTGAAGGCGGCTTGCTCGGCGATCCTGTTAGCGGCGTTGCCGTCGACGGCCTTGGCCGACCGCCACGACGACCTGGTGGCGGAGATCCAAAAGGTCTGCGATGTCACTCGCAAGGCTTACGACAAGAATATATGCCAGGCGCAAGTCTTCGAGGCCCCGGCGCTGGTTGGCGGCGGCAACGCCAGCGGCAGCCTGGGGCGATTGACGGCTCCGGCATCGCAAAAGCGTCTGGGCGCCATCGTCCAAGTTTTGGGCTTTTCGCCTCAGCTTGGCGACGCCTGTAATGCGGCAGACCGCTATGACGCAGACAGCGACACCTGGACACTAGCCCGTACCGACCACACCGGTCAACGTAAGGCCCTGGAGGATGTTGCCGAGCTCTGGCAACTCGGCTATGACGTCTATTCGCTCGACTGGTGCGACCCAAATACCCTCATCCAACGCAACGCCTCGGTCTTGATGGAGGCCCTCGATATCGTCCGCGGCGGCACGTTTCCCGACAACCCTTCCTGGAGCGCCGCCCCCCTGGGGGAAGACGAAAAGCTCATCGTCATTGGCGGAAGCATGGGCGGACTGGTCTCGCGCTACGCCTTGTCTTACCTGGAAAACAAGGGCGAGGATCACGGCGTTGATCTGTTTGTCTCCTTTGACGCTCCTCAGGAAGGGGCTTATCTGCCGATCGGGCTGCAACATCTGGCCGAGTTTCTCGATATCGGCCCCGCGGTCGGCGCGACGGTCAAAAGACTCCACGACAAGATCTTCGAAAACGAAACCGACCCTGAAAGCTCCCTGTTTACGACGCTTCGCGAGCTGCGGGGAGCGGAAACGCCGGCCGCGCGGCAGATGCTGCTGGTGCACAAGGACGGTCCGTTGACCAGCGGCCCCACCGAAGATTTCGAAGACCTGTTTGATGAGCTCGACGATCTGGGCTATCCCAACGCCGAAGGGCTTCGCACGGTCGCCATCGCCAACGGGTCCGGCGCGGCGCATTGGACTGCCTCACCGCTTCGAACCGTGCGCTTCACGACGGGCGATCCATTGAACAAGACGTATAAGATCAAGTTCCCCAAAAACGCCGAGGGCACCCTGACCGACCCCATCCTTTGGCAAGGCACGTTGAAGGTCCGTATCCCGGCCACGATTGAGCTCATCGTGAATCCGCTGACGCGGTCGAACTCAACCATG
The DNA here is from genome assembly GCA_040902925.1 of Bryobacterales bacterium. Taxonomy (GTDB): domain Bacteria; phylum Acidobacteriota; class Terriglobia; order Bryobacterales; family UBA6623; genus JBBDWJ01. Next base: position 11,386 of record JBBDWJ010000284.1, on the reverse strand, counting down.
ACTGTGTTCGAGGCGCGGCTGAATGTGCCGGGCGTCTATATCAACGACGTTTTCATCGCGATCAACGGGGCGATCGACGTCGGCGTCATCCGCGACATCCTGGACTTGCCCGATGAGCTGCCGGCCAAGACCATCCTGAGTCCGTTTGTGCAAACAGTTCGCGACCTCGTCGATTCGATTCTCGACCAGACGGTGCTATTCAAGGTGGAGCGGCGGGCCAACGTGCCGGTAGCCTACGCCACGGTCCCCGCGGGAACGAGCGACAAATTCCAGAAAGCGAAATCCCTTCTCAAGCTGCCGTCCCTCGGCGGCTCCGAGGTGGATCCCTTTATTCCCACCACCAGCGCGCTGGGCCTGAATCGCAAGCGGCATCCGGCCGACACCAACGTTTCCGCGCTGCTCGCTTCTGGGGCGTGGGATTCCCCGTTCGACCAGGTCTATTTCCACGACACAGAGACGCCCCATGTGGAGTACACCGACGAAGCCAGAATGTGGCTGTGCAACGAAGTCAGCGCCATCTCGGCCACGCCGCATCTGACGTCGATCTTTCCGTCGAAGCGGCCCGCCGGGTCGCCCGCTTTCACCCTCGAAGCGACAGGCGAGAGCCTTCACGAAAACCTGGTGCTGGTTTGGACCAACACCGCCACCGGCGACGAGACGCTGCTCGAGACGGGATTTCAGGCCGGCAAGCTCTTCGGAGAGGTGCCCAGGGAACTCATCGAAGAGTTGCCGCCGTGCGTCAACGGTTTCTGCAATCCGCTGTTCCCGGAATTCGCGCCGATGCTCATCACGGTCAAGGATGTCTCGACCGGGGTGCTGGCTTGCGGTCCCCTGCCGTTCTCCATCGAGGAAGATCGAGTCACCGTGGACCCCAATCCGCCCGTCGCCGGCGAGCCTTTTCTGCTCACCTTGTCGGACACCTGGAGAGATGGCTGTCACCCGCAGGTCGCGGACGATCACAGTGGAGCCTACACGCTCAGCGGCAACCGCATTACCATTGCCACCGAGAAGCCGGACGGTTCTTGCCTGTTCGTCCTCACCGACTATGAGATCAAGACGCCGGTCGAACCGTTGGCGGCGGGCAACTACGAGGTTGTCTACACGCTGAATGGAAGCGAAGAGCTGGCGCGCCAACCGTTTGTGGTCAGGCCCGGCCCGCCCGCCATCACAGGGCTCGAACCCGCCGCGGTGGAAGCCGGGCCGCTAGAGAACGTGAGTCTGACGATTTACGGCGGCGGCTTCCTCAATCAATCGATGGCCATGTGGAACGGCAATGTTTATCCGACTCAGTTCGTCGACGCGAATACGCTGATGACAGTGGTCCCGTTAGGGGACCTCGCCTCGCCGGGATTTCTGAATATCACTGTCGTCACGCCGGATGATCTCGAAGATCTGCAGTCGGCGCCCGCCGCGCTTACGATTACGGAAGCTGCCCCCATGATCACGAACGTCACCCCGGCGGAAATTCCGGCCGGCAACGGCGACACCCTTATCGTCGTGAACGGCCAGGGCTTTTCCGCAAACTCGGTCGTAGCGCTGCCTTCCTCCTCCGATGAGGGTCTGGATCTGCTCGAGACCACTTTCCTCGCCAGGACGGCGCTCGAAGCGACCTTGCCCGCATTGCTCACCGCAACACCAGGCGCGCTGCGAGTATTGGTGGTTCGCAACACGCTGGAATCGAATTCCGTTGCCATCGTCATCCGATCCAGCGAACCGATCGTGAGCCTGCTGCCCGAGATCCAAAACGTCACCGATGCCGCCAGCTACCGTACCGTTTTGACGCCGCTAGCGTTCGCCTCTGCTTTCGGAAGCGAGTTCGCGGCGGTGGAAATGCTCGCGAGCATCGTGCCGCTGCGTTATGAGCTGGGCGGCATCGAAGTCACCGTGAACGGCATTCCGGCGGCGATCCAATATGTATCGCCCACGCAGATCAACTTCCAGGTGCCGGGCGGTGTCGAGATCGGCAGCATCGCGCAAGTGATCGTGATTCGCAACGGCGTGCCCGGAGAAAGCTTCGAGCTCGAAGTGAAACCCGACGCCTTCGGTTTCTTCTCCTACTTCCGCGCGCTCGGCACGCCCGATCAAAGCCTCGACCCGGTCATCGTCACCGCGGAAAATCAGCTCGTCACGCCGGACAACCCGGCGAAGCCCAATCAAGTGCTGGTCGCTTACGGAACGGGCGTAAGCAGTCTGAACAACCCGCCGGCGGACGCCCAAGCCAGTCCTTCCGACCCGCTGTCGACTTGCGCGGTCACGCCGCTAGTCACGGTCAGGACCGACCAGGCCAGCGCGCCCGTAAAGGTGCTCTACTGCGGCCTGACGGCAAACTTCCTCTCGCTGATCCAGCTCAATGTGGAACTGACGAACCGGCCGCCTGGCGCGAATCCGAAGCTGTTTGTAAAGTTCGGGGACGCCGATGAGTCCGAAGGGGTGCCACTCTACTTCGTGGAGGAAGTGCAGGCACGGAAGGCTGCGAGGGAATAGCGCCACGAGGCTTTGGGGCCGGCCCCCGAGACTGCCTCGCTTCGGCGGTGAGCTCCGAGTTCGCGCCGCCTCTCGATCTCGCGGCGAGCGGCGCGGCTAGTCCGTCCGGCTAGCCACATCCGGCTAGCGCATCGCTTTGCCGGCCATCCGCAGGATGTCGTCCAGCGGATTGCCGTCGCCGTTCAGGTCGAGCATTGAGGCGATTCCGGACGAGCCGCCTGCCGGCGCGCCGCCGCCCTGGCCGCCGAGCAGATTTCCCAGCAGGCCGCCGAGTCCGCCGCCCGATGGCGCGGGCTGCTGTGCCGCGGCGCTGGCGCCGCCCTGCTTCGCCATGTAGCCGGTGACCAGCATCGCCAACATCGGCAGCATCTTTTTGAGCACCGACGCATCGAGCCCCGACTGCGTAGCGGCGTTCTGCGCGACCGCGCGGCTCACGTCCTTGGATCCGAATATTTGGCCCAGCACGTCGTTGCCACGGCTCACGTTGGTCGGCTGCGGCGACAGCACATCGTCGAGCAGGCCGCCGCCGCCGAGTTGCCCGAGCAGGCCGCCCAGCCCTTCCGGGGCCGCGCGCCGCGCCTGCGCCTGTTTCTTGAATCCGCCGAGAATCGCGGGAGCGAGAGCCTCGACGCCACTCGCCGCCTGCGTCTCGCTGACGCCCAATTCTCGCGCCATCGACTGAAGGCCGCCCATCTGGGCGAGGATATCTGTGATTTGCATGTGCCTGGTCTCCCTTAGATGCCTGATCTCACTTGGATGCCTGATCTCACTTGGATCGTAGTCGTGTTACCCGCTCAATCGAGCAGGTCTTGAGGCACATTGCCTCCATTGGCGGCAATGCGCGCGAGCACGGTCTTGTGCAGCCACATATTCATCTTGGCCGAATCCCCCATCAACTCCGCGGGGCAGCCCAGCTCCGCGGCCAACTCCTTGCGCGCTCCGTAGCTGCTATCGATATCGAGAAGTTTTAGCAGATCGACGATGGATGTCCGCCAGTTCAGCTTCTGCGGATTCGACGCCGCGCGCTTTTCGAGTTGAGCGACGACATCGACGACGGCGACTGCCTTGGGTGGAGGAGGCTGAACCGGACCGCGGATCACGGGAGCGGCCGCGGAGCTCGGGGCCCCAGCCTTGGGGGCGGGAGTGGCTGCGGCAGGGCCACCCATACCGAGTGTCTCGAGAATCTTGCTGAATAATCCCATTGTGCTCTCCTTGTATCACTAAGGAACGGCCGGAATAACTGCCCGCTATGACTGGGGACCGGTGGGACGAGGAAACGGCCCGGCCAGTTCCGCGCATCTTGCAAAGGGGCGGACTCCGCCTTTATCGCACGAGTTGCCACGGTAGGTCCAGCCGGAACGAAATCACGGTCCCGGCTGGCGTGCAAGGCTGGATGAGTCGGCGGGGGCGCCGCTCTACTTCGTGGAACAATAGGCTCGATGTCTCTGGCTATGCTGGAACGCCTGGTCTTGAGATCCGTTGCCTGTTCGCCCCACTATACTGAGAGCAGAAGGCAGGACAATCCCGTGCGGTGAGGAATAGCTTGCGGACGAGAGTAGTTTTTCCTCATCGCTCGACCTGTGGATCTGAGATGCGACTGTCCTGCTGAAACCGTCCCACTGCATCTCCCGCCACCTCGCCCGTTCGTGCCTCAAGAACTAAAGGCCTAGATAACACGGTATAAGCCATGTCATATCGCAAAATCCGACAAGCTGCGCTCTTCTCATCGCTGGTGTGGTTGCTTTTGGGCGTCGCCTGGGCAGATCAAGTTGTGCTCAAAGATGGCGACCGGATCACCGGAGATATCGTCAAGAAGGACGGCGAAACGGTAACGATGAAGAGCAAGAACTTCGGGACCGTGACGTTCCCATGGGACGACATTGCCACGATCACAACCGACCAGCCGCTCAATGTAGCGCTGCCGAACGATCGGACCGTTAAGGGGACCCTACAAACGCAGGATGGGCGCATCCAGGTCGTTACTCCCGAAGGGCCTCAGAGCGCCGTTCCCAGCGAGATCGTGGCGTTGCGCGACGACACGGAACAGAGCGCTTATGAACGGCTCCTCGATCCCGGTTTGCTCGATCTCTGGACCATCACCGGGAGCCTGAATATCGCCGGCGCGAAGGGAAATGCGGGGACTTCGACGTTGACGACGCCGATCAGCCTTGTGCGCGTTTCCAACACGAGCCGGACCACGGGATACTTCAACTCCATTCGTTCGACGGCGACGTTCGATGGCGTCAGCGAGCAAACGGCAAAAGCGGTTCGCGGCGGCTGGGGCTACGAGCGAAATCTGACGAGCCGCGTATTCGTCAACGCCTTCAACGATTATGAATACGACGCGTTCCAGTCGCTCGATCTTCGGGTGGTGTTGGGCGGCGGCTTGGGCTATCAGGTCTGGACGGCCGAGTCTGGACGACTTGCGGTCGTCGGCGGCGCCGCGTGGAATCGTGAAACATTCGACCCGCTAGATGCTGACGCTTTCACGCGCAATTCGGCGGAAGCTTACTGGGGAAACCATTTCAGCTATAAGGTGAATAGCCGGATGGATCTTGTGCAATCGTTCCGCATGTTCAACAATCTGTCGAGTGGCGGCGAGTACCGCATCAACTTCGACGTCGGCGCCACTACGAAAGTGGCCGAATGGCTGACTTGGAATGTTGCGATCAGCGACCGGTACTTGAGCAATCCTGTGCCTGGCCGCAAGAACAACGACTTGCTCTACACCACGGGACTAGGATTCACGTTCAGCAGGTGACCGGCCCGTCCACCGGGCGGCTTACCGCAAAGACGCGAGAGACCGGCGCTGCCGGCCAGCGGCGTCAAAGTTGCCGGGGGATAACCAATTTTCAAATGCCTGTTTGACCGCCGGCCATTCGGTATCCAGAAGCGAATACCAGGCCGTGTCCCGGTTGCGTCCCTTGTAAATGACGGCTTGGCGGAAGATGCCTTCGAAGGTGAAGCCCAGGCGCAAGGCGGCACTGCGGGAAGGGGCATTGAGCGCGTCGCATTTCCATTCATAACGACGGTAGCCCAGCTCATCAAAAGCGCGGCACATCATCCGATACATGGCTTCGGTTGCCGCGGCCGTTTTCTGCAACCTGGGAGCGTAGCTGATATGACCCACCTCGATAACGCCCGCGGCGGGTGTGATGCGCAGATAGCTGGCGACGCCTTCCGCCTTTCCGGTATCCGCGTTGATCAGGGCAAAAAACTGCGGATCATCACCACGGCTGCATGACTCCACGTGAGACTGAAAGTCGGCAAGGGAAGCAAATGGACCATAGGGAAGATACGTCCAGAGACTTCCCGCGGTGTCTTCGCTGTAAGCGTCGTACAGTTCCTTGGCATGGCGTTCGGGGCTGAGGGGTTCGAGGAGGCAGGTCCGGCCGTGCATGGGTGCTTGCGGCGGCAACGGCCGAGGCTGCCAATCGGATAGAGGGAAGCCGATGGGTTGTCCCAAGTGGTTGCGTGTGGTTTCGTTTGTCATAGAAAAAGAGAATTAGCCACAGATGCACGCAGATGAGCCATTGGTTTTCGATTGGCGTTTATACGGGGCTAGAAGCTTCTCAGCAGACTACTAGGCATTTCGAACGTCACGATTTGCCTTGATCGGCGCGATTCTGCCATGCGGTTGCGAGGCTGCTACTCGCGCGGATCTGGCAGTTCCGCAACCGCGGATCTACTGAGATGCGGAGGTCTGGGCTTTGTCGGCGCGCCGACGTAGGCGTAGGGGTCTCCGGGATTCTCCGGCTTGCGCCGAAACCAATCGTTCAGTTTGCGCCAGGCCCTCTGGAGCGAAGACGGCGAGGGGAGTTCCATACTGCCATTATCGTAGCGCAGCCCGCGGGAGTTAGCGATTCGATAAACACTGCGCTGTCAGCGAGAGCCGTCCGCCTTTTGGCCCGGTCTGGCTATACGCCGCTGTCTATCCCACGCTAGTGGTTTCTGTTCTGCCGCCGTTATGATGAAGTCATGGATTCTCCAGATCCACTACTTTATGACCAGCGCGCCATGCGGCGAGGCAGGCGCATTCGTGAGCGCCTTTTTATAGGCATCGCGAAGGACTGTGCAAGTCTTGCAGCGATCGCAGCCGTCGCGGGCCTAATGCTCTCCTGTTACGCGCCAGGCGACCGTGAGGTTGAATTTGATCATCCTGCCGATTCGACCTATGAAGTGAGCACGGGCCAATTGCAGCACGGGGATGCTCTCGCCGATGTTCAGGCCGCCCGGGTCACAGCGGAGTTCTTTGCCGTTATCAACCGTTCTCCGTGGCTTGGGCGTGTTTTTCTCGCGCAAGATTTTGAGGCTCGCGCTCAGCCGATGATGATTCTTAGTCACAGTTTGTGGGAAAACGAGCTGGGCGGGAAGCCCGAGATCATCGGCCGAACGCTTTTGCTGGATGGACGTGATCATATCGTCATCGGTGTGATGCCGCCAGGGATCGAGTGGCCGCCAGGAGCCGATCTTTGGATTGCGCGGATCACCCCGGGCGGCTGAGCGTCCAGCAGCAAACTGGTCATTGCGTTGTTTGACGCCGAGGCGATCGCCCGCGACGGAAAACCTTACCGCAACACGTACACGTGGTTTATGCGAGTGCGTGACGGCAAGATCGTCGAAGGGATAGCGTTCTTCGACACCATCGAATTCACCGATCTTTGGACAAGGGTCAAGCCTGACTAGAGACTGTCGCAGAGGAACCTTTATCGTGCTCGGGCCGCGGGCGTAGCACGCTACGCCCCTACCCAACTTTGTCCATGATCAACCTGTTGCTGCAACACTCCACTAGAAGGAGCGATCCTTTCAGGATGCCTTTCGTCAGCCCGGCACGCTTTTGCCGACGTTTTTCCCTGTCGGGAGAGGGAGCGAGGGTCCTCCGCGCTCGACGACGGGTTAAGATGGATAGCAGGCCAATGCGCATCCTTCTGTTTCCGCTGCTCGCTCTCGGTCTGTTCGGCGCCGACTGGACTCAGTTCCGCGGTTCTGATGGCTCGGGACTTTGCGCTTCCTGCGGCCGCGTGCCCATCGAGTTTGGCCCGCGGAAGAACGTTCTGTGGAGGACCGAGGCGCCTGCAGGGAAGTCATCCCCTGTTCTCGTCGGGGATCGCATTTTTCTCACGGCTTCCGAGGGCGACGATTTGATTACGATGTGCCTGAACCGCACCACCGGGGAGGTTCAGTGGCGGCGATCCGTTCGCGCGGCCAAGCGTGAAGCCCAGCACCGCCTCAATGATCGCGCGGCGCCCACGGCGGTGACTGACGGGAAGAGCGTCTTTGTCTTCTTCGCTGACTTCGGCCTTGTCGCTTACGATTTTGAGGGCAAACAGCGATGGCAGTTGCCGCTCGGGCCCTTTAACAGTCAACACGGCGTGGTTGCATCGCCGGTCCATGCGGATGGGAGAGTCATCCTCGTTTTTGACCAGGACACCGACGCGTACATGATCGCGGTGGATGCGGATAGCGGCAAGATCGCCTGGAAAACACCGCGCCATGTCATCAACGGGTACTCCACGCCGATCATTTACCGGCCGGCCAGCGGGCCCGTACAGGTCATCGCTCCTGGCTCCTATCAACTCACGGCGTATTCCATCGTGGACGGCGAACCACTCTGGTTCGTTCGTGGTCTTACGTGCCAGCCAAAATCGGCGCCAACCATTGCCGGTGATATTGTCTACTTCAGCGGCTGGACACCGGGGAACGACGCTGGGGAGCAGGTAGAGCTGCCCAATTTCGAGGAGGTGACCGCCGCAGCCGATGCCAATCACGACGGGAAGCTTTCTCAGGCGGAACTGCCACCGCCCTGGCAGCCCACCGGAACGTGGCGCGCGATCGACTTGGACCGCGATGGCTTTCTGAACGAGAGGGAGTGGACGTTTTTTCGCACGCGCCGCGCCTCGCGCAACGGATTGTTGGCGGTGAGGCTCGGGGGCAGCGGCGATGTGACCGACACGCACGTCCTTTGGCGCCATGAAAAGTCGCTGCCGGACGTGCCGTCGCCCCTCGTTTACAACAACGTGGTGTTCCTGTTCCGAAACGGCGGCATCGCGACCACTCTGGATGCACAGACCGGCAAGGTGCTCAAGCAGGCGCGTTTAACGGGCGCGCTCGACGACTACTACGCTTCACCGATCGGCGTCGACGGCAAGGTATACATTGCCAGCGAACATGGCAAGGTCGCCGTGCTGCGTGCTGCCGGCGATTGGGAAATCGTGGCGATCAATGAATTCGATTCGGACATCTACGCCACCCCGGCAGTCAGTGAAGGCCAGATGTATATTCGAACGCAAAACGCGCTCTATGCCATCGGGTTGCCGGATTAGAGTTTGTGGGCTGTGACGCCGAAGACAAAGGGCCAGCGCCCGGCGGTGGCTTCACTCAGCCGGGATCTCCTGCTTGCGCTTCGTTGAGCTCCGCGGACGCCTGCCGGATCACGTGCCAAGCGCCTTGGAGGGCGAGCCCGCCCATGACGGACGCCACGATTACATCGGGCCAGCCCGAGCGGGTTCCGAATACGCCCAGGGCGGCCAGCAGCACCGCAAAATTTCCGATTACATCATTGCGTGAACACAGCCAGACCGACCGCATGTTGCTGTCACCGGCGCGGTATCCCCAAAGCAGAACGAAACAGGCCGCATTGGCGATGAGCGCAACAACTCCGACCGCGCCCATGGTCACGGCGTCCGGCAACGTTCCATGAACAGCGTGCCAGAAGCACGCCGCCAGCACCCACACGCCGAACAGCGCCATGGTCATACCCTTGGCGAGCGCCGCGCTTGCCCGATAACGAAGCGCCATGCCGACAACGAACAGGCTGATTCCGTAATTGGCCGTATCGGCCAGGAAGTCGAGAGCATCGGCCTGCAGTGAGACCGACGCCGCCGCCAGGCCGGCCATCATCTCGACCAGAAACATGGCGGCGTTGATGGCAAGCACAAACCACAGAACGCGGCGGTAGGCCTGGTCCCGAAGCTGGTTTTCCGGCGTGTGATGGCAGCAGTTGGCGCTCAATCTTTGACTCTCGTTTCAGGATACCTTCTATGGTGACTACGGGGTCAAGCCATGAACGGCAGAGGGCCAGTTTCCGCGTCACTGCTTGGAGAGTTCAAGGCAGTGCAAAGTGCAAAGTGCAAAAGGCAAAAGGCAAGATTAAAGAATGGGGGTCCGGCAGTTGGAGGGACTAGGATGGCGAACATGATATTGAGTCGCGTTATTCGCTGGCTAGCTTTCTCTCGAGCAGAGCCAATGCGTAGGCGATGTCTTCGTCTTCCGGATCCAGAGTGCGCGCGCGTTGCAACTGTTGGACGGCGCTTTGCTCGTTGCCGGATTGCGCGAAAATCAGTCCCAGATTTTTGTGGAGCAGGGCCTGAATGGGGCATTCCGCGCATGCTTCGATGGCTTCCTGGAGTTGTGTGACGGCTCGCTGCCAATCTTCGTTCTCGGCCGCTTGCAGCGCGAAGTTCGATAGCGTCTTGGCGCGAATTGTTGCGGCTTCTTGTTCCTTCAGCTCGCGGAGCCTGGCGCTATATGTAGCCACGTCGTCCGACTTCGCCCGGTACAGCTCGCGGATCAGCGTGGCGGTGGCTGACGCGTTTTTTGGGTTCAACTCGACGGCTCGCTTGAGGCTTGCGACGGCTTCCTCTCTTTGGCGCAGATTGAGAAGCGCGCGGCCTAGCTCTTCGTGCGCGACATCGCTTTTGGGTCCCAACTCGGCTGATTTCCGCAGCATGTCCGCCGCCTCTTCATAACGCTCGAGGCGGGAGAGCGTCATTCCCAGAAAGCGCAGCACCTCGGGGTTCCCTTCGGCGACTTGTTTGGCTTCGAGCAGCGCCGAGCGGGCTTCCTCGTAGCGGCGCAAATCGTAGAGCGCGCGGCCGCGGTAGAAACGCGCCGGCGCGGAGACTGGGGCCGCTTCGAGAGCGCGCTCGAATTCACGCAGCGCCTCGGCGGGCAGAGAGCTGTCGGCGAGCACTACGCCCAGGTTGACGTGCGCGTCCGCCGAATCGGGCCGCAGCTCGACCACGGTTCGAAAGATGGGGACCGCCTCTTTTACGCGGCCCTGGCGGGCGAGCGTCATGCCGAGGCCGGCGAGGAACTCTGGATCGTTGGGCCGCAAGCGAGAGGCTTCGCGCATGAACGCTTCGGCTTCGGCGTACTTGCCTTGCGAGGCTAGCGCGACGGCGAGGTTATAGTGGACGGCGGCGTCGCTGGGCGAACCCGCTAGGTATTCGCGATAGGCAGACTCGGCCGCGGCGAAGTCGCCCGCGCGCAGCGCGGCGGCGGCTCGGGCGGCCGCTGATGGCGTGGGGCGCCTGGGCTCCGGTGGCGCGGGGCGCTCGTCCTCCGAAGGCGCGAGACGCACTGGAGCCGAAGGGCTGGGACGCTGCAGCTCCGCTAGCAATTCCTTGGCCCGCTCGTTGGCCGGGTCCAGTTGCAGCAGCGTGGTCAGCGTCGCGATCGCTTCGGCGGACTTGCCTTGACGGCGCTGCATTTCCGCGCGCTCGCTTAGGGCGAAGACGGAACCTGGGTCGAGACGAAGTGCCGTTTGAAAGGCGCGCTCCGCCTCGGGATAGCGCGCGAGCTCAGACAGCGCGGCGCCCAGCATGGCTTGAATCTGAGCGTTGTTCGGGTCGAGGCGCGCGGCTGTTTCTAGTTCTGCTTGCGCGGCTTGATAGTCGCCGCCCTCGGCGAGCGCCACCGCGAGGTTGTAACGGGACTCCGCCGAAGAGGTATTGCGAGCGACGGCTTGGCGGAACGCGGCGACGGCGCAGGCGTTGCTGCCTTGCTGAGCGAACCAGTAGCCGAGAGCGGCGTGAGCGCGGTCCTCGCCGGCGGCCGCGGCTCGCGTCAGGTCGGCGGGACCCTTGCACGGTTCATCCGCGGCGGCAGTTGCCGCGACCAG
>JBBDWJ010000283.1:0-14956 GCA_040902925.1 Bryobacterales bacterium | reverse complement strand
TGTTCACCAGGCGCCCGGCATAATCTGTTACCCACCCGCCCGGCAAGCACCAACTAATAGCCCACGGCTTCAGCCGTGGGAAGACAAAACCAAAGCAATGAGCCCTGGAAGGGGCGATACAACCAATCCACGAACCACAACCGGTGCCGCCGTCAAACCGTAACCGCGGGCCCCGCGGATCAACCGATCAACCGATCAACGACAAAAAACCTCCCCCCAAGCCCGCGAGCCTGTGCCTCGGAGTAATAGACTGTTAGCGGAGGATTTTTGATGGCCGAACCGATCAGCGTCCTGGGCATTGTATTGGCGGGCGGCAAAGGCACGCGACTGTCGCCGCTAACGAACGAACGTAGCAAGCCCGCGGTGCCGTTCGGGGGCAAATATCGCATCATCGATTTCGTGCTCAGCAACCTGGTGAACTCGGGCATCTATTCGATCTACGTGCTCACTCAGTTCAAGAGCCAGTCGCTGCTGCAGCACATGCGCGACGCCTGGCAGTTCTCGAACATGCTCAAGAATCAGTTCATCATTCCGGTCCCTGCGCAGATGCGCAAGGGCGAGCAATGGTATCAGGGAACCTCCGACGCAATTCATCAGAACATCCACCTGGTCGAGCTGGCCAATCCCGAGCTAGTCGCTGTTTTCGGCGCTGATCACATCTACCGCATGGACGTGCGCAAGATGCTTGCCTATCACAAGGGCCAGGGAGCCAAAGGCACCGTCGCCGCACTGCCCATCCCGGTCAGCCAAGCCGAAGACTTCGGCACCATGGAGGTCGACGCCGATTGGCGCATCGTGCGCTTCTACGAGAAAGTGAAACATCCGCCGGAGATTCCGGGCCGCCCCGGCTGGACGCTGGCCTCGATGGGCAACTACGTATTCGACCGCGAGGTGTTGGTGTCCGAATTGAGGCGCGACGCCGCCCGGCCCGACAGCGATCACGATTTCGGCAGAGACATGCTTCCCGAAATGGTCAGCGAGCTGCCGATCTACGCCTATGACTTCGATACGAATATCGTTCCCGGGGATCTGCCCGAGAACCGCGGCTACTGGCGCGACGTAGGAACGATCGAAGCCTACTACGAAGCGAACATGGACTTGCGCTCCATCAAGCCCGCCCTGAACCTCTACAACTATGAGTGGCCGCTGCGCACCGCCGAATACTCGGAAGGCCCCGTGAAGTTTACGTTCGACGAAGAAGGCCGCCGCGGCGTGGCCATCAATTCGATCGTCTGCGAAGGCTGTATCGTCGCCGGCGCCGAGGTGCGCAATTACGTGCTCGGCCGGCGCGTATTCGTGGACAACGGCGCCGAGATCGTCGACTCCATCGTCATGGATAATTGCCACATCGGCGCCGGAGCGCGAATCCGCCGCACGATCGTCGACAAAAACGCGCACATCAAGGCGGGCGAGCAAGTGGGCTTCGATCCCGAACGCGACCGGGCCAGAGAAGGCTGCCACGTCACCGAAAGCGGCATCGTAGTCGTCGAAGGCCACCGCTCCACAATCGCGTTGGCGGCTGTTGGAATCTGAGCTGGGAAAACCTGCCAGACAGCCGGTGGCACTGTAGCGGCATTCGCCGCTGGCAAGGCGCGAAGCAACATCGCCAAAGGCGATCCGAGCCCCGTCCGCAAGGGCGGGGTGACCCAATGCAAACAAATGCACGAACCGCCAACCGGCCGCACGCAAAGACCGCCAAAACTCCTCAACACCGCGGAACCAGCCCTTTGAACACTACTGGCGATTCAAAACAATCCGCCGAAAACCCACGACCAGAATAGGCAGCAGGAACAGCAGCCAATAACCGTAGGTGATCAGGCCATAACCACGCTCGATCAGCGCGATCAGCCCAAAACGGTCCGCGAGCCAGACGGAAACCACCAGCAGCACGGCGGCGATACCGAGCCGCCGCCAGTGCGTAAGCTCTCGGCCGCGCTCTTCCAAAAACCCCGCGACCCGCTCATTGAATCCGTGGATCATGCCCGTGCCTGTCTCGATGAACGTTCCAAAAAGAACCAGTTGAAAGAAGAGTTGGAAGCCGGGACTGCCGAGTTGAGCAAGCACGAAGTTCGCCGGAATCGACTCCTCCACAATCGCCGGATAGAAGGCCAGCAGAGCGGTGTAGATGAGAACGCCAGGGAACATTGCGATCAGGCCGGCCATGAAGCCGGCGATCATCGAGTCGCGGCGGGTCTCGAGATGGCGGGCGACAAACAACATGGCCGGCAGAGCGGCGAGGTTGTACGCGGCGTACTCAAGGCCGCCGAGCAGCCACGGCGCGCCCGGCTCCGAGACCGCCGCGTTGCGCGCGATGGCGCCGCCGAAGCGCGGAACGACCATCGCGATCATGACGAGGTAGACCGCGTAGAGCGCCATGGACCACAGCGAGAAAAACCGCTCAATCAGTGCGCTGCCCCAAAAGGCGAGGAAGGCGACGACGACAACAGCGGCTATCGTTCCCAGCAGCGGTGCGAACCCAAACATCTCAGCGGAAAGCTCGCCGGAAGCCGATCCAACGACGGCGATCGTCAGAACGGCGCCCGCGACGTAGAGCACTTCGAAAACCACCCACGCGCGTCCAAGCAGGCTCTTGGTGAAGGTCCGGTAATCGTAAAGTCCCCCGCTGCGCGCTAGCTCGAGGCCCAGGGCCAGAATGAGGCCCCAGATCAACGTTGCGACGAGCATGCCAAGGTAGCCGCCGAGAGGCCCTTTGGTCAGAAAGAACTGGACGAGCTCGCGCCCGGTGCCGTAGCCGCCGCCAACCACAATTGACTGGAAGACAAAGCCCGGGAGGAGGTATTTCTGAAAAGCTTTAACCATGACGAACTGGAATCGTTGCCCTCGATGAACCGGGAGTCCAGTCCGTTCGAGAATGCGTGCTATGCCCCCGCCTGCTTCGGCGTCTCGCGGGCCACAGCCTTAAGAACCTTCGCGGCCGCGGCGATCGTGTCGTCCACATCCTGGTCGGTCATCTCCGCCGACAGGAACGCCGCTTCATACTGTGAGCAGGGCAGATAGACTCCCGCGTCCAACATCCCATGGAAGAACCGGCCAAAGCGCTTGGCGTCACTGCGCGAAGCCTCATCGAAATTCCGTACCGGCCCGTCATTGAAAAAGAAAGTAATCATGGACCCCACACGGTTGATCGTCACCGCAATGTCCGCATCGCGCGCCGCCGCGGCCACGCCGTCCGCCAGTCGAGCGCCGCGTCGATCCAGCGCCTCATAGAGACCGGGCGAATCCCGTAGCAAGCGCAAAGTCGCCAACCCTCCGGCAACCGCCAACGGATTTCCCGAAAGCGTACCCGCCTGATACACCGGCCCGAGAGGCGCGACCATGCGCATCACGTCAAGCCGCCCGCCATAAGCGCCAACCGGCAGCCCGCCGCCGATGACTTTCCCCAACGTCGTCAGATCCGGAGTCACGCCATAAAGCTGCTGCGCCCCGCCGAGAGCCACGCGAAACCCCGTCATCACCTCATCAAAAATTAGCAGCGCGCCTTCCCGCTCCGTAATCTCGCGCAAGGCCTGCAGGAAGCCTTCTTGCGGCGGCACGCAGCCCATGTTGCCGACCACGGGCTCCACGATCACGCATGCGATCTTGCTGCCATGCTGCCGGAAACACTCCTCGACCGCCTCGATCGAGTTGAACGGCAGGGGAATCGTCGTATCCGCGAAAGCCCGCGGCACGCCGGCCGAATCGGTGATCCCCAATGTCGCCACGCCCGAGCCAGCCTTCACCAGCAGCGAATCGACATGGCCGTGGTAGCAGCCGATGAACTTCACCGCCAAATCACGGCCCGTGAAGCCGCGGGCGACACGCAGCGCGCTCATCGTCGCCTCGGTGCCCGAGTTCACCAGCCGCACCATCTGGATCGAAGGAACCAGCTCGCAGATTAGCTCGGCAATCTCAACTTCGCGCTCGGTCGGAGCGCCGAAGCTCGTCCCGACGGCCAAAACTTCCTGCAAAGCCGCAATCACCTTGGGATGCCGGTGGCCCAACAGCAACGGACCCCACGAGCCAACAAAGTCGAGATAGCTGTTCCCATCGACGTCATAGAGCCGCGAGCCCTCGCCGCGCTGGATGAACGCAGGGGTCCCGCCAACAGACCGAAAGGCGCGCGCCGGTGAGTTCACCCCGCCAGGAATCGATGCCTGCGCCCGCTCAAAAAGCTGCTGCGATTTCGTACGATCCATGAAAGCTCCGAAGACTAAATGACGCGCAAATCAGGCGGCGCCGACGATGAAAACCTGTCCCGAACGGGACAGGCCAAGTACCGACAGGCGCTCCCGCCTGTCCGCCGGAGCGAAGCGCAGGCCAAAGCGGCCTGGTACGATTCGTCGCCACGGAAGGCCCCACAACGGCGGCATGAGACGCCAACTCCGCCCAGTCGAGTCACGTCGGCATCAATTCTCGACAGGTGGATGCCCAGGCGGCAACTCAGCGGCGCCCGGCGCAGTCTCGCCGCCAACCGGGGGATGCCCGGGAGGCATTGACTCGCCGCCGGCTTCCGGCTTTGGCGCGGACCCGCCGTGAGCGCCGGCTGCCCCTCCCTGCGGCGGCTCGACTTCCCAACCCTGTGCTGTCTTGCGAAGGTTGTACATGATCTCCATCTTCGCCTGCGGGTCATTGCTGGCAGCAATCGTAACCGCCGCCGTAGCCCGTTCGCCCTCGACGGTGACTTTATTGACCACCACACGCATGCTGGAAAGAGAGAGGTCCGTCCGCGCGGAAAGATACCGCTCCACGGCCTGCCGCACGCTGGCGGTCTCGTCCGCCTCGCCCGCCCCGGAACATCCCATCCAGACGGCCAGCGCCAAACTCACGAACAGTAACGACAGTTTTTTCACGATCACCCCATCGCTTACAGGTAGCCAGCTCCAGGATAGTACAAAGCCCCAATCAAGCCCTGGATCATGGGTCTGCAAGCGACTGCCTTTAGGGTTTCGGTGTGGTGGCGGTGTTCTCGCCGGCGGCAATTCCTGCGGCTTGGCCCGCCTCCCAACTCGCATCCAGAGGCCAAGTACACCGTGACCGGCCCTCGCAAAACGAAAGGTATTTGGCGGGCGGCACTAAAATAGGGCTAGAGGTATTTTGGGATCAATCGAACGCAAATTCTCAGGAATCGATCTCCGCGTTCGATCGCGGCTAGCTCAAAGGCAGTTTGCGGCCGGGCAGAACTGCGGCGCGGGATCGAGCCCGGCACTGTATTCCATGGGTTCCCAATCCCGCAGCCGGTCCACTCCCGAAAAAAGGGGGGACTGCGCCGAAAACAAGATGCGCCAAACGAACCCAAATCCCATTTTCGGGACGGCTTAACCGGAGCAAACATATGATTACAAATAACTTATCGGCAATAGACCTTACAGCATCGAAGATCGCGTAACGGCGGGCGGCGGCTCGGCCTGGGCCGTGGGCGCCCATGCCGACCTGCGTGCCGCCGCCGTTCCGGGTTCCGGGAACACTCCACCGCCCTGCGATACACTGGGAAACTCATGCTCGATCTGAACTACCTGCGGCAGCATTTTGACGAAGCGAAACAGCGCCTTGCGGGACGCGGCGGCGAAGACCTGCTCGACCAACTCCAGGAAGTCGATGCCAGCCGGCGCGCTGCCGTCACCGAGATCGAAGGGCTTAAGGGCAAGCGCAACGAGTTCAGCGCGCAGGTTGCCCGCGCCAAGCGCGAAGGCGGCGACGCCGAACAGGCGATCCTCGAAAGCCGCCAGATCGGCGAAAAAATCAAATCGCTCGAAGACAACGTCAAAGAGCTCGACGACCGCTTGCAGCAGGTGCTGTCGGGTATTCCAAACCTGCCGCACCCCGACGTTCCGCGCGGCGCCGATGCGTCCGCGAACGTGGAAGTCCGCCGCGCCGGCGAGCCGCGCAAGTTCGACTTCGAACCCAAGCCGCACTGGGACGTCGCGCCGGCTCTCGGCATCCTCGACTTCGACCGCGCCGCCAAGATCACCGGCGCGCGCTTCGCCGTTTACTGGAATGCCGGCGCGAAGCTCGAGCGCGCGCTGCTCAACTTCATGCTCGACGTGCATACGCGCGAACACGGCTACACCGAAGTCCTGCCGCCCTTCATCGTGAACTCCAACAGCCTTTACGGCACCGGCCAGTTGCCGAAGTTTGGCGCGGATCTATTTCGTCTCGCCGATACCGACTACTGGCTGATCCCAACGGCCGAAGTGCCCGTGACGAACCTGTTCGCCGACGAGACGCTCGAAGCTTCGCAGCTTCCCATTCGCCTGGCGGCGTACACGCCGTGTTTCCGTAGCGAAGCCGGCTCCTACGGCCGCGACGTGCGCGGCATCATCCGCCAGCACCAGTTCCAGAAAGTCGAGATGGTGAAGTTCGCGACGCCCGAGCAAAGCTACGACGAACTCGAATCGCTCACCGCCGACGCCGAAGACATCCTCAAGCGTCTCGGTCTGCCTTACCGGACGATGCTCCTCTGCAGCGGCGACCTCGGCTTCGGCAGCGCCAAGACTTACGACATCGAAGTCTGGCTGCCCGGACTCAACGAGTTCAAGGAAATCTCTTCCTGTAGCAACTACGAGTCGTTCCAGGCCCGCCGCGCCAAGATCCGCTATCGCGATGCCTCGAAAAAGGGCAAGGCGCAACTGGTTCACACGCTCAACGGAAGCGGTCTGGCGATCGGGCGCACTTGGGTTGCCATCGTCGAAAACTATCAGCAAAGCGACGGTACGGTCGTCATCCCTGAAGCGCTGCGTCCTTACCTCAACGCTGAGCGCATCGTGGCCGGCGGCGAGCTGAAATAGGGCCGGGAATCCAAATGGCAGCCGCCTCCTCGGGTAGCCCGCGCCGCGTAATCATCGACACCGACCCTGGCATCGACGACGCTTTGGCGCTGGCGCTCGCCCTGCGCTCGCCCGAGTTGCGCGTTGAAGCGATCACGACCGTGGGCGGCAACGTCAACGTCGAATTGGGCACAAGCAACGCGCTACGGGTGCTCGAAGCATTGCGTATCGAAAACCCGCCGCCGGTAGCGCGAGGGGCGGGCCGGCCGCTCGAACGCGACGCCGTCGATGCCTCCCACGTTCATGGCGCGGATGGCTTGGGCGATATCAGCAAGCTGACTGAGGCCGATGGCAGCCCGCGCTACGCAGCGCCCCGCGCAACCGCATGCGATCAGGAGGCGGTCGATCTCATCCTTGACGTCATCAGGAAAAACCCGGGCGAGATCACGCTGATCGCCGTCGGGCCGCTCACCAACGTCGCGCTCGCGATCGAGCGTGATGCCGCCACGATGACGCAGCTCGCCGAGTTGATCATCATGGGAGGCTCCGTAGCAGGCATCGGCAACGTCACCCCGGCAGCCGAATTCAATTTTTTCGCCGACCCCCACGCGGCCCAGCGGGTTCTCCGCGCGGGCCTCAACACGACACTGGTCGGCCTCGACGTGACTCACCAAACTCTGCTGGCAAAAAGCGACTTCGAAGAACAGCTCGCCAAAACAAACGCTCGAACAGGAAGGTTTCTAGCGGATGTGAGCGAGATGTATTTCGCCGTCGGCGCAGCCCGTCGAGGCGAACCCCTCTGTCCGCTGCACGACCCGCTAGCCGTGGGCGTCGCCATCGACCGTTCCTTCGTGAGAACGCAAGCTTTCGCAGCCGATGTGGAAACAGAAGGGCCTCTAACTCAGGGAATGCTCGTCGCCGACCGCAGAAAGCACAATGCTCCAAGCGAGCTGCAAGGCCGGATCGACGCCTGCGTCGAGGTCGAGGCAGATCGCTTCGTAGAGTTTTTTCTCAGCCGAATACTGCCGCCGGCCTGATTAAAGTCAAAGGTGTGTTCGACAGTGGGGACCGGTACTCATGCCGGTCCCGGGCGGGCGAAGCCCGTCCTTTGGGGTTGGCCCTTTTCGGTTGCTGCTCGAAGGAGGGCAGGCATTCGGCCTGCGTTGCAGGGCCTTTCGGCCAAGGCTTTCGTCGCTCAGTCGCCGGCCAGCAGGTTGCGGGCAGAAGCCACATCGCGTTCGACATCCCGCCGCTCCTGTTCGACCAGGAACTGCCGGAACGCCGGGCTGGCCTGCGCTTCGCCCTGCGGACCCGGAGGGACTTTGGTATAGGCGCTGCCCTGGCGGGCGCGACTGAGGAAACCGGCAAAGACCCACGCCGGAACGTCGCGGTAAGCGTCCCAAAACGCGGCATCTAAAAACTCGAACGAGCGGGCCGAGCGCACGTTGATGATTTCGAGGGAAAACGCCTTGCCCGGGCAAAGCTCGACGTAGCGCCGCGCCCACCCCGCAATATCCACGTTGCCCTCGCCCAGCGGCACCCACATCACGTCGGCGCCCTTGTCGGTGAGCCAGATCGCGGAATCGCGCACGCCGCTCGCCAGCGCGTAAGGGGCGAGCGTTTCGAGCGTGTGGTGAGGATCTTCGAGCGTCCAGGCGGCGTTGCCGGCATCGATCAGCGCCCCCACGTAATCCGTGCCGGCCTCTTCGATCAGCGACTTGAGCTGCAAAGCCTGAAGGTCTCCGGCGTGGTTCTCGATAGCGATCTTAAGGCCCAGATCCAGAGCCTGGCTGCGAACCGATTTGCAGCTCGCGATCGTATTCTCGATGTGCTGCTCCAGAGGGATCTCGCCGCCGCGCTCGCGAGAGCTACCCAGGTAGCAGCGCACGAAAGGCGACCCAAGCGTCTTGGCGAGACGGAACATCCGCAAAAGCTGCTCGGAGGGCGATCCTTCGTCTTTGTTGAAGCGGCTGGAGCTGGCGCAAATGGAGCCGAAGCCGACTTCCAGCGCGACCCCCAGCCGGTCGGCATGTTCTTTGACCTTTCGCAAATGGGGTTCGTCGAGACCGCCGAGAAATCGGGGCTCGGAAAAGTGCGCCACATCAACCCCAACCTTGGCGCAGAAATCGAGAAATTCAAAAGCGCTCCACCCTTGGGAACGCAGACTGAAAAGGTCCAATCCCAGCTTGGCCGGGGCACGCGCGGTAGCCGGCCGTTGCGCCGCCGCGGCGGCCAGCGTCACGCCTGACGAAACACTGCCGCCCGCGGCGAGCAGAAAGCCACGGCGGCCGACGTCGGAGAGTACGGTATTCGTCTGTGGGGCCAACATCAGCCCCATGGTAGCGGAATTTATTGAGGAATTGATGTCTGCCTGGATCTGGCCCACTCGGGCCAGGCCGTAGTCCCCAGGCGGCGATGCCGGCCTAGCGCTCAGGCTGAAACGCGAAGTGGCTCAGGCCTACCTGATCCCGTCCCGGGATGTGAAAGCCGAACTTGCCGGCGGTGAAGTCGCCTCCCGCACTCTTCCAGTTGTCGAGCTCGATCCACTGATCGTCGACGAGCACGCGATGGACGATCGAACCGCCTTGCACGCCAATGTCGACACTCAGAAAGTCGTTCCACTTCATTTTGTGCGGGATCTTGACGGTCCTTGATTTCTTGCCCTTGGTGACTTCGGTGCGATGCAGAAAATCCTCGCCGAGCTGGTAAAAGACGTGGTTGTCTTTGTCGGTGAAGTTGACCACCCACTCCAGGCGGCGGCCTTTCTGCAGCAATCCCGTGAAGGTGTAGCGGCCGGCGCCGCCGGAGTTCGGCAGCGTGACAAAGTCTCCGCCGCGCCGGACCAGCAGTTTGTCTTCGCGCTTCCAGCCGGCCTTTTCCCAATCGCCCAACGTAATTGCCGGCTGTACGACTTTCTGCTCTTCCTTGCGCAGCGTGAGGGCCGCCGTCTTGGTTTGCCCCAGGGCAACACGAACCGTCGCGGAATAATCCTGGAATCCATTCCCGCTGGCCTGAACAGTGTAGGTGCCGGGAGGCAACGTAAGCGTTCGCTCCGTGACAGGCCGCGAAGCGCTCTCGCCTTCCCGTTGCAGCGTCACCCGCACATCGGCATCGGGCGGGATGATTTGAATCTCGAGCGTACCGACGGCGCTTTCGAGCGTGCCGTCCAGCTCCACGACTGCGTTCGGCGCAACCTCGCGCTCGAACTCAGCGGTCTGATAGTCTTCGTGCTCCAGCCGGATAGAATGCTTGCCGGGCTCGATACTCGACAACGTGAACACAGCGGAGCGGACGGTGCCGCGCGACTGGCCGTCGATCCAGACTTCGGTCCCCGGGATGACGTTGCTGATGCGCAGAGTCGACGTGCGGGGCAGCGGCGTCAGCTCAAACTCGAGCTGCACTTCCTCACCCTTTCGAATTTCGGCGATCTGCACCGCGGGCGACCGAAAGCCTTCCTTCTCCACGCGGACTTCAAACTTGTTGGGGTAAAGATAGATCAGGCGGCGGCCGCGGGCGGTCTTACGGCGGTACGGCGTGCCGTTCAGGAAGATCTCGACGTCATCCTCGCCGGTGATCACGCGCAGCGATCCCACATTGCGGTCGGAGTTGACGAAGGCCGCCAGTAAAGGGGCTTGCCCGCTCTCAAAGACGACCCGGCGCTGCTCGCGGCCGGCGCCCATGGTCAACTCATGCGTGCCTTCGCTGAGGTTCTGCAGGACGAGCGGCTCGGCGCCGAGCTTTCCCTGCGGCTGGCCGTCGAGGGCTACGGTTTGACCGGTCTCGGTTGCATAAACATGCGCCACCGCGCCAAGGCCGGCGATCACCACTGCCTTGAGACTCGTCACCGTCGGCGCTGTGGTGAGGCGCGGAGCGCCGCCGGCGGGAATCTCAAAAGAGAATGCGGCGGAGCTACCCTCGCCGGCCAGCCGGAGCGTATGCTCTCCCTCGCCAAGGTCGGCAAGTTCACCCTCGAAGCCGCCGTCCTCGAGTTCGCCAATAGCCTTCCCGTCGAGCGTCACGCTTCCGGAAGCCAGGTCCGAGCTGATGTGCAAACCCGGCACAAGCGGCAGCAGCGCCACCACGAACGGCTGCGCGGCGCTACTCTCATCGACGTCGAACGAAACCACCGCCGGGCGAAAGCCCGCCAGATTGGCCTCCACGCGGTGGGGCTGCGGGGCGAGATCGAGTTGGCACGGCGAAACACAAGTCTGGCCGTCCACAAGGAACGTCGCGCCCGGCGGCGAGCTTTGAATCGTCACCGGCAGACCCGCGATGGGCGGTGTCGCCGGAGGACTATCCGCCATCCGCGAAATCAACACTATTGCCAATATCGCGACGAGCAGGAAAGCCGCCGCAACGCCCAGCAGTGTCGGCACAACCGGCCATGTGCGCCCAATCGCTTCGAAGTTCTTGCCGGCCACCTTTTGGCGAAGCCCTTCGACCAGCGCCGCGATTTGTTTCAGCGGCGTCACTTCGGAAGCCGGCCCGGCCTGGGGCGGCGGCACTTTCGCCCGTTGCTTACCGGGTGGCGTCCCGGCGCTTTCGCTCGCCAGGCGGCTCAACAGGTCATCCTGTTCTTCGACGACGCCCCGGGGATCTTGAGGGAATCTGGACAGGAGCAACGGCGTGTGGGCGGGCGAAGCCGAGTCCTCGCCGAAAGGAGCCTCCGAGGATTCAAACGATCCGCCAAGGCCAAAGGGCCCGTCGGATTCCTCTGCTCGTCCAGCTTCAAAGGACGTATCGTACGTTTCGCCGATCTCGTCGCCATCGGGCTGCTCCGCGCCATAGAGGGCGTTTTCAGCGCGAATCTCGGAGTCCGTGTAGCTTTCCTGGCCTTGCTGCCAGCCTTGACTGGGAGTCTCGCCGAAACTCTGGGCGATCCCGGCGCCACCGTTCTCTTCCGATGGAGAGCCCTCCCTGAAGGCATTTGCCTCATGCAGGGAAGGGTCGATTTGCTCCGCCAAGGCCGCCTGGAGCTGCGCCAGCCGATCTTCTTCGGGGTATAGACTCGCGTTCTCCGAAACCAATCGGTAAGCTGCCTCGGCATCGCCGGCCGCTCGCAGGCGGCGGGCCTCCACCAGGCACCACGAGACCATTTCCTCGCGCTTCTGGTGCCCGATTTGCTCCAACAGATGGACAGCCGTTGTGTGGTTCGGTTCGAGATGGAGGATTTCTTCGACCATCGGCTGCGCCGTGGCCCAATCCGTCTCGGCCGTCCGGCGGGCTAGCTCCACCAACGCGTTGACGAGCTCTCCGCGCACGAGAGTATTGCGCGGGTCGATCTTTTGCGCCTGGCGCAACTGGTCGAGGCCGTCGGCGTGGCGGCCCGCATGCCAGTGCTGCTGCGCCTGACGCAAATGGTCCCTTACCGTATCGGCGCGCTGCAATCCCTCGCCGGCCTCGAGCTCGAGCTGGCGAAGCTCCGAGTCGTCCGGGCATTCGACCAAAGCGTTGCGGACGAGCTCCAAGGCCTGCTCATAGTCCCCGCCCTGCAGACATCGCTTGGACTGGCTCACCCAGCGGGCGCGCGCTTCCGTCCGCACCCGGTTTTCCTGCACACGCTGCTCGAGCCTCTGGACGTTATCCTGCAAACCCGGATACGGCGCGTAAATCGATTCCACCAACTGCCACTGTTCCAAAGCCTCGCGGAAACGGTGCGACTGCTCCAGACCCTGGGCTTTATCGACGATGGAGCGGATCAACTGCTGCTTTTCGCGAACAAGCCGGACGGCTTCCTCGAAGTGCTTCTCCCCAGGAGACTGTTCGAGCGCTTTCTGGAGGATCTCGATTTTTCGGTCGAGGTTAGGCTCTTCGTTCACAAGCCTGTCAGTATCGGCGATGAAAGCTAGCGCCTCCTGGCGTCTGCGTTCGCCGATATCAAATCGCAGCGCCTGAAACTGCGCGTGATTCGGGAATTTCGCGAGGTAGCGCTCGCAGATCTCCAGCGCCTCGGCGAGGTTCTCTTCCGCCATGTGGGCGCGAGCCTCGGCGTAGGAATTGTTGACGGCCTCATTCTCGGCGCGAACTTGTTTCTGAAACTCGCGATAGATGCCGCTGCGCTCCGACTCACCCGGCTGCTCGTTTTCGATGGCCGACAGCCGTTCGAGCTCATCCAGCGCGGCCTCCAGATCGCCGTCTTCCCAAGCTTCGCGAGCCTTCTGGTAGTGCCACTCTTTTTGGACTTGCAGCTCTTCCTGTGCCTGCTGAGCACGCTCGCGCTCCTGCGCGTCGCCGGCCAGAGGCGTCGCTCCGGCGTGGTCCGGACGGAGCTTGAGAGCGCCCTCCAGCGACTCCATTGCGTTCCGGACGGCTTCGTTATCCGATTGCTCGCTGGCCTCGTCGAGATGCATCTCGACATCGGCGTAAGGCGGGTTCGCGTCCGCCTCGGGCGCCGCAGCATCGAGTGAATCGGTGAGCTCGCGCAGTCCCCACTCGGGCGGAACTCCGTGTGCCGAATCTACCGGCGGCGCATCGAAGCCGTTCGAGGGGTGCTTCGCGCGGGCCGCCTCGTCAAGGCGTCGCGGCGACCCGTCGGCAAGGGTGGTGGTGGATGTGGCGGAGTCGGCCTGCCGCTGCTCCTGGGCGGACGGCGCCGCCGGCCCCATCTCCGGATTCGCCATATCCGGATTCGCCACATGCGGATTAGCCACATGCGGATTAGACTGCGCCTCGCCGCTGCGAGCCGCATCGGCCAAATGCGCGGAGTCGCGCGCTGAAGCATCAACCGCCGCTGGTTCCGCCACCTCCCGGAAGGGCGTCTCCGGGGACACATGGACGCGGTTCGGCGGCGACGGGCTGCCGGAGAACGTCCCCGAACTGTTCGTCGCTTGCGGGCTGCGGTGAGCGGGCTGGGTTGTGGCGCTCGGCGGCGGGGTTCGCGACACCCCCTGCGGCCCCCCAGGTTCCGTTGGAGTGCGGCCAGGCCCCGGACCGAAGTCCGACTTGGTCGGCGGCCGCTCCGCCCCCTTTACGGCAGCGCCGAGAATCCGTTCGCTCACCCATTGCTCGAGGTTGGAAAAGGGGTCGAGAACGTCGGTGACGACGTAACGCGTTCCTGCGAACTCGCCTATCCTGAGCACGTCCGCGGATCGGGCCCTCAGCGCGTTCACGTGCTCCAATAGCGTTCGCTGCGCGTCTGGCGGCAACGCACCTGTCAGCAGGTGCAGGAAGACCGCGCGGTCGCCGGCGATTTCGCGGGCACGCAGCGTCTTCGTTGGACCGTCGTGAACTAGACCGAGGAGTTCGTACTCTTGATAGAATCCCATTCGTAGCGGCTGACCCAAAGCGCCCGCATAATCATATTTACAGATAGTTCTCGAAACCTTCGACAAAATCAGCGTTTATAGGTGTGCATATCAGGTAATCGACGTAGAATGGCAACCTCCCGCGTGCTTCAGGATTGAAACAGGACACAGCACAAATGGAGTCTGGGGGTATCTGGGGGGTATAGCGACGTGGTCGGGGCGCTAGCGTAGGAAAGAAGCCGGTCTTCCATCACTTTGCCGTCTCGCGGCCTGCAGACCCATGCCTGCGGATCATGCCCACAGATCATGATGGAGCCTCCTGTTGCGGCAGCAGGCTTCAGATGAGCCCGGGCTATGAAGGGTCCGGACGCGAACAGGGGGCCTGCCTTAGCCTGCCGCCGCCCTGGGTGGCCGGGCACGGGCTTAACCGGCAGGGGCTTATGCCGATCGAGGATCAGTAATACAACCGCTTCGGGCTGGATCACCTCACTCGCCAGTTCCTGGTGGAAAATAAGACAGGCGCGGGATTCCCAGAATGTTTGATTCGCTGACGGCTTGCCCGGCGCGCCACGGACGTCGTCCCTTCTCGCGGGCCGCCGACGTGGATCGCCGGCTCACAATCAGGGAATGCCAGAGGGGTGCAAAATCGGAATGAAGCTCCAGTTCGTCAATCATGCATCGTTTGTGGTCGAGCACGGTCCGGTCCGGCTGATCTGTGATCCCTGGCTGGAGGGTCCGGTGTTTAACGATGGCTGGGACCTTCTGGCGCCGTCGCAGTTCCGCTACGAAGACTTCCGCGGCATCACCCACATCTGGTTTTCCCACGAGCATCCCGACCACTTCAATCCGCCCAACGTGAAGAAGATCCCGGAGGAGTGCCGCCGCGAGATCACCGTCCTGTTCCAGCACACCAACGACAAAAAGGTAGTGAAGTATTGCGAGTCGCTG
>JBBDWJ010000282.1:0-15014 GCA_040902925.1 Bryobacterales bacterium | reverse complement strand
AAAAGTGTTACCCAGGCGCCCGGTATAAAGTGTTACCCATGCGCCCGTAAGCACACGATGGAATCGCCCCTTCCGGGGCCCCAAACGCGCTGGATCGATTTTCGGCCGCTTGCTCACGCACGCGGATCGGATTTTCTTGCTGCTTGCCGCAAGCGGTTTTCGAATACCGTTCCGGGCTCGAAATCTTCGATCTGCAGAAACCGTTCGGCGGCCATCTCGATCGCGCGCCGCGGCACCAGACCGATAATTTCACTGCCCGCGATATGCGTGCCGAGCCGCTCGGCTTCGTGCTTCACCCAGCCAAAGACCTCGTGCAGCGAAGTGCGCTCGAAATCGGTAAGGTTCATCGAGACTTGCGCCATCCCGCGGCTCGGAAGCAGGAGACCCAAGGCCTTCACCGCCGGAAGCCCGCCGCTGGATTCGCGAATCGTCTTTGCGATCTGCCTGGCGATCGAAACGTCGGCGGTGGCGAGGTTGATATTGAACGCGATGAGAAACTTGCGGACACCGATCGCCGTGGCGCCGGCGCTGGGATGCAACGCCGGGCCGCCGGTGTCGGGCCTGCGTTCCACGTCGGCGGGCGCCGCTTTCGAAAGGCCCTCAAAGCCGCCGCGGCGGATGTCTTCGAGTCTGCGGCGGCTCTCCGAGCGCGCGGCCTCGCCGTAGAAGTAGCTGGGGACCTCGAATCGCTCCCAAAGAAGCCGCGCAACGCGGTTGGCCAGCGCCACGCACTGCTCGCGCGTCGTTTCTTCGAGCGCAACAAAAGGAATCACATCGATCGCGCCGATCCGCGGGTGGACGCCCGTGTGCCGCCGCAAGTCGATTGACTCGACGGCGACGGCTGCCGCGTTCCCCAAAGCCTGCTCGATCTCTGAGGGGCCGCCCACGAACGTGAAGACCGAGCGGTTGTGGTCGATGTCGTGCGTCCGGTCGAGCAAGATGACGCCGCGCGTGGAAGCGATCGCATTCGCTATGCGATCGAGCACGGCAGGGTCGCGGCCTTCCGAGAAATTCGGAACGCACTCGATGCGCGGCTGGCCGGGTCTCGAAGGCTCATCGGCCCGCTCAGGTTCTGTAGCCGGCGATGACTTGCCGGCCGATGGGTCCGGCGCCGTCATTGGCTGTAAGCCCCAGCCTTGGCTTCGTAGATAACGCGGCCTTTCTTCATGGTCATCACGCAAAGGTTGAACCCGAAATAATAGGGGATTTCGCGATAGTCGCGCACGTCGAACACCGCCAGGTCGGCCTGTTTGCCTGGCTCGAGCGAGCCCAGCCGTTCGGCCAAGCCCATCGAGGCCGCGCCGTTGATCGTCGCCGCGGTGATCGACTCCTCAGGCGAAAGCTCCATCTCGCGGCAGGCAAGCGACAGAACCATCGGCATGCTCAATGTCGGGCTAGCGGGCCCAAATCCGGTTGCAAGCGCGATCGCAGCGCCGCGATCGACGAGCTGACGCGCGGGCGCGTAGCCGCCGGCGCCTCGACCCATCAGCCAGGCGGGCAGCAGGGTCGCGATCGTCGCTGAGGCGGCCAGCAGGTCGATTTCCCGGCCGGTCACGCGCTGCAAATGCTCCGCGCTGGCGGCCCCGGTCTCAACCGCCAGGCGGGCTATACCGAATGAATCCGAAAGGTCGCCTTGAACGCGCAAACCGAACCCTAAGGCGCGGGCGGCATCGAGGATGCGGCGGGTCTGTGTAGCGTCAAAGGCCTCGGGACCGCATTCCACATCACAGAACGCGGCTAATCGTCGACGCCCGATGACCGGGAGCAGCACGTCGACGACCTGCTCGACATCAGCTTCCGAGCGAGCCGGTTCATCGGGTGTCGCTCCGCCCGCCAGAAACGCGCAACTGACATCGAGGGGATTGCCGTCAAGCGCCCGCGCCGCCCGCAAAGCCTTTGTTTCCGCCGCAAGATCCAGCCGCAGGCCGGAGCGGACTTCCAAGGCTGTAGTGCCGTGAGCGGCAAACAATTGCGCCCAGATGGCCGCGCGATTTCGCAGCGCTTTCGGAGAACCTGGACGCCGCGCGGATGGCAAGGGCGGCGCGGGGGCGCCTCCCGGCAACACAGGCCCCGGGGCAGCCATCGGATCCGAAGGCAAGCTCGCCAGAATCAGCCGCGTATGGCTATCGGCGAAGCCAGGAAGAACGACCTTGCCGGTGACGTCGATTGTTGTCGCAGACCGGGCCGCGGCGAGGTTTTCGATACGCCGCGTGGAGCCGATCTGCTGGATGCGCTCGCCGTCAATCAGCAAAGCGCCGTCAGGGATGATGCCGACGTCCGAAAGCTGATTGCCACGCCGGGGAGGCGCTGGTCCGCGCAGGGTCACTAACTGGCGCGCACCACGAATGAGAATCATGATGGTTTGACGGTCAAGCCACGGAGTTCGACGCAGCCCAAAACGCTATCGACGTGTCCGTGATGGATTCTAGCAGTCCCGGACAGAACGGTCTTGCTTCCCATTGGTGCATTTGGATGGAAACGGAGACACCGAGGCCGTTCGCAGCCGCCATTTCCACTTGCGAAGCGCTTCATGAGCAAGCCGGCCTATGCCAACGAACGTGATGTGTATGACCGGCTACGCCAGAGGGACCGGCGGCACTTTGCCTAGCGCTCTAAAACAAAAAGCAACCGTCATGAAACAGACGTTCTGTCAGGCAGCTTACGCGCCGTTGCTGACGCAAAGAAGCCCTGTGCTATACTGATTTTGACCCCTTACTCCACCCTCCTTTTTACGCCCCGCTAGGCGGAGCGTGCGTGCTGGTTAAGGCGGCAAACGCTAATAAATCAACGGAAGAGAAACGGCAGAGGTATGGCCTATAACATTTATCTCGGGAACTTGCCCGAGTGGGTGACCGCGGACGATATCCGGTCCTGGCTGCATAGCAGCGACTTGGTGTGCGACGAAGTGCGCGTGATTCGCGACTTCGAGACGCAGCAGTCCAAGGGCTACGCGTTTGTCGAAGCCCCGAATGAAGAGGAGATGGAGGCGATCATTCGCCGTTTCAACCGCGCGCCGATTGACGGCAAGCTTCTGAGGGCCAAAACCGCTCATCCGAAAGGCGATAAGCCCACTCAAGCGCGCCCGGCCGTGCGTAAACGAAAGCGCCGCAAGCCCGAGGACCAGCCCGAGCGCGGCAAGACCTCCAAGCCCGAGCCCGTAGGGACGCTGGGCGAAGCGCTTCAGAAAGCGCTCTAAGTCACTCAAAAAAAGTTGTTTTACCGGGCGGAGGCCGCTAACGCTCTGTTGCGCCGACTTGCGTCCTTGCGTAGCAGAGTTCGGGACGCGGCCCGGCTATTTTGTGTCCGAGTTTGCCGGCGGCAAACTGTTCGCCGTTCGGTCGGAGACGCGCTCTGTAATACCGATCTGTAACGGTCTATACTAATCAGCAAGCGAAGTAGCCCAGGGATTTACCCCGCCTCTTGTGCCCGGACCGGACCGCAACCAGCGGCACTTCCTCAGAGAAATTCGCCCGACTATGGTCGGACAGCGCATCTCCCAATACGAAATCATCGAGAAAATCGGTGAAGGCGGTATGGGCGTGGTCTACAAAGCCATGGACCACAATCGGGAGCGGCTTGTCGCCCTGAAACTGCTCTCCGCCAGGACGAATCCATCGGCGGAGGCGGCCCACCGCTTCGAGCAAGAGGCCCGCGCGGCGCTGACGCTCGATCATCCCAACATCGCCGCGGTTCACGACCGCGGAGCCCACGAGGGCAAACCTTACCTGGTGCTCGAATACCTGCCGGGCGGGTCGCTTCGCGACAAGCTTCGGCGGCTGAGCGCAGCGGGTGAGCGGCTGCCGCTCGAGGATGCGCTGCGCTACGGCGTGGAGATCGCCTCAGGCCTGGCTTACGCCCACCGCAAAGGGGTCGTTCACCGCGACGTAAAGCCGGAAAATGTTCTGCTGAGTGAGGACGGCTGCGCGAAGGTCAGCGATTTCGGTCTGGCGCTTTGGCATGACGCCGTGCGTGTTACCACCACGGGGAGCACCCTGGGAACAGCGGCCTATACGTCCCCCGAGCAGGCCCAACAGCTTGCCGTCGATCATCGCGCCGACATATTTTCGTTCGGTGTGGTGCTTTATGAGCTAGTGGCGGGTGAGTCGCCATTTCCGGGCGATTACGCGGCGGCCGTTGTGTACGAGGTCGTCAACACGCCGACCCCCTCGCTACGGCAGGTCCGGCCCGACGTCCCCGAGGCCCTCGACCGCATCGTGCAAAAGGCGACGGCGAAAGAGCCAGGAGCGCGCTATCGCAACATGGGGGAGTTGCTGATCGAGCTGCGCGAGCTGTGGAACAATCCCCACGCCGTGCGGTCTGAAACGAGGACCCGGCGGCGGGCGAAATCGAAATTATCGCCTCGCCGTCGATCCGAAGGAGCCCGGCGAACGGCACTGTTGACCATGGCGGGAGTGGCCGTGCTGCTGGCGCTGGCGGGACTCTATTTCTTTGGCGGGCTCCGCGTTCCCGTAGAGCAAGCCGCGGCGCCGGCGATCAGCCCAGCCGCGTCGGTATCGATTGCGGTGCTCCCGTTCGAGAACCTGTCGCGCGACGCCAGCCAGGATTATCTGGCGGACGGCATCACCGAAGCCCTGATCACCAGCCTGGCCAAGATTCCGTCGCTGCGCGTGATCTCGCGGACATCGGTGATGCGATATCGCCAAGGCGGCAAGACCGCGCGAGAGATCGGCAAAGAACTCAATGTCACGCGAGTCGTGGAAGGATCGGTGATGCACGTTGGCAATCAGATTCGCGTCACCGCGCAGCTCATCGACGCCGGCACCGAAGACCACCTGTGGGCGGAAAGCTACCAGCGAGACCTGGTGGACGTTTTGTCCCTGCAGCAAGATGTGGCCTTGGCCATCGCCGCAGAAGTACAGGCGAATCTCGCTAACGCCAGTCCACTGCCGCCCGGGCAAACGGCGCCGGTCAACCCGGCGGCATACGCCGCATGGATTCGCGGGCGGATTTTGGCCTATCAATGGACGCCGAAGGGAATCGAAGACGGCATCGCCAGCTTCCATCGAGCCATCGAGCTCGACCCCAACTATGCTCCGGGCCACGCCGGCTTGGCGATGGCCTATGGGTTTGAAGCGCTGCTCGATCTCAAGCGGCCGCGCGAGTCATGGCCCCGCGCCCGTGCGGCCGCCGAGCAAGCCTTGAAGCTCGATCCATCGCTTTCGGACGCCTATACCGTGCTCGGCTTTGTGCAGTCGAGCTACGACTGGAATTGGAGCGGCGCGGAGGAACTCTATCAGCGGGCTCTCGAGCTCAACCCGGGCTCCTCCGACGCCCATTTGGGCTACGCGATGACGAGTTTAGCCCCGGCAGGCCGTCTGGATGAGGCGTTGGTCCACATGCAAAAAAGCGTCGAGCTCGATCCGCTCTCTGCGGTTGTGAACATGTCGCAGGGTCACCTTTATCTTTTCCGCCGGGAGCAAGAGCAGGCCATCCGCCAATATCATCACACGATCGAGATTGACCCGACCTTCCCGGAAGCCCGGATGAACCTTGGTTTTATCTACATCGTAAAGGGCGACACCAAACAGGCGGCGGCGGCTTTCGAAGGCCTGCCCGACACGCGGCTGGATCTGGAAGTGTTGTCGCATATTCTTGGCGGCCGCCGCGGCGAAGCCTTGGGCGCGCTCGAGCGCCTGGAGGAATTGAGCCGCGTTCACTACGTTTCAGCGGTGGACTTGGCCGTGCTCAACCTGCTCGTTGGACGCCAGCAGCACGCCCTCGACTTGCTCGAGCAGGGTTTCAAAGACCGCGCCACCGACATGATGTTTCTCAAGGTGAGCCCGGTGTACGATCCGATCCGGTCAGAGCCTCGATTCCAGGAACTGCTGCGGAAGATGCATCTGTTGTAGCGCCCAGAATGCGTAACGCACACAAACCCGGATGACAACTCACGCCTGAAAGCGATCGCCGCCGCGATTAGACGGCATTCCGATACGATGCGCTCGATTGCTATGCTCTAGCCATGCGCGGTATTGCTTTGCTGCTGTTCGGCGTCTCGCTGTTTCCTTGCCTGGGCGCGGGCGCGGAGCCGCTGCCTCTGATCTTCG
Source organism: Bryobacterales bacterium (assembly GCA_040902925.1). Classification (GTDB taxonomy): domain Bacteria; phylum Acidobacteriota; class Terriglobia; order Bryobacterales; family UBA6623; genus JBBDWJ01. Next base: position 8,946 of record JBBDWJ010000282.1, on the reverse strand, counting down.
ATACCGACATGGGCAACGATATCGACGATGCCCTGGCTCTGGCTGTTATTCATTCCCTGGAGCGGCGCGGAGAAACCCGCCTTCTGGGCGTAACGCTGACGAAGGACAACCCGTGGGCCGGTCCTTTCGTGGATTTGGTCAATACCTTTTATGGCCGCGGCGATGTTCCGATCGGAATGGTTCGCGACGGCAAGGCGCCGGAGGATGGCGACTTCATTCGCGCCATCGCGGAAAAAAAGGCAAACGGGTCGTGGCTCTATCCGCGCAACCTCGCGGATGGCAATTCGGCGCCCGAAGCCGTTGCGCTGCTGCGAAAACTGCTCCCTTCGCAGCAAGACGGGTCGGTCGTCGTGGTGCAAGTAGGATTCAGCACAAATTTGGTGCGGCTGATTGACTCGCCCGCCGACGAGTCGAGCCCGCTCGGCGGACGCGAATTGGTTGCGCGCAAAGTGCGGCTGTTGTCGATCATGGGCGGCGCGTTTCCGCCGCTGCTGGCCGAGTACAACATCAAGATTGATCTCGCCGCGTCCACGAAGTTGTTCGCGGAATGGCCTACCGAAGTGGTCGCGAGTGGATTCGAGATCGGCGAAGCGGTGCTCTATCCGGCGGCAAGCATCGAGAATGATTTCGGCTACGTCGAGCATCATCCGGTCGCCGACGCTTACCGCGCTTACAAGAAAATGCCCTACGACCGGCCGAGTTGGGATCTCACCTCGGTGCTGTATGCGGTACGACCGGAGCGCGGCTACTTCAACCGATCCCCGCGCGGCACAATCCAGGTCGACGCGGGGGGATTGACGCGCTTCACTCCCAACGAGAAGGGCAGACATCGCTTTCTGATCCTGACCGAAGAGCAGCGGGTACGCGTAAAGGAAGCGCTGGTGCAGCTCGCCAGCGAGCCGCCCGGGAACAAGTAGCATGCCCTCGCCGCCGGCTTCTGCCGGGTCAGCTACCAAAGGGAGAGAGGCATTCCCAAGAACAGAAGAGTGTAAGGCAAAGTGCAAAAGGCAAAAGTCTCGGAAGGAGCCTCGCAGGCGGTGAAGCTTTGACGCCTTGCTTTGAGCCGATCCCGAAGATCCAAGCCCACCGCACACATTTTTGCCTTTTGCACTTTGCCTTTTGCCTTGCAGTTGACCAAAACCTTCGACGCCCGATCCCGGCACTCTCTGCCCGTCCAGACTGACTGTGATATCCTACTCGTCATCCCTCGACCCGCCGCATGATTTCTATTCGTTCTCTTCCTCGCATCTGCGTGGCGCTCGGCTGTGCGGACCGGCCGCATCTTGAGCGCCTGGCGTTGCACGCCTGCGACAACGGCGAAGATTTTCTCGAGATTCGCCTCGACATGCTGCAGCGGCCCAGCGCGGGAATTGCTGTCATCCGGCGTCTGCTGCGGCGCTATCCCGAAACGGTGATCCTGGCTACGTGCCGCCGCAAAGCCAACGGCGGTGAGTTTATGGGCTCGGTTGGTGAGGAACTCGAAATTCTGGAAACTGCGGCAATCGCGGGCGCCGCGCTGCTCGACGTTGAGATCGAAACAGCCGAGTCCTCCCCGCAAGCCGTCGAGAGTCTGCGCCAGAGCGCGCGTGTGGTCGTGTCGTTTCACAACTTCGAACGCACGCCGGCGCTCGTTCAAGTTCTCAAGCGGCTGAAAAAGATTCCCGCCGATCTCTACAAGGTCGCGACAACGGCGCGTAAGCCGAGCGATAACCTGCGCGTGTTGAGCATCCTGGAAGCTTCACCCGCGACGCCCGTGATGGCCCTGGCGATGGGTGATATCGGAATCCCGAGCCGGATTCTGGGCCCGGCACGCAACTCCGCGTTCACCTTCGCGGCGCCCGACGCGGCTCCGGCTGCCGTCAAGCGAGGCGCTAAAAAGATCAGCGCTCAGCCGACGGCTGCGGGCCAGCTTACCGCCTGTAAGCTGCGCAACGGTTTTGTGATTCACAAGCGGCGAGCCACGACCAAAGTGTACGGCGTGATCGCCGATCCCGTGGCGCATTCCTTGTCGCCGGCGATGCACAACCGCGCGTTTCGGTCGCGGCGCGTGGATGCGATCTATCTGCCGTTTCGCGTGTCGCCGCAGAACCTGACGGATTTTTTTCGCGTCGCTGAAGAGTTGCCGCTGGCCGGGTTCAGTGTCACGATCCCTCACAAGCAGCGCGTGATGCGCCATTTGAGCTCGGTCGATGCGCTGGCGCGGCGCATCGGCGCGGTCAACACGGTGTTCCGCCGCGGAGGCCGTCTGTGTGGGACAAATACAGACGTACTCGGTGTTACGGGGCCGCTCGAGAAGCGAATGCGGCTGGCCAAGGCAAAGGTGCTCATTGCCGGCAACGGCGGCGCGGCGCGCGCGGCGATCTTCGCGCTGCTCGACAAGGGCGCCGATGTAACGTTGACAGGCCGCAGCCCGCAGCGCGTCCGCGCGCTCGCCCGCGCCTGCGATATCCCGGTTATCGAGCGCGACAAGCTCGACCGTCACTATTTCGACGTTCTGGTCCATGCCACGCCGCTCGGCATGCAACCGAACACCGCGGCTAGTTTTTTTATGGGACCCATTCCGGCCGACCTAGTCTTCGACATGGTCTACAACCCGCTCGAGACGGCGCTGTTGAAAAATGCGCGTGAGCAGCGCAAGGAAACCGTGGCGGGGCTGGAAATGTTCCTCACGCAAGCCGCCGCGCAGTTCGAGATCTGGACCGGTGAACGCGCCCCGCAAGCCGTGATGAAAACAGCGGTGCTGGAAGCCCTGGTAGGACCACAGGCATGACTCCCGACTTCGAAACCTTCGAACAGCACGCCAAGCAGGGAAATATCGTCCCCGTCTCAAAAGCTTTGACCGCGGATCTCGAGACGCCCGTCTCGGCGTATCTCAAGCTCGCGGCGCGCCGCAAATATTCGTTTCTACTGGAAAGCGTCGAAGGCGGCGAAAAGATCGGCCGCTACACGTTCCTCGGAGCCGATCCGTTTTTAATCGTAACCGCCGTCGGCGACCGCATCGAGATTCGGCGCAACGGCCGTACCACGCGCCGGCGCGGCAACCTCTTCGAGATACTGCCGGAGTTGACCTCGCAATTCCGCCCGGCGGGCGGCGAAGGCCTGCCGCCTTTGACCGCGGGAGCGGTCGGTTACATCGGCTACGACCTGGTCCGCATGCTCGAGCCTCGCGTGCCGCCGTTTCTAAAAGACGACGTCAAGACCCCTGACGCGATCTTCCTGTTTTTTTCCACACTGCTCGCGTTCGATCACGTCAAGCACCAGATCCACGCCATCGCCAACGTGATGGTCGACGAGTGGAAGGGAAAGCTCAAGAAGGGCTACCGCGATGCTTGCAAGCGGATAGAAGCGATTGAACGAACGCTGGCGCGTCCGGCGCGCACGCCGGTCAGCAAAAAGGCGCACGGCAAAATCGAGGTGAAGTCCAACACCGGCAGAACGCGCTATTGCGAGGCTGTGAAGAAAGCGAAAGAGTACATTCTGGCGGGCGACATTTTTCAGGTTGTGCTTTCGCAACGGCTCGAGATGAAGCCGCGCGTGGAGCCTTTCCAGATCTACCGCGCGCTGCGCATGGTGAACCCGTCGCCCTACATGTTCTATCTGCATCTCGACGATACGGTCGTGCTGGGAAGCTCGCCGGAGATGCTCGTCAAAGTCGAGGGACGCCGGGTGGAGTACCGGCCGATCGCGGGAACCAGGCGGCGCGGAGCGACCGAAGAAGAAGACCAGGCGCTAGCGAAAGACTTACTTGCCGACGAGAAAGAGCTGGCCGAGCACGTCATGCTTGTCGACCTGGGACGCAACGACCTGGGGCGCGTCTGCGACTACGGCAGCGTGCGGCTGCCGGAATTCAAAATCATCGAATACTACTCGCACGTCATGCACATTGTATCGAGCGTGCTGGGAAAGCTGCGCGACGGCCAGGACAGCTTCGACGCACTGGCCGCCTGTTTTCCCGCCGGCACGGTCTCGGGCGCGCCTAAAGTGCGGGCCATGGAGATCATCGCCGAGCTCGAGCCCACGCGCCGCGGCGTCTACTCCGGCAGCGTCATGTACTTTGATTTTTCTGGGTATCTGAACTCGTGTATCGCCATTCGCACGATGGTCATGCGGGGCGGCAAGGCGTACCTGCAAGTCGGCGCCGGGATCGTGGCCGACTCCCAGCCCGAGAACGAGTGGGACGAGACGATGAACAAGGCCGGCGCGCTGCTCAAAGCCGTCGAAATCGCAAGAGAGCTCTAATTCCGGCGGGATGGGGCGCGAACAAGCCCCGCCGCGCCGCGGGAATTATTCGCCACTTGCCTCGGCGCTGAGCACCACGCGTCGAGCTGGCCGCCGCCTCTGCGCGATAATCATTTGGAAGGCTACCGGCGCAATGATCCTGGTTCTCGACAACTACGATTCGTTCACCTACAACCTGGTGCAATACCTGGGAGAGCTGGGCGCGGATATTGAAGTGTGCCGCAACGACCAGCTCACCGTCGATGCCATCGAAGAGATGGAACCGGATCGCATCGTCGTTTCACCAGGCCCCTGCACGCCGAAGGAAGCCGGAATTTCCGTTGCGCTGATCCGGCGGTTGGCAGGAAAAGTTCCGATTCTCGGCGTGTGCCTCGGCCATCAATCGATCGGCGAAGCCTTTGGCGGTAAAGTCATCCGCGCGCCTTACCTGATGCACGGCAAGACCAGCACTATTCATCACGATGGCATGACGATCTTCAACGGCTTACCGCCGGCGTTCACCGCGACCCGCTACCATTCGCTCATCGTCGAGAGCGAATCGCTGCCCGACGAGCTCGAAATCTCCGCTCGGACCGAGGACGGCCTCATCATGGGCCTGCGCCACAAGCAGTTTCCTGTGGAAGGCGTACAGTTTCACCCTGAATCGATACTCACCGACACCGGCAAGAATCTGCTGAGGAATTTCTTGAGCCTCTAGCAAACGGGAGCCTTTTCGCTTCGTCGTGGCGAGAAATGAAATCGTGGCGGATTAGCCGTGGATACGTTCTTCCGCGAGAGTACGTTTCGCCGCCAGTACCAACTGAATGGCTTCTCGCAGATTCTTGCGCGTCTCATCCAAGGTCTCACCTTGCGTGTTTGCGCCGGGGAGTTCTTCCACAAAGCCGATATAGCCCTCGGGCACTTTCTGAAAGACGGCGGTGAATTCAGTCTTCATGTCTGCACTCATGCCTCTCCGCCGATGCGCCACAGCCTCTGCTGTGCACGCAAAATCAAGCTTCCCTGCGCAATCGCAGGCGTCGCCATGCACATCTCGCCGATGCTGTTCTTGCCCAGCAGTTTGTATTCCGGCCCAGCCTGGATGACAAACGTATCGCCGTCTTCACTGAGGCAGAACACGTTGCCGTTGTAGGCCCACGGCGAAGCCGTGAAAGCCGCCGCGCCAACTTCGAAGCGTTGTTTGTCGTACACCAATTTGCCGGTTTCAGCCTCATGGCAGGTCAGAAAGCCACGATCGAACAGCGTGTAATAGTAATCGCCGTAAACGATAGGCGAGGGATTGTAAGGCCCGGCCTGCGGCCAAAACCAGGCGATGTGCTCGTTGCTGGTCTGCCCTTGTCGCAGACTGATGTCCCCCGACGCTCCGGGCCTGATTGCAAAGGCAGGCCGCGTTTCATCGCCGACGTATCCCGAGGTCACATACAGCATGTCATGACTGGAAAACGGTGTCGGAATCACGATCGACGACATGCCGCCCAATCCCCACAGCAGCTTGCCATCGAGATCGTAGGACCGCACACGATGCGTGATGATCTCCGTGCGCTGGGCGTTTTTCCAGATATAAGGCGTGGCCCAGTTGCTTTCCTCTTCGCGGGGCACCCGCCAGATCTCCTCGCCCGTCGTCTTGTCGAGAGCGACAAGGTAGGAGCTCTCATCATTGTCATTGACTAGATAGAGGCGCCCCTCATGAAGCGCCGGCGAAGAGGACGTGCCCCAGCCGTAGCGGGTCGCATACGGGGGCCACGTCTTCGACCAAAGCAGCTTGCCGGCCATGTCGAAGCAGTAGGTACCGAGGTGCCCGAAATGCGCGTAAACACGCTCGCCGTCGGTGACCGGTGTTTCCGAAGCATAGGTGTTCTTCAGGTGGCGCGGAGTCGCCGGCACGCCCTCGTGGACCGTTCGCTCCCAAACAATCTTGCCGCTCGAGAAGTCCGCGCAAGCCACCAGCCAGCGGTGAGAAGTGGTCGGGGGATCGGGCCGATTTCCGCCCATGTAGAGCCCCTTCTTGGGCACTTCGCCGGGGTCGGAACTGGCTGCCGATGTCAGAAAAATCCGATCGCCCCATACAACAGGAGAAGACCAGCCGACGCCGGGGATCGCCGCCTTCCAAAGGACGTTCTCCGTCACGCTCCAGGTGTTGGGAAGCGCCGGGTCGTCGTCGGAAACGCCGCGCGCGCCGGGTCCGCGAAACTGCGGCCAGTTTTCCGGAGAAGCGGCGCGCAACGGGAGAGCCGCGAGAGTGGAGAGCAGCAAAGATCGTCTCGAGAGCATGCTTCGAGTCCTTTTTTGTGAGCCTGATGAGGATGAACGGGTTCTCCCACGACGATAGCAGCAATGAGCCACGCGAGAAAGACGTGAAAAGCCGCTACCATAGTCTGTCGCGGGCCTGCCCTCAGGCATCCGCGCGGAGATTCGTAATGGCAGAACTGGTTTCTCTCACGCGGCAAGGCGCCGTCGCGGTGATTACCGTGAACAATCCACCGGTGAACGCGCTCAGCCCGGGCGTGCCGGAGGGCATCGTCGAATGTATCGAGCAGGTTGATGCCGATCCGGCAGTTCGCGCCGCGGTGCTGATCGGTTTCGGGCAGACATTCATCGCCGGCGCCGACATCAAGGAATTCGGCAAGATCACTTCGGGCCGCAAGCCGCGCGGCGACGGGCTGCATCCGCTTCTGACGCGGCTCGAGAATTGCTCGAAGCCCATTGTCGCCGCGATTCACGGCACTGCTTTCGGGGGTGGGCTCGAAGTAGCGATGGCATGCCATTACCGCGTGGCGGTGCTGTCGGCGCAAGTGGGCCAGCCGGAAGTGAAGCTGGGTATCATTCCCGGCGCAGGCGGCACGCAGCGATTGCCGCGGCTGGCCGGCGTCGCAAAAGCTGTCGAGATGTGCGCTCTCGGCGATCCGGTGCGCGCGAGCGATGCGCGCGATTGCGGCATTGTTGACGCGATCGTTGACGGCGACGGGCACGATGATCTACTTCGCGGCGCGATCGAGTTTTCGCGCCAAGCAGGCGCCAAGTCCGGCCCTCCGCCGAAGACCCGCGACCGCAACGAGAAGCTGCTCGACGACGGATCGCACCCCGCGATCTTCGAACGAGCTCGCGACATGACGGCGCGCAAGCGGCGTGGCTTCCTGGCTCCGCAAAAGGCGATTGACGCCGTCGAAGCAGCTACGCGGCTGAGTTTCGACGACGGCCTGCGCCGCGAAGCCGAACTATTCCGGGAGTGCCTGTTCTCCGAGCAATCCAAGGCGTTGATTCACGCTTTCTTCGGCGAGCGCACGGTGCGCAAGATACCCGATGTTCCTCTCGACACGCCGCTGCTCGACATCCGAACCGCGGCCGTGGTCGGCGCCGGCACCATGGGCGGCGGTATCACGATGGCTTACCTCAACGCCGGGATTCCCGTGATTCTCCAGGAAGCTTCGCAGCCTCTTCTGGACCGCGGGCTGGCGGCGATTCGCAAAAACTATGAGCGATCGGTCGAGCGCGGACGATTGACGCGAGAGTCTGCCGAACAAAAGATGTCGATGATCCGGCCGGCGCTCGGCTACGACGGATTCAACGAGGCCGACATCGTCATCGAAGCGGTGTTCGAGAGCATGGAGCTCAAGAAAAAAGTCTTCGCCGAGCTCGACAAAGCCGCCCGGCCAGATGCGATTCTGGCTTCGAACACTTCGACGCTCGACATTGACGAGATCGCGTCAATGACGAGGCGGCCGCGGCAGGTTGTTGGCCATCATTTCTTCAGCCCCGCGAACGTGATGCGCCTGCTCGAAATTGTACGCGGCCAGCAGACCAGCAAAACGGTGCTGGCGACGTCGATGGCGTTAGCCCGGCGGCTGCGAAAGGTCGGCGTGCTCGTCGGCAACTGCCGCGGATTCGTGGGCAATCGCATGTTCGGCCCCTACCGGCGCGAGGCGCAGTTTCTGGTGGAAGAAGGGGCCTCGGTCCGCGAGGTCGACGAGGCGCTCGAAGATTTCGGGATGGCGATGGGCCCGCTCGCGACCGGGGATCTCGCCGGGCTCGATGTCGGCTGGCGCATTCGCAAGGAGTACCGCCACCTGGAGCCGGAAGGCGTGCGGCAGCCGCTACTCGAAGACCGCCTGTGCGAGTTGGGACGCTACGGCCAAAAAACGCAGGCCGGCTGGTACCGCTATGCGGAAGACCGCAGCCGCCGCGAAGATCCCGAAGTCGAGCACATCGTGGAGCAAGTGGTCGAGCGAGCCAAGATTCCGCAGCGAAAAATCAGCCGCGACGAGATCGCCGACCGCTGCATCTATGCGCTGGTCAACGAGGGCGCGCGGATTCTCGAGGAGGGCTACGCGCTACGCCCTGTCGACATCGACATCATCTATCTCAACGGCTACGGATTCCCCGCCTATCGCGGCGGCCCGATGTGGCATGCCGATACTGTCGGACTGCGGAAAGTCTGCGAGAGAATCCGCGAGTTCGAAAAGCAGCACGGCCATTGGTGGAAGCCGGCGCCGCTGCTCGAGCAACTCGCCGCCGAAGGGAAAACCCTCGCCGAATGGGACCAGGCAAGGAGCGCCAAGCAGTCAGCGCAAGCCTGACCGCGCGTATGGGAGGAAGAACGCGAAGTAGGCGAAGGCGAAAGGCAAAGTGCAAAAGGCAAAAAGCAAACACGGAGACAAGACCTTGCTTCGCGCTTCTGAGGCGGTTGTCTCTGAGAGAGTGTAGAATCTTCTA
>JBBDWJ010000281.1:0-15038 GCA_040902925.1 Bryobacterales bacterium | reverse complement strand
ACCTCATCCACCGGGCTTTCGAGCTCAAGTTCGTCGTCACCGACTTCAACGAAGACTAGCGCGGTCCTCATTCCGATCTCCTGCGCTGCCCGGCGCCACAGAGCCGCGCCGCCTGTCAGTAAGCGGTGGCCTGCACCCGTTCATTCAACGACCAAGCCAGCAAACCGCATTGCACTGCGGCTGTGGCTTGGCTATGCTGGCCGTGCTGAGAGGCCCGCCATGAAAACCCCAAAAACCCTCTGGTCCGGACGCAGCCAGCCGCACCAATGTTCGCATTTGATCGTCGCGATTCTGGCTGCTCTTCCCGCCGTGCTGCCGGCACAGCCGAAGTGGACGCCCGAGCTTTCGATGCAAGTGCGGACCATCGGTGAAGCGCTGCCGTCCCCTGACGGCGAATGGCTCGTCTACACGGTCACCGAGGCCGTCATGGAGGAGGAAACCAGCGAGCTGCGCACCCAGCTCCATCTCACCCGCACCGATGGGCAGAAGCGTTTGCAATTGACGCGCGGCGATGCGAGCGCCTCCGCGCCGCAGTTTACCAGCGACCCGACGTTCGTCTACTTCCGCTCGAAACGCGGCGAAGAGACCAATGTTTGGCGAATCCGGGTGGATGGCGGCGAGGCTGAACGGGTAACGAAATGGGACGGCGAGATCGGGCCATTCGGCGTCTCGCCCGATGGGGCGCAGATCGCCTTCGCCGGGCGCAAGAAAGATGAAGAAAAAGAAAAGGCCAAGAAGCAGAAGCTCGATTTTCGCGTCGTGGATGAAGATGAGTCGAACCACGCGCTCTGGCTGGTGGCGTTGAAGGGCGGCGTTGCCGGCGGCGAGCCGCGCGAGCTCACCAAGCGCGATGAGCACGTCACTGCAATCGAGTGGGCCCCCGACTCGAAGCGTTTAGCCGTCGTCGTGCAATCCAGCGCTCTGGCGGATCGTTGGGCGCAGGCTGAGCTACGCGAGATCGACGTCGCGGGCGGCGCGACGAAAACGTTAGGCGGCGAGCGCCGCGGCATCGAGAACCCGCACTACTCGCCCGATGGCCGCTCGCTGGCCTTTAGCTTTACGCCCAGCCCGGCCAAATGGGCCGGCGAATGTACCTTCGCGGTGCTCGACCGCGGCAGCGAGAAGGTCAAGGATCTGCCGGAGACCAAGCCCGACGAATGCGGGCGCGGAACGGCGCTGCTCGGGTGGACGCCGGACGGCGGCAAGTTGTTTTTTACCGCCAGCGACGGCGTGCGTAATCTGCTGCGCGCGATCACGCTCGACGGCAAGCAGGAAACGATCTATGCTCCCGGCAACGGCACTCTCTCGGGCGGCGGCGGGTCCGCGCGTCTCGATGCCACCGGCAGGCGCGCCGGGTTTGCCTTGGAGACGAGCGCTGATGCGCCGGAAGCTTACTGGCTGGAGATTGGCGCGAGCGCCCCCAAGAAGCTCAGCGCCGTGAATGCCGATTTGCCCAACGCCGCTATCGGCCGAACCGAGACCGTGCGCTGGAAATCGCTGGACGGGCTCGAGATCGAAGGGCTGCTGACCTATCCGGTCGGTTACGCGGGCGGGCGGCGTTATCCGCTGCTGCTGAACATTCACGGCGGTCCGGCGGGCGCCTTCCAGGAGACGTTTATTGGCGCTCGCGGCCTTTACCCCATCGCGGCCTTCGCGGCTGAAGGATTCGCGGTGCTGCGTCCCAATCCGCGCGGATCGAGCGGCTACGGTAAGAAGTTTCGTTTCGCGAACTACAACGACTGGGGCGGGGGAGACTACGAGGACATCATGGCTGGCGTCGACCATGTGATTGCCATGGGAGTAGCCGACCCGCAGCGGATGGTCGTGATGGGCTGGAGCTACGGCGGGTTCATGACGTCGTGGGTGATCGGCCATACCGACCGCTTTCGCGCCGCCGCCGTGGGAGCCGGCGTGACCAACCTGTGGAGCTTCACGGGCACAGCCGACATCCCGTCATTCCTGCCCGACTACTTTTCAGGCGATCCCTGGCAGAGTTTTGAAGCGTACGTGAAGCATTCCCCGATGAGCTACGTCGATAGGATAACGACGCCGACGCTGATCCTGCACGGCGAAGCGGACGAGCGAGTGCCGGTCACGCAGGGGTATGAGCTTTTCGCGGCGTTGAAGCGGCGCGGTGTCGAAACCGAGATGGTGGTCTATCCGCGCCAGCCGCACGGCCCGAACGAGCCGAAGTTCGTGCTCGACGTCATGCGGCGGCACCTCGAGTTGGCGAAAAAACATCTCGCAGGGCCGCCAAGCTGACCCATCGGAGAAAATCGCGGGCGATCCACTCCGCGGAAGTGTTATCTGAGTTCAGCCTCCAGCAGGCGGTAGGCATGGACCGGTCCGTCGTGGCCGACCTCCTCGAGCCCCCAGGCCTCGGGGTCCTCGGCGATGATTGGTGCTAGGTAGTTATATCCGCCGCCTTCGAGATTGGTCACCAGCATTTTTACACCGTTGCCGGCGAGTTGGCGCATCGCCCATTGTTTCAGGCCCGACGGATCGAACGGCCGGCGGCCTTGCTCGGAATGTACCTGGAGCTGCCGCCACTCCCCGCGGCGGTCGAGGCCGAAATACTCGAACTCGACGAAGTGTTGGCCCCAGGGGTAGACCAGGTCCGCGCCCGAAACGGTTAGGGGTTCTGGAAACCGAACTTCTATCGCCATACCCGTCCGTAAGGGCTCCCAGGAACTCCATGCGCTCAACGGATCGCCATCGAGCAGCCGCCCGGCGTCCCAGGGGCGCGGTTCGCTCGATATTTTCCATTTCGGCGACGGCTGTATATTGCCCTGCTCGTTGAGAAGCTGAATCTCCGACATCAGCCAGTGACTGCCGTGCTCGTTCCGTTGGACGATTCGAAAACCGTGCAGGGGCTGCGGTTCCCAAGAAAGCCTGCGATGGCGCGAGGGCCACAGGTCTTCCTCGACGGCTGTCTTCAACGCTTCGATCAGCTCTTCATTGAGGCCGGCCTGATAGGACACGAGCAGCTCCGCGTCGAAATAGGCCTCAGCCAATGGCTCGAGCGAAAACACGCGGCCGGGCGGGGCGACTTCGGCGGAAACGATTTCCGCAATGTGGTAATACGGAACGCTCTTGAGCAGATATTCGCGCTCGGGTTCGATGCGCAGCGCGGCCTTCCAGGGAACTCCAACAACAGACCACACGCCGCCCGCCCAACGCGGCAGAATCGAGGGCCAGGAACTGACGGCGTGGGCAAGCAGCACGGCGCAGCCCATGGCGGCGGCCCAGCGCGAAGGCAGCGAGAGCAGGGCCAGTCCCAGAGCCAGCGAGACGAAGAGCAGCGTGGGTATGACGAAACGCGTCCCGGCGTTTGCGAACCACGGCAGAAATGAGATCGCGGCGGCGGCCAGCAGCGCCTTGCCGGCGGGTTTTTTCCAGGCGAACAGGGCGAGGGGCGTGAGCAGAAAGACCGGGCCGGCCAGTCCGCCCAGGCGCGTGCCGGTGGTCAACTCGAGCAGATAGCTAAACCAAGGATACGATTCCGGCGAGTGCGCATAGGTTCGGAAATAGCCGCGGTAGGCGTTTTCCCAAGCAAGCGTGAAATGGGGGTTGGGGAAAATGTCGTTGAAGAACGGCGCCAGGGGGTTGCCCACGAAAACCGCGTTCTTGATCAACCACGGCGCGATAAAGAACGCGGCGGCGGCCGCAGCCAGCGCGGTTGATCGCGCGGCGACGCTCCAGCGGCGCGAGTCTCGCAGCGATTTCCAACAGACCAGCGGCAGCAGGGCCGCCACCGCCACGCCACCGGTGTATTTCAGGGAAAAGCAGAAGCCGGCCAAAACGCCGAGCGTCGTCAGACTGACCGATTCGCGGTCTTTCCACCACAGCAGCAGGCCGTAGAACACCATGAACTCGTAGAAGGCCAGGGCGCCGTCGTTGTACGTGCTGGTGATGTCGGGCACGACGATTGGCGAGCAGGCGAACAGCGCGACCGCCACGACGCCGGCGCGCCAGGCGCCATGGCGTTTGGCAAATGACAACATGGCGGCGAGCGAGGCGACGAAGAAACTCAGGTGAACCAGCTTGGCCGCGGAGTGGCGTCCGAACGAATACGCAAACAGATAGAGCATCTCCGCGCCCTGGGCGAACGAAGCGTAGAACGTCGTCGTGATCGGCGCGAAGCCGTGCTCTCTGTAGTAGCGGCGTACCAAACCAAGGTGATAGCCGAATCCATCGGAGCGCGTCTCCGGAGCCAGCGAGTGAACCGCATAGAGCAGGCCGTAGAAGGCGGCGATTCCGGCGAGAAGCGCGATCCAGACGATCCGCTCGTTCGGCTCAGCCTCGAATCTTCGCTGCGCCGGGACCGGCCGCCGCCACTTCCACCAGGCCGCGGCGGTCAGGATCGCAACCGCGACAAAAGACGCATCGTAGACGAGCCTTACGGCGCTGAGCAGGAATACAACGTTGCTCAAGCAAGCCGCGCCGGCGGCGAATGCGAACAGTTGCGTTTCGGTGCGAGTCAGGCCGCTGAGGCGTTCCCCAAGCGCGCGCTGGTACAGCCTTCCCAGCAGGAAAGCTATGGCAACGGTGAGTCCTGCGCCGAACAGGATGCTGGCGACTTTTCCGAGTGCGGCGAGCGGCATCTGGTTTGGCAAGCGGGAAAGCCTTCATGATATCCGCTGCGAGAACGTGGGGCAGTCATGTTGCCTGCCCTGCTCTCTTTGCCTGCCTTTCTGCCTGCCGCCCCTACGACTCCCATCCGGGCGGGGCCTTGTTGCCCAGAGCGTGTGACAGGAGGCCGCGAAGAGCCCGACCCTGCTCTCCACTCCATCCAAGGCTTAAGGGGCAGGCTGGAACCCTGCCTCACATCCTCCCGTCCCCCAGGACGTTACAATGTTGCCGAGGTTTGTAATGCGTCACCGTCTTTTGACTTTCCTGCTATGCGCTTTGCTACTGGGGCCGGCTGCACTCGCGCAGCAGCGCTTCGACGTCCTCGTGGTCAACGGTACCGTGCATGACGGCTCGGGAGCCGCGGGCCGGCGCGCGGATGTAGGCATTCGCGACGGCAAAATAGCCGCCATTGGCGATTTGAGCGCGGCGCAGGCAGCACGCAAGATCGACGCCGCGGGGCTCGTAGTCGCTCCGGGGTTCATCGACATGCACAACCACTCCGACGACACGCTGCTCGACGAGCCAAACTGCGAGAGCATGATCCGCCAGGGCGTGACGACGATGGTGCTGGGCGAGGGCGGCTCGGCCGGGCCGATCAAGCCGGGGCGCGATCCCTGGACCACGCTTGGCGGCTATTTCGACCATGTCGAGAAACACCCCGCGTCGGCCAACATCTGCTCCTACGTCGGCGAAACGCAGGTCTGGACCTACGTCAAAGGGGAAGAGTTGACGCCGGCGACCACCGAGCAGATCGAAGCGATGAAGCGCGAAGTCGAAAAGGCCATGCTCGAAGGGGCGATGGGGCTCTCCACTTCCCTGTTGATGCCGCCGTCGAACCTCATCACGAGCCAGCAGTTGGTCGAGCTCGCGAAGGTCGCCCAGAAGCATGGCGGTATCTACTCGTCGCATATTCGCGATGAAGGCGCGGGCGTGTTCCGGTCGGTCGAAGAGGCCATCAACGTCGGCAAGGGCGCCGGCATTCGCGTGGATGTCATCCACCTCAAAATTGCTGACAAGGCCTTTTGGGGGCAGATGACCGAAGTCGTGGCGATGATTCGCAAGGCGCGCGAGGAAGGATACGACATCCGCGCCAACGTATACCCCTACACGGCCGGACAGAACAATCTGCGCGCGATCATTCCGCCCTGGGCGCATGACGGCGGCAACGAAAAGATGCTCGAGCGCCTGCGCGATCCGGAGATGCGCGTACGCATGAAGCGCGACATTCTCAACGGCCTGCCGAACTGGTACAACCACTACTTGGCGACAGGCGGCGGCTGGGAAGGCATGCTGCTGGTTTCGTTCTCGAATGAAAAGAACAAGCCGTTCGTGGGCAAGCGCATGAGCGAGCTGATCGCGGCGCGCGGCGGCGACCCGGTCGATGTGCTGTTCGACGTGCTGCTTGAGGAAAATGGCGGCGTTTCGACGGTGTACTTTCATCACTCCGAAGAGGACATGCAGCTCGCGATGAAGCAGCCGTTTACATCGATTGGTTCGGATGGTTCGGCGATCAGCGCCGACGGGCCCCGCGCCCGTTTGCATCCGCACCCACGCTGGTACGGTACGTTTCCCCGTGTTCTGGGGCGCTATGTGCGGGAGTTGAAGACGATCACGCTACCCGAAGCGGTGAACAAGATGACCCAGATGAACGCGGAGAAGATCAATATCACCGACCGCGGGCTTCTCAAGGAAGGCTACTGGGCCGATGTGACGGTGTTCGATCCCGAGACGGTGACGGATAAGGCGACGTTCGAAAAACCGCATCAGTATCCAGTCGGAATTCCCTACGTCATCGTCAACGGCGTAGTGGTTCTCGATAACGGCAAGCATACCGGGGCGCACCCGGGAAAAGTGATTCGCGGACCGGGCCATCGGCGGTGAGGAAGCCCACGCGTGGCGCCTAGCTAAGTAGGTTAGGCGGCTCACGCCTGTCAGCCGCCTGCGAAGTGGCGGTTATTTGTCAGCACGCTAAGTTGCACCGGCGCTAGGAAAAGAATCCGTGGGCGCCCGGCTCCGTTCCACAGGCTGGACAAGGGGTGTAACGATGAGCAACATCCCGTCGGCCGCCTCAATCGACACCCGAGTTCCTGGGTCGAACGGCGTGCCGGGTAGTGCCGCCCGCGCCTTCCACAATTCTCCCTGAACCAGGACATAGCCCTCCGGATCCAACCGCTGTTTCACTACGCCCTGTTCGCCGATCAGCCGCTCGACGCCGGATTTCGACGCCGTCTCGTAGCCCACTTTCAGGAACGGATACAGCACGAAGTCTTTGACAACCAGCAGAGCGAGAACCGCCGCGGCCGCCCACAGCGGCATGCCCCACCATTCCATCAAGGCGCCCAGCACGGCGATGTCGATGAGCCAGCCGGGAACCTGGAACAGCATGTATCGTTGAAACGTAGTCATCGGGAGCGGTTGGCCGGATCGAGCGCCTTACCGACGATGGCGCGGACCGGGCCCGGCAGATCGAGTTGCAGAGCCGCTTTTTGGCCGCGCGGAGACATCTTGCTCCAGGTGCGGCGAAAAATGTTGATGAGCTTCGGCTCGGCGTGTTCTTGGACGAACTCGGCGGCGTAGTGCTCCAGAAACACCAGGCAGGCGGCATCCTCCAGCAGTTGAGCGTCCGGGTCGGCCTTGAGGCGTTCCTTGCGCAGTATCGCCTGGACGCGTTCGATCGTGGTTGCGTCGTAGCCGGTCTCGCGGAGGATCTTTCCCGCGGTTTCGGCGTGAAAGCGGCCGAGCTCGGTGCGCCACTTGCGGTATCCGTCGCGGCCCTTGGCGTAGTCGTTGCGGGGGATCTTCCAACGGCAGATGTGTTGAGCACGGACAGCGAGTTGGATGGCTTCTGAAGCGCTGGGTTCGAGCGCATCGAGCGCTTTGGTCATCCGCTGTGAGTACAGCAGTTCCTTGGGGTATGGTTTTCCTGCGTGCGTTTCGACGTTGGGGTCTTCTGCATTGGCTGCGTCGAAGCGTTCGATTGCTGCCCGGAAGCGCTGACTTTCGTTCATGGGTGGCATGACGGGTTCGCTTCCCGTTCCAGCGATCTGATCCGTGTCGACCACAGCGCGCGGAACTGCCATCACGGGGAGGTTCTTTGCTCAATGTACGATAGAGTCGTCCGCTACCGAGATACCTAATCCGGCGCGTGTGATTCAGTGTCGCACTGCTGACCGCGGCCAGCTGCTTCGAGGCGGAGGGAATCCCCAAGAAAGTGCAAGACTCTAGGCAAGAAGGACCCATGAGACTGATTGTTGACGCCCACCTTGACCTTTCCTGGAACGCGATGTCGTATGACCGCGACCAGTTGCTTTCGATTGACGAGCTGCGGGCCCGCGAAGTCGGCATGACCGGTACATCTCGCGGCAACTGCACCGTCAGCCTGCCCGAGATGCGCCGCAGCGGCGTTGCCGTGTGCCTGGCGACACTTTTGTGTCGCGCACTGCCCCCGCGCCTTCCCGCGATGGACGGCAATCTCGGCCCCGTGGGCGACCGCGTTCGGGGCGAGGTGATCCTGCGCGAAGACCTCGACCACGCCAACCAAACGATCGCGTGCGCGGTAGCTCAGGGGCAACTGGCCTATTACCGGCTGCTCGAAGCGCAAGGGCACCTACGCATGATCACCGACAGCAGCGGCCTTAGCGCGCTGTGGGCGCAGTGGGCGAAGGGCGGCGGGGAGAAGGGTGCACCGATCGGCTACATCCTGAGCATGGAGGGAACGGATCCGATCGTCGAGCCAAAACAGGCCGAGTGGTGGTGGGAGCAAGGGCTGCGCACGGCTTGCTTGGCGCACTATGGGCCGAGCGCCTACGCAATGGGGACCGGCGGCGACGGTCCGCTAACGCCGCAAGGCCGTGAGTTGCTCAAGGAGTTCGAGCGGCTGGGAATGATTCTTGATCTCGTCCACACCGCCGATACGGCGCTCGCCCAGGCGCTTGAGATTTTTTCTGGCCCGGTGTTCATCAGCCACGGAAACTGCCGCGCTTTGGTGCCGCATGACCGCCAGATCAGCGATGAGCAGATCAAGCAGCTCGTGGCGCGCGGCGGCGTGATCGGGGCAGTGCTCGATGCCTGGATGCTGGCGCCGGACTATCACCGCGGCGATACCAGCCGCCCGGAGCCGAAATTGTCTGACGTGGCCGACCACATTGACCATGTCTGCCAGCTTGCCGGCAACACCCGGCACGCGGCCATCGGCAGTGATCTCGACGGCGGATTCGGTACCGAGCAGTCGCCGTCGGATCTGAACACGATCGCGGACCTTCAAAAGCTGGACGGGATTCTGAAGGAGCGTGGGTATAGCGACGCTGACATTGACGGCATCTTCCACGGGAACTGGCTGCGGTTCCTTAGCGCCGCCTTGCCTCGTTGAGGGTTGCTATTCCATTTCGACCGTGACGGTTACCGACGCGTTGACTTCGATCGTGCCAGGCTCGACGGGCGTCGAGGCGGCTCGCGCTTCAGCCATAGCCATCGTGCGCATAGGCCTTGGCGGCTCCGCGCCCTGTTCCTCAACCGAGCGCACGCGCCCCAGTTTGGCGCCGACCGCGGCGGCCATTGACCCGGCGCTGGCCATCGCATTTTTGGTCGCTTGCTGCAGAGCCTGGGCACGAGCCGCTTGTTCGTTCTGAAGCGTAAATTCGATCCCATGAATCTGGTTCGCGCCCGAGCGAGTGGCGACATCAATCAGCTCGCCGACCTTCTCGATGTTTCGGAGCTGAACGCGCACGACGTTGGTTGCAGTGAAACCCGCGATCTTCGGCTCACGGCCGTCGTTGCTGTGTTGGTAACGAGGATGCACCGAGTAGTTGACGGTTCGGATTTCCATCTTTGCTCCGCCGGCCTTCTTGAGCTGCTCGATCACTTTCGAGGATTCTGCTGCATTCGCAGCAGCGGCGGCCTTCGCGGTTTCGGCCTCGCTCACCACGCCGATGTTGATTTCAGCCTGGTCGGGTTTCACCGAGATCATTGCGCTGCCAGTGGCCCGGACCAGGCGCGAGGGAGCGGGTTCCGCGGTCTGCTGCGCGTCCGCCAGGCACGCCGTCGCCAGGGGAAGAACTAGGATCGGAAGGATGCGTTTCGACAAACTCATTGCAGTCTCCTCGGGCAGATGCTTGCAGTTTACTGGTGCATTCGGGCGTCGCCGGGTTTCCAGTTTTTGAGTTGCGTTATGGATTTACCTATGTCGGGCGGCTGCTGTTGCCCCTGCTACGGCACCCTGCGAAGTCTTGCGATGTCGCTGAAAATAGAACCGTTAACAGGATACCCTGTTACCCTTGGGCAATTTCTGGAACCTTCCCGCGGACGGCGGCCCGGCTGCGGCTGTGATTTTATAAGATTCGGCTCCACGGCCAACAAGGCCTGAAGAGCAAACCCGAAACGGCAATGGCGAAACACGGCCCAGCACGTAGCATCCTGGAATTCGCGCTCGTTTGGCCTGTGCTGCAAGCGCTAGCCTGGCTGCCCTTACCACTGGCCAAGCGCATGTCGAGTGGACTCAGCCGACTACTTTACCTCGCCACCCCGCGATGGAGGTCCGTGGCGAGCAGTAATCTCGATCTCGCGATGCCGGAGCTGGAACCGCGGCGGCGCGACCAGATCGTCCGCGGCGTCTACGAAAACCTGGGCCGGGTCGTGCTTTCTGTGGCGCGCATGCCGCGCCTAAGCGCCAACAATATCGGCCAGTGGATCGAATATGACGGCTTCGAGCATTACGAGCGCGCTCTGAAGAAAGGGCGCGGCGCCCTGTTCCTGACCGCGCACTTGGGCAACTGGGAACTGAGCGCTTTTGCGCACGCTTTGTTTGGCAACCCGATGCACGTTATGGTGCGGCCGCTCGACAATCCCTGGCTCGACCGCCTGCTGGACCGCTACCGGCGTCTGCCGGGCAACCAAACCATTGGAAAACAGGAGGCCGGGCGCAAGGTGCTGCGTGCGCTGAAAAACAACGAAGCGGTCGGCATCCTGATTGACCAGAACACGACGGGAGAAGATCGTGTCTTTGTCGATTTCTTTGGCCGCAAGGCCAGCGCTACCAGCGCTTTCGTGAAGCTGGCGCAGCATAGCGGCGCGGCGGTGATTCCGGGCTTTGCGCTGTGGCGTCCGGAAACAGGGAAATACGTGTTGAGGTTCTATCCAGCGCTCGAATGGACTGACACCGGCGATGCCGAGGGCGATTTGATACACAATACGCAGCTCTGCCAGAGCGTGCTGGAGCGGGTTATCCGCGAGCAGCCTGAGCAGTGGCTTTGGATTCACCGCCGCTGGAAGACCCAGCCTGACGAGGCGTTGAAACCTGTGCGGCCAATCGCGGCAACGCGCGCGAAACCGGCCGGTTGAGGGGCGCGTCTGATCCTCACAGCCCGGTTTTCACCGGACCCGGTAGGTGCGCGGGCATCGCTCTTGGTTTCCAGCTATACTCAAACTACGCGTAGTGCGCCTACGCCCAGGGAAAGGGGAGGGCCTGTGATTGCAGCATCTTGCAGCCAGCCGCGCCGTCTTCCGGTGGTGCTCGTTTTATTGTCGCTGTGCGCGGCCGCCAGCCTGACCGCCACACCGCAACGGCGGACGGAAACCGCTCCGCAACCGGATCGCGCGACAGCCTACTATCACTACACGCTCGCCCACCTTTACCAGCAACTCGCCACCGAGCACATGCAGCGCGAGTATCTGAATCGCGCCATCGAAGAGTACGAAGCTGCCATCAAAGCCGACCCTAACGCCAGCTACATCCGCTTGCAACTCGTTGAGGTGTACGCGAAGTTTAACCGGCTGGACGAGGCAGTAACCGAGGCGCAAAAAATCCTCGCCGTCGAACCCCGTAATACCGAGGTGCGCAAGCTGCTAGGCGAGTACTACGCGCAATACGCCTTCGATCGGCGAGGCAGCATCGACCAGAGCATGCTGAACAGCGCCATCGGGCAGTTCGAAAAGGTCCTCGAGATCGAACCGGCAGACGCGGAAGTCTTGCTGCAACTCTCCCGTCTGTATCGCGCCTCCCAGAATCCCACTAAGGCGGAAAGCCTGCTGCAAAAGCTGCTGGAGGCAGACCCGCAATCCTCCCAGGGACTGACCGAGCTCGGGTTTCTCTATCTGGAGATGGGCGAACCGCAGCGAGCTATCGAGCAGCTCGAGAAGAGTCGCGCGGCCGGACAGGCCGACCAGCGTGCGCTGGCCGGCTTGGCGCAGGCCTACGAGCAGGCCGGTGAGAACGCCAAGGCGGCGGAGATTTACCGCGAGTTCGTGGATGAGAGCGGTGGCCGGGGCAACACGCTGCCGGCGCGGCGGGCCTTTGCGAACAACCTGCTGATGGCGGGACGTCTCGACGAGGCCCTCGAGCAGTATCAGATCCTGGCAGGCGTGGAACCCGACAACGCCGAAAATCATCTGCGTCTCTCCCAGATCTACCGCGAGAAGCGCCGCTTCGATGACGCTCGCGAAAGTCTGCGCAAGGCCGCCGAGATCGCGCCCGAAAAGTTGAAGCTCGAGGTCAGCTACAACCTGGTGCTGCTGCTGGAAGAGGAAGGCAAAAGCGACGAAGCGCTGGCCGCGCTCGAGCAGTTGCTGAAAGACACCGCGAGCGACACGTATCCGGCTCCAGAGAAACGGGCCCGGGTGCAGCTATTCGAGCAGCTCGGCGCTTTGAATCGAACTCACGGTCACACCGAGGCCGCCGTCAAGGCGTTCACCGCCATGAGCGAACTGGATGAGGACGCAAGGCCGCGAGCCCAGATCCAGATCATCGAATCGTACCGCCAGGGTCGCGAGTTCGATAAGGCGGCCGAGACGTCCCGGAGCGCGGTGGAAGAATTCCCCAAAGACCGCGCGATCGTCTCGATGAGGGCGACCGTTTTAGCCGAAACCGGGGAAGCCCAAGCCGGCGCGGAGCTATTGCGCAAACTGCTGGATGGCGGCGAGTTTGACCGTGACGTCTATCTCTCGTTGGCGCAAGTCTACGAGAAGGGAAAGATGCACGACGAGGCGATTGAGGCGGTCGCGAAGGCCGAGCAATTGGCGAAAACCGATCGCGAAAAAATGGCGGTATGGTTTGCCTACGGCTCGGTGCTCGAGCGAGCCAAGCGCTTCGACGAAGCCGAAGAAAAGTTCAGCCAGGTCTTGCGCCTCGATCCTGACAACGCCGCGGCGCTGAACTACCTTGGCTATATGCTGGCCGACCTCGACCGCCGCATCGACGACGCCCACGACATGATTCAGAAGGCGCTGGACATAGATCCCGACAACGGCGCTTATCTCGACAGCCTCGGCTGGGTGTACTACCGCCAGGAACGCTTCGAGTTGGCGGAACGCTTCCTGCGGCGCTCTCTCGAGCAGTTCAAGAGTGACCCCGTAGTCCATTCCCACCTGGCGGACGTTTATTACAAGCTCGGCAATAACGCCGAGGCGAAAAAGCACTGGCAGCTCTCGCTCGAAGAATGGGACCGCAGCCCGAAGGCCGACCGCGACCCGGCCGAGATCAAGAAAGTCCGCGACAAGCTGGCCGAGCTGGAAACCCGAGTGACGTCAAATTCGAGCGAAACAAAGAGCGAGAAGCCCTAAGCGGCGCGGAGTGTTCCGCGCCGCCGCTGGTTTCGCGCAGGATCTTCGCCTAGCGGGATTTCCCTAGGACATCGCCTTCATGCCACCCAAGCGCCATCCCCAAGGATGCCCCACAACCCGGCGGCCGTTCGAGTTTTTCGGAGCGAACGAGGTCTTTCTCGCTCGACTGTGACGCCCTACCCTTGCGAATCCCTTATCCTCTTGTGATCACCGGGAGTGCCTTGTAAAGAGCATGGTTCGAGTCGGCATCATTGGTTTAGGGGGCGTGGCGGAACGCATCCATCTGCCTGCCTGCCAAAACGTCGCCGGCGTCGAGATTGCCGGCGCGGCAGAGCCTGCTCAGGCGCAGCGGGAAGCGATGGCGGCGAAGTTCCCGCTGCCGCGTGTTTTTGAAACAGCGGAGGAGTTGCTCGCCGCCGAGAAGCCGGATGTGGTTCTCATCGGAACTCCGCCCGATAGCCATCATGCCTTGTGCCGGCTGGCGCTCGAACACGGCGCGCACGTGTTTTGCGAGAAGCCGTTCATGCTGACCGTCGAAGAAGCCGACGATGTGATCGGCCTGGCGCGAGCCCAACGGCGTCTGTTGACGGTGAACAATCAGTATCGCTACATGCCGATCTACCGGCGAACGCGCGAGCGCCTGGCGGCCGGGGATTTCGGGCGCCTCTACGCCGTGCAGTGCTGGCAGCAGATGCTGCACCCGCCCGCGAACGAAAAAGTCTCGTGGCGGCGAGGGCTCAAGCGATCCACGCTGTTCGAGTTCGGGACGCACGCGCTCGACTTGATCTGCTACTTGTTCGACGATCTTCCGGAGTCGCTAACAGCGCACATGCCCAGAGTGCAGCCTGAGTACGAATCCGACGTGCTGGTTCAGATGAGCATGCGTTTTCCGGAAGAGCGTCTGGCGACGGTTTTCCTCAATCGAGTCAGCCACGCGCCGGAACGTTACCTGGAGATGCGGCTGGATTGCGAGAAAGCGTCATTACGGCTGTCGCTGGGCGGTGTGGCAAAGGCTGAGGTCGAATGGTCGAGCCGGTTGGGGCGTCCAGCCGCGCGGCTGAGTTTCGTGCGCGGCGGCGAGGCGCGCTCGGAGAGCGGCGGACGTTCCGCGGCATATGTGAAAGAAGCGCAGCCGGCGTTCACCTCGGCCACCGCCGCGCATCTGGAGCGCTTTGTCGCCGAGATTGGCAAAGACCCGCTGGATTACCGGCCTGTGGAACACGCGCGCGAAGTGTTGCGGCTGGCATTGGCTGGATATGAATCCGCCGATTCAGGCGACGTTGTGCGATTCGCGCGTTGACGCTGGGGCCCAAGGGCCCAGCATCGCCGCCCAATCGTTCAGGCTGCTGTCGCGTCTGGGCGTGAATGCTCGTCGATTCCGCGCGGGGTGCGCTACATATCTGTGGAAGCTCAAGCGGCGCGGGCGCGGGATTCCCAGTGATCCTCGAACTTGCCGCTGAGGCGGTTGCAGCGCAAGGCCAGGATGGCGTTGGCTCCGCGGACGGTCCAGAACATACCGGACTGTTTGAGCTGCGCGCCGACGACGGTCTTGCAACCGGCTTCGACCACACCCGAACCGATAAACAAACCCTGTGCCCGAAACCGCGGGTAGCGCATCCGCTCGGCGTTGCGCTCAAAGTACTCGGCCTCGTTGTGGAGCAAGCGGGCCAGCTCGGCATTGGGCGGCGGAAACTGGCGCAGTGTCTTCACCAGCGCTTCCAGCTTGCCTTGATCGAGCTTGTGTTCGAGCCGGCTGGCCCAGCGTTTTCTGCCCCGCAGATCGCCGTCAAACAACTGCGCCGCCAGCTCCCAAAGGTGTTGCCGGGCATGATAGAGGTCGACGATCTGAATCG
>JBBDWJ010000280.1:605-15166 GCA_040902925.1 Bryobacterales bacterium | reverse complement strand
AGCCGACTTTCAGTCGAAATCAAACCTACCGGCTTTAGCCGGTAGTTGTTCAGTCTTACAACTTCGACAACGTGTTGCTGGCTTGGTTGGCTACCCAGATATAGACGCCGTCGAAAGACAGCGCGATCGGCACGGCGCCCGTCTGGAAGGTTCCCAAATTGGCGCCATCAACGGCCCGCAGCTTGGTCACCGAGCTGTCCCCCGCATTGGCGACCCAAATATGCACGCCATCGAAGGCCACCGCCGTGGGAAGACTTCCTACCTGAGCGACGCCAAGCCGCGCGCCGTCCGAGGCTCGCAGCGCGACCGCGGTACTGTCGCCGCGATTGCTGACCCAAATCGTGCCCCCGTCGAAGGCGACTCCGGAAGGTTCGGGCCCAACCGGAAAAGTGCCGACCACCTGGTTATCGACCGCGCGCACCTTGGAGACGGTGCCGTCGAACTGGTTAGTCACCCAGATGAAGGCGCCATCGAACGCCAGCGCATTGGGCCCTGACCCGACGGGTACCGTGGCCAAGCGCTCTCCCGTGCTTGCCCGCAGCTTGGTGAGCGTATTGTCGGAGAAGTTGGCGACCCAGATCTGTGCCCCATCAAACGCCAGCGCCGTAGGATTGGCGCCAACCGGAAACACCCCGGCAATCCGGGAACCTGCGTCGGCGCGGGCCCGCGGCGGCCGCAGTTGTTCGTCAACAGCAATTTTCGTCACGGTGTTCCGTGTTGAATTCGCCGCCCACATGTGATCCCCGTCGAACACCAGCCCGATCGGCGAAGGTATATTACTGACGGTCTCCACGACCACGCCGTCACTGGAGCGGACGCGGGTGAGGTTGTTGCCGAGTTCGTTGGCAACCCAGATGTCATTGCCGTCGAACGCCAGCGCCTTAGGCCGCGTACCGACTGAGAATTGCGCGCCGCTTTGCGCCGCGGCGTACCACCGCATCAGCGCGATCGACTCGACGCTCGGCCCGGCGCCCCCTCTTAGGCCAACCGGCCCAGGCAAGCCCTGAATGCCTTGCGGGCCCAGGGGTCCGATGGGACCCGGAGGCCCTGACGGCCCGCGAAGGCCTTCAATGCCTTGCGGCCCGGGCGGTCCAACCGGACCTGTTGGGCCGACCAATCCCTGCGGGCCAATTGGCCCCGTGACGCCGATGGGTCCGATTGGTCCAAGCGGCCCAACTGGCCCAAGTGCACCCGCCGCTCCAACCGGTCCGGCAATACCCTGAATTCCCTGTGGTCCGACGGGTCCTATGGGTCCGATCGCGCCAACCGGTCCCGCGGGACCGGCAGCGCCTATTGGCCCAACAGGGCCGACACCACCTGTGAGGCCTTGCGGCCCGACGGGCCCGATGCCACCAATAGGGCCCTGTGGACCGACTGGCCCTGCCGGTCCAATACCACCTACGGCGCCCTGTGGGCCCGCCGGCCCTGCCGGTCCAAGACCACCTACGGCACCCTGTGGGCCCGCTGGCCCGGCTGGTCCGATAGGGCCTACGGAGCCCGCTGGCCCCGCCGGACCAATGGCTCCCGTTTGGCCTGCGACACCTGCAGGACCTTGTGTTCCCGCGGGTCCTGCCGGGCCTATGGGCCCTGCAGGACCTGCTATTCCCTGATTACCCTGGGGTCCGGTTGCCCCAATAGACCCGGTAGCACCGATAGCACCGGTAGGACCTGTCGGACCGGTAGCTCCGGTAGGTCCAATTTGAGCCAAGGCGGACGTCGCTGCGCCCACCCAAACCAGGCAGGCCGCCAAAAACAGCTTCGAAGCCATCGACACCTTCATCCGGGCGGTCCCTCCGCGGGTGTGACAACCCGCAATCTCGACACACTTACACACGACAGCCGCGCAACTCGGATTGCAGCCTGCCGGAAGAGAATGGGTCCTTTACCTGGCTTGGATCTTCGGGGGAGTGAAATCCGCGCCCTTCTAACCGAAACGAATGTGCCGGTCTAGTACCGGCTGGGGGGATACGACCAATAGTATACGCCAACTTCTTCAAGACGAAAACCCTAGTATTGAGCTTTTCGAGTCGAGAATGGTTACGAAAAACGCGCAGCAGCCCTCCTGTTTGACGGTTTCGAGAGCCAGCGTCCAGTCTGCGCCTTAGTCCGTAGGACCCGGCTCCGGGCCGGTGAGCACGAGCGGCGGTTTTCGCCTGGACCGCCACCATAGACCCACCAGAACGAAGGCGGAAACCAAACTGATCGTGTCGCCGAGAAGGCGCAGCGGAGTGCGCTCGAAACGCAGTTCGATGCCGTGACGGCCCTGCGGCACCGTAATTCGGATCAGGCCGCTGCCTGGCGAAGGCTCGATCGGAATCACGCCGCCGTCAAGGAAGGCCTGCCATCCAGAGAAGAAAAAGCACGAAACCTCGACGCTGCTTTGCGCCGCGGCTTCGATTTGCCCCGACCAATAGACCGGGGAATGGCGTTGCAGATCGCCTTGGGCCGAGCCCGCCACCACGCGAACCCGCTCGGCCCGTGGTAGGAGCGTCCCGGCTTCCAGCGGCTCATACTCGTTGCGGGTGGTGACGCTGATGCCGCGCTGCGCGATCTGCTGGGGCGTCCACTGCCGCAAGTCGACGGGTTCATAGCCGGCGGGGGCAATGTGGTGGAGATTCGGCAGGATCAGCAGGCCAAGAGCAGCCGCCAAGGCTGGTTTCCGCCAAGTCTTTAGCCCGGCTAGCGCAGGCCCCGCGGAGGCGGCGGCCAACGCCAGGCAGAAGGCGGCGGGCGCCAGCATGCGCCACGGGAACTCAATGTATTTCAGCAGCGGCAGGGTCGCCCAAAACCACTCGGACCCGGCCAGCATCAGCGCCCCGAACAAAATGCACCAGCCGTTGAGGAACGCGAGGAGGCAGCGGGTCTGGCGGCGCCCCGGCATCCGCGGGACGGCGATCCAGCGGCGAACCGCGACACAGCCGCCGGCCGCAACCCAACCGAGCGTGGCCAGAAGAAGATGGCTCCAGCCGAGGGAAAAAGACATGCCGTCGCCGTAGCCGGGCAGGGAGAGCCCGTATCCCCAGTTCGTCTCGACAAGTTGCTGTAAGTACACGAAGTGATTGGTGTATTGCAGGTAGCCGTCCAGTAAGCGGTCGAGCTTGACGAAGTGGCGCTCGAACAACCCTGGCAGCCAGATCGAGGCGCCGAGCCCCAGCCCCAGCGCCAGGCCGGCGCATTGCGCCAACAGCAGCCGGAGCGATTTGCGTTGCAGCGCCTGCAACACGACGAAGCTCAAAAGCAGGGGGGAGAACAGCAACGCGGCCGGGTGATGAGACCCGATGACGCCGGCGAAAGCAGCCCCGCCTAACAGCAGAAAGCGCAGGTCGCGCTCGCGGGCGTAGCGCGCGAATCCGTAGAAGGCCAGCGGATAGAACAGGAAGGCCGCGAACTCCGCCAGCGCGTGCCGCACGAACAAGTCGACGTGAAAATACGGCGCGTAGATGTATGCCGCCGCCGCAAGCCAGCCGCCCCACGGTCCGAACCAGAGCCGCCCGAGCAGAAACATCCCCGCCGCTGACCCGGCCACGATCAGCGCGCAGGTTAGATTGAGGGCTGCGAGAGGGCCGAATCCAGCGAGCAGCCATATTTCGGCGAGGTAGTAGACGATCGGGGGATTGAAAACGAAAAAAGGCTGCCCGTATCCCAGGCTCAAGTCCGGAGCCCAGCGGGGGAGCAGGACGCCGTGACGGATGTTTTCGTGGAACTCGACCAGCCGCGGCAGGTATTCGTAGGCGTCATGACCAAGCAGAATCCGATTGGTCGCCAGAGGCAGGCAAACCGGCAACGCTAGCGCCGCAAGGCCGGCCGCAATCGCCAAACGGCCGCGCGTTGTGGCGGGAAGGGCCTGCCATCCCCGGGATACTCCGGCGACCGCGCGCTGCTCGAACGCCGCCGCCCAGCCGCGGTGTTCGCCGGTCAGCAGGAGCAATCCACCGATCAGGCCCGCAATGAGCAGCGGAGTCCGCCAAACTTCCGGCTCGTAACGGCACTCGATGCGATATTCGCCTGGGGTTAAGGCCACGCCTAGCATTCCTGGCGTCAAGGCGACCGTTGCGCGAGGCTCGCCGTTGACCAACACCCGCCAATTCGGGTGATAGGTCATTTTGAAAAGCAGGTGGCACTCCTGATCGACGCGCACTTCGGCCGAGTACACTTCGCCGCTTTGGAATTCGTTGTGAACCTCGCCGAGCCCCTGGGCCTCCCACAACAACGGCAACACCGCTGTCGAATCGAGCCGCGGCAACTCGGGCAGCGCGCCGGGGTCGAAATCCAGCCGGATGTGCCGGCGCTTGGCCACCCAATCGCTCTGTAGCCACGGGTCGGTGAGGTCGTAGAAGTTGCTCTTGCCGGCTTGCGCGGAATAGGGCACGCTCACCAGATCGAAATAGCCGCCCCCGGGCGCGGCGTACACCTGGAAGCGTCCGTGCCGTGAAGCAGGATGGAGGAAGCCGGCGACCTGCCGTGAAGCGTCGGCCAAAACGGCGCCGACGTTGAACAGCCGGTAATGATCGTAGCGCCACTCGTTGAATCGCACGCTGATGTCGGCCGGCAGCGACATAGCGTGGTAGAGCATGCCGATCGCCGGCTCGCCGCGCGTTGCGAGCAGGCCGTACACCGGAGCCGAGCCAACCCGGAATTCGCGCCCCCAATCGCCCGCCAATCCGGCAAAGGTTCTTCCAGGCTGCGCCTCGACATCCGCCAGCGCTTGGTGGATAGCCTCTGCTTCCGCGCTTTGGGCGGCGAGATTTTCGCGGCCCCATTGCCCCCCTTGTGCGATGAAGGCGTTGCGCTCGACAAGCGCCGGCGATAGGACGAGCAGCGTTGCCGCGACTGCCCACAGCGGCCCCCGCGAACCCGGCCGTTGTCCGAACCAATGCCATAGGCTGCCCAAGCCGATGCCGCACAGCAGCACGGCGAACACGTGGACGCCGCCGACCAGCCGGTGTAGCGGGACATCCTCGCTTGCGCCCAGGACGCTGAACAACACGCCCCAGGTCTGCCGCCCGCAGTAGAGAAACAACCAGAGCGCCGCGCCCGACACGACGAAAACGAGCGATGCCCGCGGGGTTCGGCTGACGGCGAAGCGTTCGGCGATGTCGGGACGCCAGCGAGCGAACCCGCAAAAAGCGAGCGCGGCCGCCGCCAGCAGCGTCAATACCGGCAACCGACCGTAGTCGAGCAGCTCTCCAGTCAGTAGCTGGCGGGAAACTTCGATGACGCCGAAAGAGCTCCACTTCCACGGCTCTTCCCAGCGGCTGTGGTTGATGAACGGCTGGTCGCTCCACAGCGGCAACAAGAACGAGGCCGTCAGTACGATCGATACGCCGGCGATCCACGCCAGCCGCGCTCCGCGGCGCAGCCACGACTCTTCCCTGGGATGCATCGAGGCAAGCAGCACGAGAGAAAGAGCCGCAATGTATCCGTAGACGAAATGACAAAGAAACGTCAGGCCGAGCAGCGCCCCCGTCAACGTCAGGCCTCGCCCTCGGGCAAACGCGCGGTATCCGAAGCCAAGCGTCAGAGCGAGCAGGTGCATCGCCCAGGATTGGGTGTAGAGTCCGCTGCCACGCCACACGTAGCTGCCGTACTCGAGTCCATACAGGTTGTTGGTCGCGATCAACGGCGCGACCAGGGCCGCGGCCGCCGCGCGCAGCCGGTCGAACTCCAACAGCCGCGCCGCGCAATACACGCTCAACGGAAACAACAGCAGCAGCAGAAATCGAACCCATACGAACAGCGTCAGCAGCGAAACGCTTTTGCCCAGGGCGAGGTACAGAGCCGTCAAGAAAAACGAACTCAGCGGCTGGTAGGTGCGCGGTACCGGGTAGCCGAGCGCCCACTCCGAAACCCAGTGGTCGAACGGATTTTCGCCGTGTTCGATGGCCTCCACCATGCGCTCAGCGAGGCGGTAGTGCAGCACGTTGTCGTTCAGGTCAGCGCGCGAAATGGAAAGCTCGGGCGCCAGCCAGTAGAGGTTCAGCGCCAGGGCCGCCGCGACGGCAAGCCATGCGGCCGCGGTTTCGCTACGCCAGTGTCGGCTGATCGAGAACGGCATGGACGAAATCAAACGGGGGGCTTTGGGGGGATAGGATACTGCCACTCAAACAGTAACCCAATTTCGCGCTACCGGACGGTTTGCAGCTCGTCCAGTAGCAGCTCAGCCAGTATTCGGGCGGCCGCGAAAGTGCAGCCGCAGCACGCTACTGCGGCCCGCCGAATGTCGGGCTGCCGGGCGTAATCACGATCGGCGGCGGAGGAGCCGGAGGCGCGGGCCCGGAGGTGCCGCCGCCACCGCCAAGGCCAAACGCCAAGCCCGCGGCCGCTCCCGCAACCACTACGGCGATCGCAATCGCCCGTCCGCTGCCCCGGCGCTCGGTGGCGACATCGGGCTCGGCGACCGCCTCACCGTTCGATTGCGTCACCGTGGTCGTGGTGGATTGATAGTCCCGATAGGATGCCGTGACCGTGATCCGGAACTCTCCGGGTTGTGTGTTGGGCTGAAAGCCCTTGGCTGTGGCGAGTCCCTCCGAGTCGCTGATCACTGTCGCGAAGCGGCTGTCCTCGGCGAACGCGCCGCCTGCACCATCGAAGGGCAACTGGAAGACTACCGCCGCTCCGACAACGGGGCGGCCCTGGTCATCGGTGACCCGCACGATGACGTCCTTGGGGATGCGGTCTTCGTTGAGCATCTGGTCGCCCTTGTAGACTTCCATCTGCAATTTCCGGGCCGCGGCAGTCTGAGCCGCCGGCAACAGCGCCGGCCCAAGCGACCACGACAACATCGTGACCCACGCGCAGATGCCGCGAATGCCGCCGCCCAAAACAAGCGCCTTTTCTGCCGCATGTCGCATCGCCGTGCATCTCCTCAGCGGGCCCGCGGGACAGGCCTCAGTCGCCAATTATCGGCTGCGCTGGCGGGCAAAGTAAAGCTGGGGGTTAGTCCCCGCTCTTGTTCCGCTGCCAGCTCTTGCTCACGCGCGCGCCGCGGGGGCGCCGTTGACTAATGTGTGAAAACATCTTCTTCCGATGAAGGGTTCGAGGGTATAATCGGTCGCGATGGCGGCATCACCCGTTCAGCCCCAAGACTTTCTGATCGTCGATCTGCGGGATCTCCGCGGCAGCGATCTTGACTCGCTTCTGGCGGAGCAAACGGCCTTCTGGAAGCAGCGCTTTCTTTGGGACTTTAGCGCTTCCGCGGACGTCATCCGCCGTTTTCTGGACATGCGCAACCTGTTTGGGTTTGCGCTGCTGCGCGAAGGCACGCCCATCGGCTATAGCTATTTCGTTCACGAAGACCGCAAGGCGCTGGTCGGCGATCTGTTTATTACCGCGGCGCACCGCTCTGAACCCGCCGAACGCGCGCTGCTGCACAACACCATCAAATCGGCCGTGGTCTTCCCCAACGTGCGGCGCGTGGAAGGGCAGTTGCTGGGCCTTTCGTTCAACCCGCACGACGAGGTTGTCTACGGCCGCGGCCTCTCGGTATTCGAGCGCAACTTCATGGTGCTCGAGGATCTGCGCGGCTTTCCGATCCCGCGCAAGCCTGCTCGTGGCGTGTCATTCCAGACCTGGTCCGACCGCCAACTCGACGGCGCCGCTGAGTTGGTCGCGCTGTCTTACCGCAATCACGTTGATAGTCTGATCAACGATCAATACCGCACTTTCGCGGGGGCGCGGCGGTTTCTGTTCAACACAACGCAGCACCCCGGCTGCGGCGTGTTCTGCCGTCCCGCGGCGTTGATTGCCGTCGACGAGGCCGTAGCCCGGCTGGCCGGCATTTGTCTGGGAAGCCTGGTGCATCCCGAGATCGGCCACATCACGCAGATTGCGGTGGGGCCGGGTTTGCAGGGCCGCGGTATCGGCTTCGAACTGCTGCGCCGCTCAGTCGCGGCATTCCATGCCCAGCGCTGCCGCGCTGTCAGCCTGACCGTGACCGCGGCCAATCATTCCGCCGTGAATCTGTACGAACACGTCGGTTTTCGAACCTTCCGCCAGTTCTATGCCTTCGTTTGGGAGGCTAGTTGACCGGGATCCCTTCGCATCGCGACCCAACGGTCAACGGGCTTGTGCTGGCCGCTAGTCTCGCGGCCACGGTCGCGTTGGGGCTGTCGCTGGTCAACCAGTGGCTGTGGTTCGGAATCCTGGTTTGGTTGATCCTTTTTTTCTTTGCGGCGATTGGATATGGCCCCAACAGCCGCCGCGGCACCATCCTCTCGACATTAACGGGCATGTTTCTGCTCTACAGCGGGTTCCTGATTGGGATCGTCTGGACGTATGAGCCCGGCGCGGAGCCGCTGTTGTTTCTTGGCCTGCCCGTGCCGACCGCCTTTTTGGTCTATGGCATCTGGCCGTGCGGCGTCATTTTAGGCTTGCTCTATGGCGTTGAGTTTCGCCGCTCTGTTTTACCGGAAGACCGCCTGCAGCAGTTTCTAGCCGAGTTCGGCCGCAAAGAGTAGTTTTGATGCCTACAGTCAATTCGCCGACCATCCTTGCTTGCGTCGGCGTTTATCTGTTGGTGTGCCTGGGAATCGGCGTGTGGGCGATGCGGCGCACGCACACGATCGCCGACTTTTTGATTGCCGGGCGCAGCCTGGGGCTCGTCGTGGTCGTGCTGGCCACGATGTCGAGCATCATGAGCGGCTTCGGGTTTGTGGGCGGCCCCGGGCTGGTGTACGAAGCCGGAACGAGCTCGTTGTGGATCACGTTTTCCGCCACGATCGGCATGGCGCTGAGCTGGGTGCTGGTCGGCAAGCGCCTCGCCTTGCTCGGTTTGACGCGCGAGATCCTGACC
The DNA here is from genome assembly GCA_040902925.1 of Bryobacterales bacterium. Lineage (GTDB taxonomy): Bacteria > Acidobacteriota > Terriglobia > Bryobacterales > UBA6623 > JBBDWJ01. The sequence goes on along the minus strand of JBBDWJ010000280.1, from coordinate 6,375 downwards.
CTTCCCGACGTCGTCGAAGCGCGCTACGGAGGCCGCTGGCCGCGCTTCTTCATGGCGCTTGCGATTTTGCTCGGCGTGCTCGGCTACCTCGGCACGCAAATTCTCGCCATCGGGATCGTCCTGGTCACGGTTCTCAACATCGATCTGATTCCGGCGCTGGCCATCGGTCTCGGCGTGCTGGCGTTTTACAGCGTTGCGGGCGGCATGATCGCCGGCGTGTACACCGATTTGTTTCAGGGGCTGCTGATGGCGGTCGCTTCGGTGGCGGTGACCTATTACGCCATAACAGCAGCAGGCGGGATGCCGGAAATCAGCCGCACGCTTTGGGAGATGGATCCGGAATTCATCGGCCCCTGGGGCACGCGCGGACCGCTGACCGCTTTGAGCTGGTACTTGTTGTTCGGCCTTGGCGGGGTCGGCCAGCCGCATGCGATCACAAAGTTTCTGATGCTGCGCGACATTCGCGCACTGCGGTGGGGACCACTGCTGACCGGGTGCTGTTACGCGGTGCTGAGCCTGCTTTGGATGAGCCTCGGCCTGGCGATGCGGACCCTGGTCGAAACGGGAAAGCATCCGCCTCTGGAGTCGCCGGACCTGGCCGCGCCGGCTTTCCTGCTCAACTACACACCGGAATGGCTGGCCGGATTGGTGTTCGCGGGTCTGCTGGCGGCGATCATGTCCACCGCCGATAGCTTTCTGAACATTGGCGCGGCGGCCATCGTGCACGATATTCCGATCGCGCTGCGCGGCCGGTCGCTCGATCGCCAGCTAATGTGGAGCCGGATCACGACGGGCCTGCTGCTGGTGGCGTCGACGCTGTTCGCGCTCTACATGGAAAATCTGATCGCTTTGCTCGGCACTTTCGGCTGGGGAACTTTCGCCGCCGCGATTGTGCCCAGCGTGGCCTTGGGCATCAACTGGAAACGCGCTACCGGAGCGGCTTGCGTCGCGTCCATCGCTCTAAGCCTGGTGCTCAACTTCAGCCTCGAGCTGCTCGCCCGCCACCAAATCTACACGCTGCCCTACGGCATGAACGTAGGCTGTTTTTCGCTGCTGGTTGCGTTGATTGTGTTTACTGGGATCTCGATGGCGTCACGTGAAAGAGGAGAGTCGAAGCTGGAACCCGACATGCGCGCCGTGATGGAGGTGTGATCGTGGGCTACTCGACTTCGGACCGGGGAAGCGGCTTTGGTTTGGGGCCGCCAATCTCGTCCCGAAGGCTTGGGACCTCGGGAAGAGGCTCGCCGCTTAGCGGCGAGGACAGGCGAGAGCGCCTGTCGCCACTTGGACGGGCTGCGCCCGTTTTACCCTTTTGGTTCGGTGCGGCTGCGCTTCGCCTTTGATTTGATTCCTAGTGAATCGTACTGGCGCCCTCGATACCGAAGTCTTCCCGTATCACGTTGCGGTTGACGTGGCGGTCGAGGTTGATCACGTAGGTTTCTGGCGAGGCGAGCAAATGCGGCGAGTGCGTCGCCGCGATGATGCGGAAATGCTTCTGGTCGACCAGTTCCTTGAGCATTTTGACGATGCGGCGCTGGTTCGACTGCGACAGGGCCATCTCGGGTTCGTCGAGCAGGAGAATCGTTTCCTCGGGCAGCCCCGGAAACGTCTGCTGAAACAGCGATAGCATTACCTGCCCGTGGCTGGCCGTCTCGACGAACTCCTTCATCTCCGGTTCTTCGTCGAACAACTCCGGATGATTGCGCGGGTTGTGCTGCTCGGCATCGAACAACAGCACGTTGCCGGGCTCGACACCCTCCAACTCAAGCTTGTAGACATAGCCGTCGATCTGCTCTCCCTTGAGCGCGTGGAAGATCGAATGCAGCAACGTCGATTTCCCGGAACCGTTCTCGCCCTCGAGCATAATCAAGGGGTGGGAGAGATCCACGATCATCGGCATGTGGAAGCTCAAGCTCGTGAAGATCGGGTGCGAAAGAATTTTCAGGTACTTCATGCAGCTCCAGTCAATCGGTCAGTTTTTCCGGGCGCGGATCTCAACCCGGAGCTTTTTGTCGAAGTCGACTTTGGCTTTGTCGTCCGAGGTCTCGGTGCGCAGCACGACGATGCCGCCGCGGCCGGCACGGTAAGGGCGATAGCGCCCACCATTGACCTTGAGGTCATAGGTCTCGCCCGCGGTTAGCCCGACAAGGTAAATCGCGCGGTCGTCGCGTGCGCCCACGCCGCGCTGCACCTCGATATCGAACTTCATCGGCAGGCGCGCCGGCACGATCGCCGCCCCTTGAAACGCGAGCGGGGCCTGCTTGTCCTGCTGGCGGATCGTCATGCGTTGCCCGTCGGCGTGGACCTGCAACTCGCCGCCGATATAGCCGGCCCAAACGTCTTCCTCATTCCAGCCCTGGCGCGCGAATACGCTGCCGCGCACTTCGTCATACGCCACCGGCGGCGAGTTCGAGTAGCTCAACCCGGGCAGGTAGGGGTTGATCCAGATGAACTCATACACCGCACCAAGAGGATCGCGCAAAACGAAGGCGTCATGGCGGATCCAGCCTTGCAAAAATTGATACTCCTCGAGCGTACTCTCGTAGGCTACCAGCATCATCTCGCCGATCCGCGCCGGCACGCTCTCGGCCTTAGGATCGACGTCCGCCGACGAAGGCTGCGCCAGTTCGCGAAGATAGCCGGTTGGGGTTTCCAACGGCTCGGGATAGTAGCGCAGCATCCGCACGCGCGGCAGGGGCCGGAAGACCGCATCGGACTCGCGCCACAGATCCATTTCGAGGTTATAGCGGACGGCATGGAAGATTTCCATCGTCGCCAGCAGCTCCGCGGCGCGATCCGGGGTTTCCGCCCGCAGCAGAGCCGGCTGGATCTCGCCGCGCCAGCGCTTGCCGATAAGCTCCAGCAGCGCTTGCGAGGAGGGCTCCCAGTCGTCGGCGATGGCGACTGCCGCGAGGACAGCGCTGCGAATCGGTCCGGTCTCCAGGCCGCGCTGCGCCGCTATCGTTTTCACGGCTTCGCCCAGAGCCGCCGCCAGCCGGGGGCGCTGTTCCTCCGGAAGCAGCTCGAAGCACCAGTCAAAGACGACGGCTCCAAGCCGCAAATCGGCGGGATCCGAGAATCCGGAGTTCGATGCTGCCTTGGCGAGCGCCCACTCGATAGCTTTGCTTCCCGCCTCTTTCGAGCCGGCCACTCGCGATTGCAGCGCGAGCCACAGCGGCTCCTCGGGAAACGAGGCCCCGCTTTGCCGCAGAGATTCAAGCCGCTGCCAGCGCTCGGCGCCGCGCTGCACTTCGTGGCGCAGCCGGTCCAGGCGGCCGCCATCGAGCCAGAGACGCGGGTGTTTCGTATAGATCCGGTAGTCGGCCAGGCCGGGCTGGTTCGTTTGCGCAATGCACGGCGCAGTGAACAGCAATGTCAGGAGGAACAACCCGTGCCGGCTCATGAAGGTTTTTACTAGGGAGGCTCGAGCCGGGATATTGCCGTCGCGCGTTCCTTTTTTCTGAGGCGCGATTGAGCGAAACGGGCCGGCATAAAGCCTTCGCGGTTGCCTTAATCCTAGCAGCCGCGCTGCATCGAATGAATCCAAACCGCTGCGAATGCTATCGCGATGGCCGGCGGAAGGCTGCGGGAAGGCGGCTCCCATCCGGGCAAAGCGATTTCGGGTCCCGTGTCCCGGATTCCAATGCCGCCAGGCGAAACAGTCGGGTTTCCGCGGGACTCTATGCAAATGGGCAACTGAGGACTGGATAGGCAAACGGGGCTTATAGGCCGCCGGTTTGGCTGCTCTGCGATAGAATGAAACACAATCCACCCGGGGAGGCTCTCATGAAACCAGAAAGCTCACGCCGCAGCTTTTTCCGCACGATGTTCGGAAGCGCCATGACCGCCGCGCTCGCCCAGCAGGCATTGGCGCAACAGCCCAGCTCCGCCGGGCTGCCTACGCGTAAGCTGGGCCGCACCAACGAGCAGGTCTCGATCCTATGCCTGGGCGGCTGGCACATCGGTGCCGTGGAGGACAAAGCCGAAGCCGTGCGCATTATGCATGCGGCCGTCGATGAAGGCATGACCTTCTTCGATAACTGCTGGGACTACCACAACGGCGGGGCCGAAGAAATCATGGGCCGTGCCCTGGCGCAGGAAGGCTACCGCAAAAAGGTCTTTCTGATGACAAAGAATTGCGAGCGCGACTACGAGGGCACCAAGCGCTGTCTCGACGACAGCCTGCGCCGCCTCAAGACCGACTATCTCGACCTGTGGCAGTTTCACGAGATGGTCTATGACAACGATCCCGACTGGGTTTTCGACAAGGGCGGTATCAAGGCCGCGCTGGAGGCCCAGAAAGCGGGCAAGGTCCGCTACATCGGTTTCACCGGCCACAAGGATCCCCGCATCCATCTCAAGATGCTGAACAAGCCCTACGACTGGGCGTCGGCGCAGATGCCCATCAACGTGATGGACGCCTTTTACCGCAGCTTTCAAAAGGAAGTCGTGCCGGAGTGCTTAAAGATGAACGTCGGCGTCATCGGGATGAAGAGCTTCGCGGGCGGCTCTCCTAAGGGGCGCATTCCCAGCCAGACCAAGATCACAGCAGAGCAATGCCGCCGCTATGCGCTGAGCCTGCCGGTGTCCACGCTGTGCGTCGGGATCATGTCGATGGACGAACTGAAGCAGGAAATTGCCATTGGGCGCGATTTCAAGCCGATGCCGGACGCTGACAAAGCGAAGTTGCTTTCGATGGCGGAGCCCGAGGCCAGCGACGGCCGCCACGAGCTGTTCAAGTCGACGCAGACGTTCGACGGCCCGCATCACCGCCGGCAGCATGACTTCGCGACGGCCTAAGGGCGGCTTTCCGCCGATTTCGGTTTCTGGCTCGCGTGCCCGGCCGCGGGCGTAGCACGCTACGCCCCTACATCGATTTGTCGATGATAAAACTATCTATGCGACAGTTCGCTACAGGGCAGTCCAGCCGCCGTCAATCGTCATGATCGAGCCGGTGACGAATTCGGCCTCATCCGAGCAGAGATAGAGCACCAGATGGGCGATTTCCTGCGGTTTGCCTAGACGGCCTACCGGCTGGCGCTGGTCCAGCTCGGCGCGGACTTTTTCCTTTTCGTGTTTGTGGTACTTCTCGAGATAGCCCTCTACGAACGGTGTGTCGACGGTGCCGGGGCAGACGCAGTTGATTCGCAGACGGCCGGCGTAGTCGGCGGCGATCTGGCGGGTCATCGCGACGACCGCTCCCTTCGAAGCGCAATAGGCGAAGCGGCGCTTGACGCCTACTAATCCCGCTACGGAACCAATATTCACAATAGACCCATGCGCTGAGGCCAGCAGCAGCGGCGCGGCGGCTTGCGTCACCAGATAGACGCCCTCGACGTTGACGCGGAACACCCTTTGCCAGTCCTCGATCGCGGTTTCCTCCAGACCCCCAACGTGGCCGATGCCGGCGTTGTTGACCAGGATGTCAAGCTTGTCGAGGCTCGCGAACGCAGCTTCGACCGATTGCGGGTTCGTGACGTCGAGTTGTAGCGCCGAGGCTCGCTCGCCAAGCGAGGATGCCAGATTGCCCGCGGCCTCGATATTCAAGTCGGCGACGATAACATGGGCGCCGGCGTTGTGAAGCACGCGGACCGTGTGCTCGCCGATGCCGCTGGCTCCGCCCGTAACCAGGGCTGTGCGGTGATCGAGTTGAAATGGTTGTGCCATGGGCGTTTTACGAAGAATCGTCGATTATAACAGGGCGTTCGGGCGAGACCGTCGCAAGGGACTGGGCCTTAGATGCGGCCGCTGTCTCGCCGGGGAGAGCATC
>JBBDWJ010000280.1:0-595 GCA_040902925.1 Bryobacterales bacterium | reverse complement strand
AGAGCATCTCTTAGTGAGCGGGGAGGCGGTCAGGCGGCTGCTGAACCCGAATCGGAGCCGGCGGCGGCCTCGACGACAACAATGCTGGAGTCGCAGTGAACCGGCACGCTCAAAGCCTTGGTCACCAGGCAGTGCTTCTCCGCTTTCTCCATCAGCCGCCGCGCCTTGCTTGTATCCGCCTCGCGATGTACCTTGATGATCGGCCGGACCAGAACGCGCGTAAACCCGAGACCGCCGCTCTCATCGCTTTCCAGGGTGGCGAGCGCCGAAGAGCGGTATGACACCACTTCGAGCCGGGACTTCTCTGCAACCGCCAGAAACGTCGTCATCAAGCAGCTTTCCAGAGCGGCAACGAGCAGATGCTCGGGCGTCCAGTAGCCGGGTTCCCCTTGAAACTCAGGTGGTGGGCTGGTGGTGATGGGCGGCAGCTCGGCGACTTCGACAAGCCCGCGCCGCTTTTTGGTCCAGTAGAGATGGGTTTCGTAGAAATAAGGTGCTTGGTTCATGGCTATACTCCCGTTTGCCCCAGCCTTGTTCCTGTCCTGCCGATCAGGCTTGCTTCGTCGTTTCTCCCCGGGGGTTCCGCGCACACCGG
>JBBDWJ010000279.1:0-15210 GCA_040902925.1 Bryobacterales bacterium | reverse complement strand
CCGCGATGTCGTCGGTCGTGCCCTGGTAGTCCACGAAATAGCCGTCGCGGTCACCGGCGAGCGCGGCGCGCACCTGGTGATGGAAATCATCGGCCCAGACGCCGTCCATTGCGTAGCCGTTTTCTTCCGCCGGTTTCACCATCTGGGCGAGGTTGCGGCTGTCTTCGGCGATCAACAACGGCCGCCGCTTCATTTCGATGAATGACTCGTGGACGCGGCCGGAGAGCTCGGCGAGAAAATGGCGCGGGCTGTCATCCGCGATGGCGTGCGTGGCGTCGAGGCGCAGCCCGTCGAAGTGGAACTCGTGGAGCCAGTAGAGCGCGTTCTCGATGAAGAAATCGCGCACCTTCTGGCTATACTCGCCGTCGAAATTGATGGCTTGCCCCCAGGGTGTCTGGTGCCGGCCGGTAAAGAAAAAGGGGCTGAAGGCGCTCAGGTAATTGCCGTCGGGCCCGAGGTGGTTGTAGACGACATCAAGGAACACGGCGAGATTCTGCCGGTGCGCGGCGTCGACGAGGCGGCGCAGATCATCGGGCTTGCCGTAACATCGCGCCGGCGCGAACAGCGAAACGCCGTCGTAGCCCCAGTTCCAGGTTCCGGGAAAATCGCCGAGCGGCATCAGCTCGATGGCGGTGACGCCCACGTCGCGAAGCATCGGCAGCCGTTCTCTGGCGGCGTCGAAGGAGCCTTCGGGCGTGAACGTCCCGACGTGCAACTCGTAGGCGATCACGTCTCGAAGCTCGATACCGCCCCACTCCTGGTCCGACCACGCGAACGCGGCGGGATCGGTGATCTCGGAAGGGCCATGCACGCCCGTGGGCTGATAGCGCGAGGCAATATCGGGCAACAAATTGCCGCCGTCGAGGCGATATCGATAGCGAGTTTGCGGACCGATGGCGCCGATATGAGCCGTGAATATTCCGTCATCCTCGCGCGAGAGCGGAATCACCCGCGCGGCGCCGTCCGGCGGCACGATTTCCACTTCGACGGTTTGGGACGACGGCGACCAGACGCGGAAACGAACTCCATCGTCCTCGATCCATGCGCCTATCGAGGGTTGCCAATTCATTGGATTCACGGCGGAGAGCAACTTACTGCGCGATGGGTTGCGGTTGGGAAAGGCCGTTGCTTTTTCAAGCTTGTGGCGTCCGTTGGTTTCTGATATTCGAGCGAAACGACGACGACCCGTTGCCGCACGTCTTCAAGGATATACGGTTCGGTTCCAAGACGCGAGGCGTGTTTGGCCATTTTACTCGCGGCGGGGCAGACAAAGCACGGCAAAAGGTGAGGACAAAGCAAGGCAAAAGGCAAAGTGCAAAAGGCAACAGGCAAAAGGGGTCCTGCCGCACCTGCGGTGCGGCGTTACCCATGGCTGAAAAGGTCGTTGTTCTCGATGACACCCCATCGCCGCCATGGGCAGAGGACAGACAGGATTGTCTGTCCTACTATGCTTCGGGCTTGAATACCACCATGCTTAGCGGCGGCAGCGTCACCGTTAGCGAGTGCGTGCGGCCGTGCATTGGCGCCGGCGCCGCTTCCGCGCCCCCGGCGTTGCCCTGGCCGCTTCCGGCATAGATGGCGGCGTCGCTGTTGAGCACTTCCTTGTACCAGCCACCGCGCGGCACGCCGATGCGGTAGTTGTGGCGCGGCACGGGCGTGAAATTGCAGGCGAACACGGCGATGTCGTCGGGATCGTGACCGCGGCGCAGGAACGTGATGGCGCTGGTGGCGCGGTCGTTGCAGTCGATCCACTCGAATCCGCGGTAATCGAATTCGACTTCGTGGACGGCTGGCGTGCCCCTGTAGAACGTGTTCAGGTCGCGCACCCAACGCTGCAGGCCTTGATGGAGCGGGTACTCCAGCAGATGCCACTCGATGCTGCCATCGTGGTTCCACTCGTTCCATTGGCCGATCTCGCAGCCCATGAACAGCAGCTTCTTGCCGGGGTGCCCGGTCATGTAGCCATACAGCAACCTGAGGTTGGCGAACTTCTGCCAATCGTCGCCGGGCATCTTGGAAATCATCGAGCCCTTCATGTGGACGACTTCGTCGTGCGAGAACGGCAGCGTAAAATTCTCGGTGAACGCGTAGAGCATGCTGAAGGTAATACGGTCCTGGTGATAGCTGCGGTGTACGGGGTCCTGGGACATGTAGTCGAGCATGTCGTGCATCCAACCCATGTTCCATTTGTAGCCGAAGCCCAGCCCGCCCAGATAGGTAGGCCGTGAAACCATCGGCCATGACGTCGACTCCTCGGCGATGGTCATTACGTCGGGATGCTCTTCGTAGACGCGCTCGTTGAAGCGGCGCAGGAAGTCGATCGCCTCGATGTTCTCCTTACCGCCATATTGATTGGGAATCCACTCGCCTTCGCTCCGCGCGTAATCGAGATAGAGCATCGAAGCGACGGCGTCGACGCGCAAGCCGTCGATGTGATACTTCTCGAGCCAGAACAGCGCGTTGCTGATGAGGAAATTGGTCACTTCGCGGCGGCCGAAGTTAAAAACGAGGGTGTCCCAATCGGGATGTTTTCCCTGGCGCGGATCAGCGTGCTCGAACAAGTGCGTGCCGTCGAAATAGCCAAGGCCGTGCTCGTCGGTGGGGAAATGGGCAGGCACCCAGTCGATGATGACGCCGATGCCCCTCTGGTGGAGCAGATCGACGAGATACATGAATTCGTCGGGGCTGCCGAAGCGGCTGCTCGGCGCGAAGTAGCCAACAGTCTGGTAGCCCCAGGAGCCGTCGAAGGGATGCTCGCTGACGGGCATCAGCTCGATATGCGTGAAGCCCATGTGTCCCACGTAGTCGGCGAGTTCGTGGGCCGATTCGCGATAGGTCAGCCAGCGGTTTCCCTCGTCGGGGTTACGCCGCCAGGAACCCAGATGCACTTCGTACACCGAAATGGGCGCATCGACGGCGTGACGGCGGCCGCGCCCGGCCATCCACTCCGCGTCTTTCCACTCGTAATTATCGATATCCCAAACCCTCGAAGCTTTCAGCGGGCGGATTTCCGCCGCAAAGCCGTAAGGGTCGGCCTTGTCGGCCACGTAGGCGTTGTAGCGGGAGTAGACGCGGTATTTGTAGAGAGCGCCGCCGCTCACCCCGGGAAGGAAGGTCTCCCAGACGCCGGCCTCCGGCCTCAAGCTCATGCGATGGACATCGGGGTCCCAGCCGTTGAAATCCCCGATCACCGAGACGCGCTCGGCGTTGGGCGCCCAGACGGCGAAATGCGTGCCGACCGAGCCGTTCACGCTCTTGATGTGCGCGCCCAGTTTTTCGTAAGTGCGGTAGTGCGTCCCTTCCGCCAACAAATGCAGATCATAGTCGCTGAGCAGCGCCGTGCTGGTTGTCTCCATCGTGCATGCCTCCCATTGGGGACACCAAAGCAGGGCCGCGTGTTGCTCTGGAGGTCCATTTCTTTTGCGGCGCGCGCCGTTCGAGCCGGCGAGCGCCCTACGACTGCAATTGGAAAACCACTATGGAGCGCCCTTGCAGTGGAAACGAGCGGCTGCGCATTTTGTAGCGGCGGCCCCAGTCTTCGGCGGCGGTATCGAGAACCCGGGTCCAACGCTCCCGTTTTGGCGAGGTAGGAAGCTGAAACGTGATGGCCTCATGGTGCGCGTTGAGCGCAAAGAACAACTCGTTGCCGACAATCGGCTCTCCTAACTTATCGTACTCATCCGTCATGGCCCCGGCCAGGCGCACGCCGAGGCAGCGCAGGTTTGGGGCGTTCCAGGCCTGGTCGGGCATTTCCTTGCCGGAGGGCTCGTACCAGGCGATATCCTTCACGCCGAGGCCGCGCAGCGGGCGTCCCTGAAAGAACTTGCGCCGGCGCAGCACGGGGTTCTGGCGCTTGAGCTGAATTACGTAGCGCACGAACTCCAGGAAGCCGCGCTTTTCGGGCGCGAGATCCCAATGGTACCAACTGATCTCATTGTCCTGGCAGTAGGCATTGTTATTACCGTGCTGCGTGCGGCTCAGCTCGTCGCCGCCGCAAAGCATGGGCACGCCCTGCGAGAACAGCAGGGTCAGCATCAGGTTGCGCTTCTGGCGGGCGCGCAACAGGCGAATCGCGGGATCATCGGTGGGCCCTTCGGCTCCGCAGTTCCAACTATTGTTATGGTTGTCGCCGTCGCGATTGCCTTCGCCATTGGCCTCGTTGTGCTTGTCGTTGTAGCTGACCAGGTCTTCGAGGGGAAAGCCGTCGTGCGAAGTGACGAAGTTGATGCTGGCGTAGGGCCGCCGGCCGCTGTGCTCGTAGAGATCGCTGCTGCCGGCCAGGCGCGTGGCCATCTCCGACGCCAGCCCGCCGTCGCCTTTCCAGAAGCGCCGCACGGCATCGCGGTATTTGCCGTTCCACTCGGTCCACAACACCGGGAAGTTGCCGACCTGATAGCCGCCTTCGCCCAGGTCCCAGGGTTCGGCGATCAGTTTCACCTGCGAGAGCACCGGATCCTGATGAATGATGTCGAAGAACGCCCCCAGGCGGTCGACTTCGTGCAACTCCCGGGCCAGGGCGCTGGCGAGGTCGAAGCGGAAACCGTCGACGTGCATTTCGAGCACCCAGTAGCGCAGGCTGTCCATGATGAGCTGGAGCACGCGGGGGTGCAGCATGTTGAGCGAGTTGCCGCAGCCGGTGTAGTCCATGTAGTAGCGGCGGTCGTTGGGCACGAGGCGGTAGTAGGCGGCGTTGTCGATGCCGCGCAGCGTCAGCGTCGGCCCCAGATGGTTGCCCTCGGCGGTGTGGTTATAGACGACGTCGAGGATAACTTCGAGCCCGGCGTTGTGCAGGCCGCGCACCATGGTTTTGAATTCCTTGACGGCGTTGCCGGGGTCGTTGGTTTGCTCATAGCCCATCGAGTAGCGCAGGTCAGGAGCGAAAAAACTGAGCGTGTTGTAGCCCCAATAGTTCGACAAGCCGCGATCGACCAGGTGGCGGTCGTAGGCGTGATGGTGCACAGGCATCAACTCGATCGCGCTGACACCGAGCTGCTGAAAATGACGGATGGCGGGCTCCGAACACAGCGCCAGATAGCTGCCGCGCATCGATTCGGGAATGCCGGGATGGAGCTTGCTGAATCCTTTGACGTGCGTTTCGTAGATGATCGTCTCGTGCCAGGGAGTTCGCGGGCGGCGGTCGTCTCCCCAGGTGTAGGCGGTGTCGACGACGGCCGCCAGCGGCGCCAGGGTAGCGCTATCCCGCTCGTCGAACGAGAGATCGGCGTCCGCATGGCCGATGTGATAGCCGTAGACGTCATCGGCCCATTTGATGGTGCGGCCGACGGCCTTGGCGTAAGGGTCCAACACGACTTTGTTGGCGTTGAAGCGGTGCCCCGCGGAAGGCTCGTAAGGGCCGTGAACGCGGTAGCCGTAAAACTGGCCTGGACGAATGCCCGGCAGATAGCCGTGCCACACCAGGTCGGTCTGCTCGGGCAACTCGAGACGAACCGATTCCATTTTGGCTTCCGTCGAGTCAAACAGGCACAGCTCGACCTTCTGCGCGTTTTCTGAAAACAACGCGAAGTTGACTCCAAAGCCATCCCACGTTGCACCCAACGGATACGGACTTCCCGGATAGATTCTCATGGGTTCGATCGCCTAGCGCGGCGAGTCTGTTCCTTTGTCAGAGACCGTCCACAGGCCATACCTGCCGCGGCGAGCGTGTGCACGGCTTGTTTCGCTCGCCATCGGGGCGGCGATGGTGTTTTGTTGCTGGTTCCCTCATGGCGCGGCCGGCTCTCCGCTCAACAATCCCACGATCCCCGCCAGCGGGATGCCGACCCATTGCGGCCGGTTGTTCAGTTCATACAGCAACTCGTAACAGGCTTTTTCCACCATGAAGCTGTTGAGCACAATCTCCATTTCGGCCGCATCCCGTGGCAGGAAGGGAGCCTTGGCGGCGGTATCGAGATACTCGCGCAAAAACGCCGCACTGGTCCACGCTTCCCAATAGCTCAGCCAGGCCCTCAATGGATCGCGGGTAGCGCCGTGACGCTCTTGGAACTGCTGGAAGCCACTGTTGGCCGCGTAGCTCAAGGATCGCAGCATGCCGGCGACGTCTTTGAGCGGCGATTGCTTTTCGCGTCTTTCGCCGCGTCCGCGGGCGGGTTCGCCTTCGAAGTCAAGAATGTAGTAGTCGTTTTCGACCGTCAGCACCTGGCCGAGATGATAGTCTCCGTGGACGCGAGTTTTGACGGCCGGCGACTTGATCTCGCTGAGCCGATCGAGCAGCGCCAGCAGGGCGGGGCGTTTCGCGAGCACCGTGCCGGCCAGATCGGCGACGCCGGCGGGCAATGACGGCCGCACTTGCGCGAGCATATCGACAGCCTGACCGGCCAGCGCGCGCATGCTCCGCCGCAGTGCGGCCCAGTCGTCGTGGCTGATCGGCTCGGGCGCAAAATCCAGCGCCGACGTATCCCGCGCGAGCGCAAGGTGCATCTCAGCGGTGCGTTTGCCGAGCACGGCGGCGCGGTCGAGCGACAGGCCGACGGTATTGCGAACTTCTTCGGATGGCTCAATGCTTGCGAGGGCGAGCAGCGAAAGGCCGGCGGTCTCGCGCTCCGGAGGTGGAGCCAACTCCACGGGAACGCGTTCGAGGTAGCGGCCAAGTTCATCGAGCGTGGAAATCCAGCCGTCGCCTTGATTGGCGACCAGGCCTTGCAGCATCGCCAAGGTGGTCGCTTCGCCGCCCGGCGCCGCATACTCGATAGCGCCGACCAGCGGGGGAATGCGATCGAAGCCAGCCTCCTCGGCCAGATAGCGGCTTACTTCAAAGTCGACGTTGGGACCCTGCTCGATACGCCGGAACAGCTTGAGGATCAGGCGGTCGCCGAGAAGAACCGAACTATTGCTCTGTTCGGCGGAGGCGAGCGCCGCGGAAAGCGGTTCCGCGGCCGGCCCGCGCGCCTCGTCGAAACCCGCGAGCCGGAAAGCCCGGATCTCGCCGTGCTGCGTCTTCCAGACCGCGTTTTCCGATATTGCCGCCAACAAGGCCTGGCAGGCGCTTTCATCCGCCAGCGCATCGTGCAACACGGCGGGACCGCGCGGCGTCGTCAAGCGGCTCGCGACGAGATGCGGCCGGCTCTTGACCAACTCGTCGGCGCCACGCCCGCTCGCTACGCCCAACGGAACCGAATAACGCTCTTCACCGCCATCGGTGTAGCGAACGCTCAGAATGGTCAGAAAAGCGGGTGCTCCGGCGGAAGGAATCTGCGTCCAGTCGTCGATCGCCGTCGAAGCGATCGTACGCGTCTTGGCTCCAAACCAGCGGCGCTGCGGCAGGTAATTGGGCAGGATGCGTGTTTCGAGATTCGATAAGGCGCGGCCCGCAAACAGCCCCGGCCCCTGGTCGCGCAGCGCCAGCACCACCAATTCGCCAAGCTCCGCAGCGGTCTGGGGCTGCCGCAGGCGGTAGGCCTGGGTTGGCCTGACCTCGGCTTGAATTTCGAACCAGTAAAAACCATACGGCGCCAAGGTCAGAAAATACGGCAGCTCGCCGATCGGCGGAAACGGCATATTACCGGTCATCTCGACCGGCGTCATTTTGTTGAACTCGGAAAGGTCCAACTCGCAGGGCTGCGCGAAGCGGGAGAGGTTGGCGACACACAGGACCACGGTATCTTGGTATCGGCGCACGTATGCCAAAACTTTGCGGTTGCCCGGGTGCAGGAACTCCAGCGTGCCGCGGCCGAAGACCTGATAGAGCTTGCGGACGGCGATCATGCTCTTCATCCAATGGAGCAAGGACGAAGGGTTTTCAATCTGCGCTTCGACATTGACCGACTGGTGGCCGTAGACCGAGTCCATGATGACCGGAAAATAAAGCCGCGCCGGGTTGGCGCGCGAGAACCCGGCATTGCGGTCTTCACTCCACTGCATCGGGGTGCGGACGCCGTTGCGGTCGGACAAATAGATGTTGTCCCCCATGCCGATTTCATCGCCGTAATAGATGACCGGCGTTCCGGGGAAGGAGAACAGCAGGCTGTTGAGCAGCTCGATGCGCGGGCGATTGTTCTGCATCAGCGGCGCGAGGCGGCGGCGGATGCCGACGTTGCAGCGCATGCGCGGATCGGCGCTGTAGGCGCGATACATGTAGTCGCGCTCTTCGTCGGTGACCATCTCGAGCGTCAATTCGTCGTGATTGCGCAGGAAGATCGCCCACTGGCAGTTTTCGGGAATCTCGGGCGTCTGCTCCATGATCTCGACGATCGGATGGCGGTCTTCCATTTGCAGCGCCATGAAGATGCGCGGCATCAGCGGAAAATGGAACGCCATCTGGCATTCGTCGCCGTCGCCGAAATAAGGCCGCACATCGGCGGGCCACTGGTTGGCTTCGGCCAGGAACACCAGGTTCCCGGATTGCGCGTCGAGCTGCTTGCGAATCTCTTTGATGACGACGTGCGTGTCGGGCAGGTTTTCGCAAGTGGTTCCCGGCCGCTCGATCAGATACGGCACGGCATCGAGCCGGAAGGCGTCGACTCCCAGGTCAGACCAAAACCGCATCGCGCTGATGATTTCCCGCAGCACCTCCGGGTTGTCGTAGTTCAGATCCGGCTGGTGGGAAAAGAAACGGTGCCAGTAGTAGGCTCCCGCCTCGTTGTCCCAGGTCCAGTTCGACGTCTCGGTATCGACAAAGATGATGCGCGCTTCCTTGTAGAGGTCTTCGCTGCCGCTCCAGACGTAGAAATTGCGCTCGGGCGAATTGGGCGGCGCCTTGCGGGCTCTTTGAAACCAGGGGTGCTGGTCGGAGGTGTGATTGACGACCAGCTCGATCAGCACCCGCAGATCGCGCTCGTGCGCCGCGTCGACGAACTGCCGGAAGTCATCGATCGTGCCATAGCTGGGATGCACGTCGTTATAGTTGGCGATGTCATAGCCGTCATCGCGCAGCGGCGAGGGAAAAAACGGCAGCAGCCACAGGCAAGTGACTCCGAGATCCCGCAGATAGTCGAGCTTCTGCAGCAGCCCCCGGAAATCGCCGATGCCGTCGTGGTCGCTGTCAAAGAAGGCCTTGACGTGCGTCTCGTAGATGATGGCGTCCTTGAACCAAAGGGGGTCTGTTGGGGTTTCTGGCTTCTTCATTGCGTTCTGGGGCCGGCCGGTTTGTGTCGCGCGCGGAGCCGCCGGGGTTCTCGCGCCGCTTACATGTAGTAGTCGAAATCTTTTTCGGTGCGAACCCGCCGCCTGATCCGGAAAATATGCGCCGGGATGGTGTGCGGGTCGAGCTCGACATAGTTGCGGCGCCCTTGCCACAGATAGCGCGCATCGGTGGTCAGGTCGTGGACCTGATAGGGCTGCTGCCCGTCGAGCCCAAAACTCTCGATCGGCAGCTCGATCCAGCCCGAGTGCGTGTGATAGGGCTCGACGTTGACGACCACGACGATGATGCTATCCAACCGCGGCGTCTGCTTGCTGTAGCAGAGCAACTGTTCGTTATCGACGGGGTGAAAACGCAGGCTCCAATCGCTTTGCAGCGCCGGATTCTCTTTGCGGATGCGGTTGATGCGCGCGATATAATCCCGCAGACTGCCGGGGTGGTCGAGATCCCAGTGGCGAATCTCGTATTTTTCCGAGTTCAGATATTCCTCGCTGCCCGGCTCGCGAGGTTTGTTCTCACACAATTCATAAACCGGCCCGTAGATGCCGTAGCTCGCACCCAACGTCGCCGCCAGCGCCAGTCGAATCATGAACGCGGGGCGGCCGCCGTGTTGCAGATACTCGGTGAGAATGTCGGGCGTGTTGGGCCAAAGATTAGGGCGGAAGAACTCGCGCACCGGTGATTGCGTCAGCTCGGTGAGATACTCCGTCAGCTCGGGCTTCGTATTGCGCCACGCGAAGTAAGTATAGGATTGGCTGAAGCCCAGCTTGGCGAGGCGATAGCGCACCTTGGGCCGGGTGAACGCTTCCGAGAGAAACAGAACCTGTGGATGATCGCGCTTGATCTCGCTGATCGCTTCCTCCCAGAACGGGAAGGACTTGGTGTGGGGATTGTCGACGCGAAAAATATCGACGCCTTGCTCAATCCAAAACCGGAAGACGTTCTTTAGCTCGTCCCATAGCTCGCGCCAGTTCTCGGTCTCGAAGTCGATGGGATAGATATCCTGATATTTTTTGGGCGGGTTCTCGGCATACTGAATCGTGCCGTCGGGACGGTGGCGAAACCATTCGGGATGCTGCCGCACGTAGGGATGGTCGGGGGTGCATTGAAAAGCGATATCGAGGGCGATCTCGATGCCGTGCTCTTTGGCGCGCCGCAGCAGGCGGTGGAAATCTTCGAGCGTGCCCAGTTGCGGGTGAATCGCGGTATGGCCGCCCTGTTCGGCGCCGATCGCCCAGGGGCTGCCGGCATCGCCGGTGGTGGCTTCGACCGCGTTGTTTTTTCCTTTACGAAACGTCACTCCGACGGGATGGATCGGCGGCAGATAGAGCACGTCGAAGCCCATGCCGGCGACGTACGGCAGGCGCGCTTCGCAATCGGCGAACGTGCCATGAACGCCGGGCTGCGAGCCGCATGAGCGCGGAAAGAATTCGTACCAGCTCGAGAAACGCGCCTTCAGGCGATCGACAACGATGCGCGGAGCGCGCTCGTAACGCGTGGCGAGCGTTCGATCGGGGTAGCGGTCCATGAGGGCGGCCAACTCATCCGAGAGCGCTTCGTTCGCGGCTTCCTGGTTCGCTGTTGTGGCGGTCTGGCGCAGCTTGATCGACCACGATTTGAGCGTGTGCTGGTCGTTGCCGGCGGATCTGCCGATGGCGGCGGCAACCAACTCCGCGCCGATCAGCAGATCGACCGAAGCCGCCTGGCCGGCAGCGAGCCGTTTGACCATGTCGCGCCGCCAGGTTTTGAAGTGATCCACCCACGCTTCGATCGTGAACTCGTAGACCCCTATCTCTTCAGCCTGGAATTCCGCCTGCCAGCGGTCGTTGACCAGGGGCTGCAGCGGCGTCTCCGACCATCGTGGAGAGTCGAGTTTGCGGTAGAGCAGCAAGCCGCTTACCGCGTCGTGGCCGTCAACAAACACATCGGCTTCGACGCTCACGGCATCGCCGACAATCCGCTTCGCGGGGAAGCGCGCGGCGTCGACCTCGGGGTGCACTCCCTCGATCATGACGCGCCGTCTGCCTTGCTGGGATTCGCTTGTGTTCATCGACTGTCTGGCGTTCTCTAGCGGCGCAGGCCGAAGGAGAACTGGAGGCGGCTTGCTCGTGGAAGCTTGGCCGCGCCTTGCGGCTAACAGACCGCAAGATGCAGGAACCTGTTACAAGCCTTTTCGTGTCGCGTTAGTTTTTCGCCCAGATCTTGATGGCGAGATTTTGGTGATTTGGCGGTTCACGCCGCCACCCGAACTTGGATCGGCACTCGACGAGGCCCTTGGACGCGATCACGTTGCCTTCACTCATTCTAGAGGACCGTTAGAAGGTTTGTGGAGAAGAGCCTGATTGAGCGAGCCGCGCGCGCTCGCCGAATACTCTTAGGCGCCGCTGTAAATCAGCGTATTCACCGCTTTGGACGCAACCATGATGTGTAGCTGTCGGGTCGCGGCCATCGCCGGCGCGATTCGAGATGGCTTGTGGACCGGCGTAGGATTTTATTGTTGATTATCTACAATTGGTGTTAATCTAGGCGTATGGCTAAGCCGACAGACCTGGTCCAAGGGACGCTTGACCTGTTGATCCTCAAGACGATCTCGATCGAGCCCAAGCACGGCTGGGGCATCGCCAAACGCATCCAACAGATCTCCGAGGAAACTCTGCAGATCCAGCAGGGGTCGCTCTACCCGGCGCTGCACCGTTTGGAGCAGCAGGCCTGGATCAAAGCGGAATGGCGAACCACGGAGGCGGGCCGCATGGCGAAGTTCTACTCGCTCACCAATGCCGGCCGTAAGCAACTCGGGAAGGAATTGGCAAGCTGGAATCGCCTCTCGACGGCGATCAACCTGGTGGTGCAGGAGGTTTGAGATGCGCGCGCTGGACAAAATTCGCTTACGCGCGCGCTCGCTGTTCCGGCGCGGCAACGTGGAGCGCGAGCTCGACGCCGAGCTTCGCTTCCATCTGGATGAGCTGATCGAAGAAAACATTGCCTCGGGTATGCCGGCGGACGAGGCGCGCTGGACGGCTTTGCGCGCTATCGGAGGCATCACCCTGTTTCAAGAGGAGTGTCGCGATATGCGGAAGATGAACTTCATCGACGGCCTGTGGCGGGATTTGCGGCACGCCGCACGCGTGTTGCGCCGGGGACCTGGGTTCACGGCGCTCGCGGCCGTGACGCTGGCGCTGGGTATCGGCGCCACCACCGCCATCTTCAGCGTGGTGTACGGCGTGCTGCTCAAGCCGCTGCCCTTCGCCGAGCCCGAGCGGCTGGTCGGGCTGTATCATCGCGGGCCGGGCGTGAACCTGCCGGTGATGAATCAGGGCCCGGCCACCTATTTCATTTATCACGACAACCAGCAGGCGTTCGAGGGCATCGGCGCCTGGGACCGCACCGACGTCTCGATTACCGGGCGCGGCGAGCCCGAGCGCGTCGAGGCGCTCGCGGTCACCGATGGCACGCTGCCGCTGCTGCGCGTTCAGCCGATTCTTGGGCGGCGCTTCAGCGAAGAGGACGCTGCGCTGGGCAGTCCCTTGCGCGTGATCTTGACGCACGGCTATTGGCAGCGCGCCTTTGGCGGGGCCCGCGACATCCTCGGTCAACGGCTGGAGATCGATGGCGCGCCGGCTGACGTCGTTGGCGTGTTGCCCGCGTCGTTCCGGTTTTTGCGCGCCGACCCCGCGATCCTGGTGCCGCTGCGGCTCGACCGCGCCAACGCAAACTTCGTGAGCTTCGGGTTCCAGGCGCTGGCGCGGTTGAAGCCGGGCGTGACGCTCGATGCCGCCAACGCCGATGTGGCGCGCATGATCCCGATCGTCGAGCAGGTTCCCGGGCACATCGCGCTGCGGCTGGAGCCGAACGTTCGTCCGTTGGCGCAGGACGTCATCGGCGACATCGGGCGCATCCTGTGGATTCTGCTGGGCACCGTCGGCCTGGTGCTGCTCATCGCGTGCGCGAACGTCGCGAATCTGTTTCTCGTGCGCGCCGAGGGCCGCCAGCAGGAGCTTGCGGTGCGGGCGGCGCTAGGAGCGAGCCGCGGCCGCATCGCGCGTGAGCTGTTGGCGGAGAGTTTGATGCTGGGGCTGGCCGGCGGCGTGTTGGGCCTGCTGTTCGCGCGGGCGGGCATCGGCCTGTTGAGAGCACTGGCGCCGGCGACTTTGCCGCGCGTAGCCGAGATCGGCATCGACCCAGTGGTGCTGCTGTTCGCGCTCGGTATTTCGGTGCTGACGGGGCTGCTGTTCGGGGTGATTCCGGTGCTGCGATTGCGCACGACGAGATCCCGAACGGATCGATGGCGGAGAGGTCAAGACCGAGCGGCGCCAGATCGGACAACAGCGAGGCCACGCCGCCCATGTCAGTGGGAGCAGCCAGCGCGGCCTTGAGCGTTTCAGGCGATGCCGCCGAACTCATCCGCTCCAGCATTTTTACCGATCGGTTTAGGAATGTTTGCGCTAGCTCGCCCCGATCCTCCCGTTCCTGGTCCGCGGGTCGTAGCCGGTATTTGTTGGGCCGGGCCTTGCGATGAGTGGACTTCATGTGGATTTCCGTTTGAGTTTACCATGTCCATGGCCTACATGTATTGGACAATGACAACCGAAAAGAAGGGGGAGCACAAGGGCTGCGGACTGACGGCGTATCTCTCCGGCGACGCTTTTCGTTTCCAACATCCGAAGATTTGAGCTCGGGCGGCGAAAAAACCTGAATTTAGCATGAACTATTCCACACACTCGCGCGTCTAAGCCTGCTAGGGATGGTGGAAAAGCAGCGGCATTCCCCACCAAGCCGGTTGCCCGACGCCGCAATTGCCGGGCTAACGCTCTGGGCTTGTCTTTGCGCCGGGGTCGTTTTGACCTCTTGCAGTAGCCCTGTTTCTTCGACGCCAGCCGCCGCCGCGGTGACTCCGGGCGCGACACCAACGCCGGCCCCAGCCGCCGCGGAAACTGTCGCCAAGGCGTCCCCAAACGCCGCGGGTGACACGGCCGCCGCGGTTGCCCCGACCTCCCCGCAACCCCCGGCAGCGGGCGAAAACCCTTCCCAAGCTGCTTCCGGCCGCGCCGTCCGCTCTACTGGAACCATTCAGGCTGTCCGTTATCTGCTGGTGCAGACGCCGCGTATCAGCGGCCGCAACAGCCGTCTCACCCTGGTTGCGCTTGTCCCCAACGGGGCGATGGTGAAGGAGGGCGAACCGCTTGCCGAGTTTGACCACACCGAGCAGCTCGAGGCGGGCCGCGAGGCGCAGGCTAAATACGACGATTTGAGCCATCAGGTCGAGCAAAAAAAGGCGGAAAACGACGCCGAGCAGGCCAAGCGGCGGCTCGATCAGCGGGAAGCGGAATCCGAGCTGAAGGAAGCCCGCATTCAGCTACGTAAAGGCCCGCTGCTGAGCGAAATCGACCGCCTCAAAAACGAGACCAAGGCCCAGGCCGCCGAACAGCGCGTGGCGAGCCTGCAACAGTCGGACCGCCACCGCGTGGAGGCCGAGGCGGCAGCGCTGCGCGTTCTCGAGCTGCAGCGTGACCGCCAGCAGGTGGCGCTCGAGCGCGCGCAAAACAATGTTTCGAAGCTGCTGGTGCGCGCGCCGCTGTCGGGTATGGCGGCGCATGAAGCCATCTGGCGAAACGGGTCGATGGGCCCTCCCCAGGAAGGCGATCAGCTTTATTCAGGCCAGGCGTTGATGCGGATTTTTGATCCTTCCGCCATGGAGGTCCAGGCGCGCATAGCCGAGCCGGATGGCGCGGTGCTCAAGCCGGGCTGCCGCGCGATCGTGAGCCTGGACGCTTATCCCGAGCTCGAGTTCACGGCGCGGCTGGAGTCGGCGAGCCCGGTAGCGGCGTCGGCGATCGGCAGCCCGATCAAGACGTTTCTGGCGCGTTTCCGCTTGGAACAGACCGATCCCCACCTGTTGCCGGATCTTTCGGCGGCCGTGGTTATCCCGATGGAGCAGCCATGACCAGCCGACCGGGCGCGCCGGCGATCCTCGACGACCCAGCAGCGGTTCCCGGCCGCGGCGCCGAGGAAAAGGCGGTCAGACCGCCGCCGCGGACGCGGCCCCGCCGGAGCTGGAGACTGCTGCTGATTTCGGCGACGCTGGCCTGCCTTTTTGCCGCCGCCGGGGTCTACCG
>JBBDWJ010000278.1:0-15220 GCA_040902925.1 Bryobacterales bacterium | reverse complement strand
GAAAAGACGTACCTCAAGCTAGCGCGTCTGCCAATTCCGCCATCTCCGCTTGTTTGGCTCGGTCCCGGGCGACCGTTGCTCGGGCGAGGAAGGTTCTTGCGGTTGGGCCCTTGCGGGGCCGGTTCAACTTCGACAAGGCCATCCAGTCAGGCTGTGGCGCCGTTTGGGTCCGGCGCCCTCTGACATTATAGCCGGAGCGGTTCGTTTGCGTACCGTTCCGCGCTCGGTCGTGTCTTAGCTTTGCATGGACCGCTCGCTCCGTCATCGATCGAGCAGGATGCAGGCCTCAAAACGTCGCGATCGGATTCAGGGGCGAGCCCGTGCCGCCGCCGACGGCTAGCGGCGCGGCCGTCAGCAGGAACTCCCAGCGCCCTTGGCTGGCCGATTCTTTGCTCAACGCTTCAAGATCGCAGTTGTCGAAGATCGGCATTCCCATCGCGATCAACACGAGCTGGTGGATCGGCTGGTTGACGCCGTCCACTCCCGACGGCATCACGTCGCTTGCCGCGTCGCTGCCGAGCGCCGCGACGTCGCGCTGCTTCAGCCATGGCGCGCACGAGGCGTGCAACCCGGCTGACTTTTGCGATGCCGGCCATGGGCCTTTGGCGTCGCGTAGCGCCCAGCGCCCGGTACGGATGAAAATCACATCGCCGCTCGATACCTTAACGCCCGCTTTTTTCTCCCAGGCTTCGAGGTCCGCGGGGTAAATCGGCGCGCCGGGCTCGAGGTATTCGACGCCTTTGAGCCGTGGGATGTCCATCAGGATGCCGCGCGTAAAAATCCCTTGCTTGAAATTGGTTATGCCGAGCTTGGCGGCGCCCTGCGGCGTCACTTCGCGCTGCGAATAGCCGTTGAACATCTTGCCCTGGTGGAACATGTGGCACAGCGAGTCCATGTGGGTGTGCGCGTAGCCGTGATAGGAAACCGAGTACTGGTCAACGCTGAACTGTGTTTCATCGAGCCCGCTGCGGATCATCTCATGCGCGAAGGGCCGCGGGTTGTCGTCGGCTTTTTCCTTCTCGGTGTTGCGTGCGAGAGAAACCGAGACGCCCTTGCTGACGAGCGCGGCGGCCTGGCGGCGTTTTTCCGGCGTGATCAGGTTGATGGCGCCCATTTCGTCGCTGTCGCCCCAACGACCCCAGTTGGACAGCTCTTTCATCCACTGCTCGATGGTTTCGGCAGTGACTTTCGCCGATTGCGCCTCGGCGGTGTCCGCGGGCGGCAAGGCGAGCACCATCAGCAGTGCCGTGCTCATCAGTGTCCATCGAAGCAGCCGGGTTGGAAAGTTCATAGCTGTTCTCCGCATCAATCTGAAGCCCCTGAGGCACAGGCATACGCCGCGCAAGGGTACGAGGCCAACGGTACGAGGCCCAGGGATAGTAACATCCCCTGCTGCCGGGGCTCAACGTCCGATCCGAACGTTTTCCCGTACTGCGATGGGGACCGTGCGCGGCGTTGAGGCTCGCGAGTCAGCGTTTCTTTCCGCGGTTGCGTTTGCCCTGCTCGGGCTTTTCCGGCGGTGCATGGATAGCGAAATTGACCTTGATATCAGTGATGACTTCGACGGGACGTCCATTGAGGAAGGTCGGCTGATAGCGCCACTGCCGCACGGCATCGACAGCGGCACGCGCAAGCGCGGGTTCACCGCTCAGCACTTTGATGTCGCGAACGGCTCCTTCCACGGTGATGATCGCTTCGAGGTGAACGACGCCCGTGAGGCCTTGCTCGACCGCTTCGGCGGGATAGACTGGGCTGACCCTGTTCAGGATTTTTGCTGCTTGGACCCGGCCTCCCAATCGTATGGGCATTTGGGGCACGAAAATCGCCGCCGCGACTCCGAGCACGCCGCCTTCGACGCCACCCGCTATGCCTCCCCTCATTGCGCCGATTTCGGGGGCGGCCAGTCCGTCCGCGAGGGATTCGGCATCCCGCAAAAGGGTGACGTTGTTGGGGATAGTGGCGGGCGCGATCATGGCGTCAAACCGGGTCGGCGGCTGGGGCTTCGGCGCGGTGGTTGCTGCCGCGGGCGCGGCAGCGGCCGGCGCTGGGGGTGGCGCAAGAATCGTGTGCTCGAGCCACTCCGTGACGGGCAGCTCGTAGGTGAACACCAGCGGTGCGAGCACCGCCGCGGCAAGCAGCGAGCATTGCAGCGCCAGTGAAACCGCAAGAGTCCAGGGTCTTACTCCGCGGCCCGAACCGTCGATGAAGGTTTGCTCGAACACTGACTTGTAGGCTCTTTGCGCGATGCGGTGTCATGCCGAACCACTGCCACGGCGCCTCTGCTTTTCCAAGCGATGGAAGGAAGCGCGCAGCCCCGATTTCGGGCGAATACGGCGACTCGGCTTTGGGACGACTGGCTCTTCTTCCACAACCGGATGAATCTCGTAGTATATGCCCCCCCCGTAACTCCATGACTTGATGTCGAAGCGCCGGCCCCGCGTGCCCGGCGAAGATTCGCGTGCCGCGGAGTTTTGGCGAATTCATCGGCACTGGCTCGGCTCAGGCAACTTCATGAAACAGGTCGCGCGACTCCGTGGTCTACCGGGGGAACGAACTCCTGCATACTTTTCGCCCGCGCTCATCAGCAAATCGTCGAGTTGAGAGGCGAATCGGCCGGATTCGTCGGGCGAAGACGCCCATCCGACTTTAAACTTTTACGCAACAACCTCTAAGAAGCGAAGGAACTTTCGGTGGCTTCTGGGACTTGCGATGACTGCTGGAGATCGTATGCCAACCATGAAATCGCGGATCGGTTTGTGGGTGCTCGCGTCAACCCTTTTTGCCGCGAGCATTTTGCTTCCCTGCGCTGTGGGCCAGTCGAGCCGGTCCGTGGACCAGGGCTTCAACGGTACAGCAGCCGATCCGCCGGTTGCTGTGCGGCCACTCACTCGCGAAGAGCGCTTCCACTGGTTTGTCGATTCGAGTGTAGGTCCCAAGAGCCTTGGGGCCGGCGTCATCAGCGCGGCGTGGGGCACTGCATTTAACAACCCGGAAGAGTACGGTCCGCATTGGGATGGTTTCGCGAAACGCTACGGCATGCGGTTGACCGGAATCGCGGCGAGCAACGCGATCGAGGCGGGCTTGGGTTCGGTGTGGGGTGAAGACCCGCGCTATTCGGCCGCCGGCGAAGGGACCATTTGGGCCCGCGTCGGTCATGCCGCCAAGATGACCGTGCTTGCCAATCGCGCCGATGGATCTGTTGGGCCTGCCTATGCACGCTACGCCGGAATTAGCGGCAGCAATTTCCTGTCGAACACCTGGCGCGTCGAAAGCGACAGCACGACGGGCGCCGCCGTGAAGCGCATTGGGTTCGGTTTCGCGGGCAAGTTTGCCGGTAACGTCTTCGACGAGTTTTGGCCTGACTTGCGCCGCAAGGTATTCCGACGCAAATAGGACCGTTGCCGCCCGCGGCTTCGCGTAGGGCAATGGATGCGCGGCCTGTTGGCCTGCACAGGCGCGAATTGCGTAAGCAGACCTGGGAACAGCGTCTGGCAGGCTGTTAGATCCCGAAGCGGACTTACGGTTTATAAGGGCCGCAAGCCGCCCGGAGCGCCCGCACATCATGAGATCGAAAAACTACATTTACATCTACATCGCGGCTGCGGTGATTGTTGTTCTGCTTGCCGGATCGTGGCTGCTAAGCAAGGCCGTTTCGCCGTGGGCCGAAGATAAGTTCGTCGAGGCCCTCGAAAAGCGTTTCGCCAGCACGGTCGAAATCGATAGCCTCGACGTGCAAGTGTTTCCCACGTTTCGCGCGGTCGGCACCAACATGGTGTTCCATCACAAGGGACGCACCGACGTCCCGCCATTGTTTGAGATCAGCCGTTTTACCGCTACTTCGAGCTTGCCGGCGCTGCTGTTCGGGCGGGTGTCATTACTAGAGCTCGAAGGTTTGCGCATCACGGTCGCGCGCGATAAAGGGGACGATGGCGGCGAAGACGATCGCGACGCCGCGGATTCCGATGCTGTCGATAGCGGCGCCGGTGTTGCCGAGGCTGGCGATAGCAATAGTCGCGAGAACCCGGGCGACGCCACGGCCGCTCCCGCCGGCGCGGAAGGCAGCGCCAAGGATAGCGTCGAGCAGGATCGCTCGCGGCCGCGAACAGAGGATGATGCCGGCGGCGATGACGACGATAGCGGCCCGGGTTTCGTCGTGTCGACGGTGATCGCCGACGGTACGCACCTCGAGATCCTGCCGAAGCAGAGGTGGAAAAAGCCGCTCAGTTTTGACTTGTTCAAGTTGACGCTTCACGGCGCCGGCCCCAATTCGGCGATGAAGTTTGATTCGGTGATGACCAACCCCAAACCGCCCGGCGATATCGTCACTTCGGGGGAGTTCGGGCCTTGGGACAAGGAAAGCCCGCGCCGCACGCCGGTCTCAGGCGAATACACTTTCACCAACGCGGATCTCTCGGTGTTCAAAGGAATCAGCGGCATCCTTTCTTCGGAGGGCACTTACGACGGCGTGCTGGAGCGCATCACCGTCGAGGGCTGGACCGACATTCCTGATTTCCAAGCCAGCGGCAATACGGTTCACCTGAAGACGAACTATCACGCCGTTGTCGATGGCACCAGCGGCGACACTTACCTCGAGCCGGTCGAAGCGTCGTTTTTGCAGTCCAAAGTGATTGCGAGAGGTAAAGTCGCCGGCGTACCCGACAGAAAAGGCAAAGCGGTGGTTCTCGACGTTACGGTGAGCGAGGCGCGCGTCGAGGATATGGTCGCGATCGCGGTTCCCTTGGAAGGCGAGCCGCCGCTGTCGGGTCCGATCCAGTTTTCGACGAAGTTTCATTTGCCGCCCGGCGATGAGGATGTCGTAAAAAAACTCGAGCTCGACGGACAGTTCGGCGTGGAGGAATCGACCTTCACGAGCAAAGTGCAGGACAAAGTGGATGGCCTGAGCAAGCGCGCGCAAGGGAAGCCGGAAGAGCAGCCGACGCAAGAGGCAAAGGCTGAGTTCGACGGTGAATTTCAGATGGCCAACGGCACGATCAAGTTCCCGCGAGTTGAGTTCGCCATCCCCGGGGCCGCTGTGAAGCTCAGCGGCGGCTATGCGCTTCGCGAGAAGCTACTCGACTTCGAGGGGCACCTGTTGATGGATGCCAAGGTGTCGGAAACAACCACCGGCGTCAAGTCCTTCTTCCTGAAGCTGGCCGATCCCTTCTTCCGGGACAAGGGCAAGACGAGCATTCCGATCAAGATTAGCGGGACGGTCAAGAAGCCCGATTTCGGGCTGGCTATCGGGGGGGCCAAGAAGGTGGACGAATCCGGCAAGAAGAACAACAAGTAGTTGCTTGCGCGCGGAAGGGCGCTGGAGAGTCTGGCTGATCCAAGGCTTACATCGCGCGCAGAACCACGCGCGGCCGCCGCCTGCGCCTGCCTGACGAAAGTCTGTTATGGATACCCGGACGCGAGGGCATGCACGCCGGGTCTCGACCCGCGGAGGGCCTTTGCGTCCCTTCTTATCGACGACTCGGACCGGCCTTGCGAAGTTGGTGGGCGAGCGGAAGGTGGTTTACCTGCCGATCACTTTTTCTTGTCGGCGGTTTTTGAAAACGCGGGCGCCAAAACCATCGCTACGTAACCAAAGCCAACGAGGGCCATCAAGAGCCCGCAAAGGGTAAGAAAGATGTTGTCCAGGGAATGGACCACCTGCAACGTTGCGATCTGCCAGACGGCGGCTCCAAGCCCCACTAAGCCGAGCAGCAGAGAAAACAATACGGCCAGGATCGAATTCCACATTACCATCGTCTCCGACGAACCAACTGCGCTCATGCGAGTCTGTTCTCCTTAGGGCAAACTGTCTATTCTCCGGGAAGACATGCGTCCGGCGCAATCGTTCTCAGCCCGGAATTAGCAGCAACTTGCCGCTAGTGAGCCTGCTAGCCAGCCGCGTTTGCGCCTCGGCGGCCTGAGCCAGGGGAAATTCCCCTCCGATATGAACTTTCAGCTTGCCCGATTGCAGCCAGGCGAACAGGTCGCTGGAGCGCTTCTCAAGCTCCTCGCGCTGCGCAATGTAGTGGATCAGGCTCGGGCGCGTCATAAAAAGCGAACCCTTGGCGGTGAGCGTCAGCGGCGGGACCGGAGGCACCGGCCCGCTGGCGTTGCCGAACGTCACCATCATGCCGCGCGGCCGCAGACAGTTCAGGCTGCCTTCCCAGGTATCCTTGCCCACCGAATCGTAGACCACATCGACGCCGCGCCCTTCGGTCAGCCGCTTGACCTCTTCCTCGAAGCTCTTTTCCGAGTAGAGGATGACTTCATCGGCGCCGGCCTGGCGGACGCGCTCCGCTTTTTCGTTAGTGGAGCAGGTGCCGATCACCCTCGCGCCTCGCATCTTGGCTACCTGGACCAGAGTAAGGCCCACACCGCCGGCGGCGGCGTGAATCAGGACCGTCTGCCCGGGCTGGACCGCAAATGTCGAGTGGGTCAGGTAGTGGACCGTCATGCCCTGAAGCATGATGGCCGCTGCTGTCCGCGTCTCGACGCCGCCGGGCACTTTGACGAGGCGGTCGGCCGGCACGGCGGCATATTCGGCGTAGCTGCCGGGCACGCTCGTGTAGGCGACGCGGTCTCCTACCTTGACCTCGCTGACCTCTGCTCCCACTTCCGCGACCGTGCCCGCCGCCTCCTGGCCGTTAGTGAACGGCAGCTCGGCTTTGTAGAGGCCCTCGCGGAAGTAGATATCGATGAAGTTGACGCCGGCGGCCTCGATTTTTACGAGCGCCTGGCGCGGCCCTGGCTTCGGAACGCCGGTGTCCTCGTATTGCAGGACTTCCGGGCCGCCGGTGGCGTGGATGCGAATCGCTTTCATCGACAACAAGCCTTTCCGAGAAAGGCACATTGTATCAGAAGGTCTCGCGCGGCCTGCACAACGATGGCAAACGCAGCGGTGGAGAAGGGCGGCTTGAGGACGCGGCTGCGGCAAGAGTTCTTCGAGCGGTCGACTCATCCACTGGATACGCCGCATTTGCTTGCGGCGCATTTGCCGCGGCATGCCGGCAAGCAGGAGAGATGGCCGCCAGAAGCCTAGGACGGCTTGTTGTAGGGATGCGCGGACTGCTTCAGCCCGCCGCCGTAACCCGCACTTCCTTGGCGCGGAGTTTGCGCAGGACTTCGGGGTTGAGCACGCGTCCCACGACATTCACGGGGCTGGCGGCGCGGCACTCGTTGCCGTGGCTGGCTGGAGTGACGCCCCAAAAAATGCACAACGCGCGTCCGGCCGGCCAATAGGCGACCGAGCCGGGCTCGACCTCTTCCCGCGCGCCGCTTTCCTGGGCGGCCTCGACGGGGATTTCGAAGTACAGCTCTCCGCCCCAGTAACTGGCGGACGCCTCCAGGGGCAGCGCCTCGCGAATTTTCCGCGACGTCGGCGAATCATTCCACTCGCAGCGCACCTCAATATCCCCAACGAGGAAATTGACCATCGCGACCGGTTCGTTAGACATGCGATAGGTTGCAGACAGAATAACACCCGGCGCTGGCTGGGCCAACGCAGACGGACTTTATTTGTGGCCGGGGCGAACAACTCCCGCGGGCTGCCGCCGCCCCTTGCGGGGGCCTGGAACGGGCCGATCTGCTCCGGCGCCTGTTGGGCCGCGTCTTCTACTTCGCCTTAGATCCCTTGTCGATCTCTGCCTTGATCAACGTGGCCTGCTGCTTCAAATCCGCATCCTCGGCGTCGAGAGCCGGCTGCAAGCACAGCAAGGCATTGTCGAGCATGACCTTCTGAATCTTGGGCTCGTGTAGCTGCTCATTGCCGAAAAGCGCCGAGATCTCGTACAAGGACTTCCCCAGGTTTTGGAGGAAAACCAGTTGCGGGACCTTGACCTCGCCGGATTCGAACAGCTTCAGTCCTTTTGCCGCGTCTTCGCCCGCCCCTGCCATCTGCGTGGTTTGCAGCAGCAATCCGCGTTTCAGCGTGTAGTCGACTGCGGCGTCTATCTGCGATGCCGGGACCTTTTCGCCCTCTCGCAGGCTCAGCAGCGTGGGCGACTCGTTGGCGCTCCCGGTCGGGAACGGGAATCGCAGCGCCACGGCCGGCTGCTGCTCGGCGATCTTGCGCAGCCCGCCGATCGATTCCGTGAAGGTGATTGCGTGGCGGCGGGCGTCGCGACGAAATCCCTGAATACGCACGGTGAAGCTTCCCGTTAGGGATTGGTCCTCTGCCATCGCGTCGGCCAAGGCATTGCCCATCTCCATATTGCCGCGGGCTAGCCCGCCGGAGATCGCGGCGCGCCAAAGCGTGGCCTGCTCTTTGTATTCGCTTTCGCCATCAGCCACTTCTTTGAGGTGCTGCAGCGTCTTTTCGTACTCGCCGCTGGCGTAGGTCTCCTGGGCTGCCTGCCAATACCATGCCGGCGAGCCCGCCTGGGGGCCGCTCCCTCCGCCACCGCACGACGCCTGGGTCAGACCGGTGAGAACGATTGCCATTAACAACGGGGTCCATAGTCGCATCCGCATAGTTCCCTCCCGGGCGATGTCCTATCACAAAACGACGTACAAAAGCAACTAGCGCCCGGGAGGCCTGTCGCCGGAAAACGCCGTAAGACCTCCTTTCAGGCCTCGCCGCAGGCCGCCGAATCGAGGCCCATCCTCGACTTTTCGCGGCCAAACCAGCCACACTCAAATGTCGCGTGCGCATTCCTATCCGTGGCGGTGTTCGCGCGGGAGGCTGCGTTTCCCGGGAGGCGATGTCGCCTTGGCCGCGGCGGCGGGTGAACCGAAGAAATCCTAGCGGGCCGCCCGCTTAGGGCCGTTGACCCGGTTGCCGGCCGTTTTCGAGGAGATTTCCAAGATGCCATCGCAGAGCAACAAGAAAGAAGAGCGAAAGAAGCCCTCGGGCGAGCCGGCCGACCCTTGCGTCATGGTGATCTTCGGCGCTTCCGGCGATCTGACCAAGCGCAAGCTGCTGCCGGCCCTTTATAACCTCGCCCGCGATGGCCTGCTTTCGAAACACTTCGCCGTGGTGGGGCTCTCGCGCAGCGAAATGAGCCACGAAGAGTTCCGGCAAAAGATGGGCGAGGATCTGCGGGAGTTCGCCACGGTTTCGGTCGATGACGAGCTGTGGAAATGGTTTGCCGAGCGGATCTACTACTTGCCAGGAGATCTGAAGAAACCCGACACCTACAAGCGTCTGGAAAGCTTGCTGAAGGAGGTTGACCAAACGCACGGCACCGAGCGGAACTACTTCTACTACCTCGCGACAGCGCCGCAGTTCTTTTCGCCGGTCGTCGAACAGTTAGGCGGGGCCGGGCTGGTCGACCAGAAGGACAAGGTCTGGCGCCGCGTGATTTTCGAAAAACCCTTCGGACGCGATCTCAGCTCGGCGCGGCAGCTCAATCAGGAAATCGGCGGCGTGCTCGAGGAGAA
The DNA here is from genome assembly GCA_040902925.1 of Bryobacterales bacterium. Classification (GTDB taxonomy): domain Bacteria; phylum Acidobacteriota; class Terriglobia; order Bryobacterales; family UBA6623; genus JBBDWJ01. The sequence continues at coordinate 5,848 of JBBDWJ010000278.1, read as the reverse complement.
TCAGGTCTATCGCATCGACCACTACCTCGGCAAAGAGACCGTGCAGAACATCATGGTGCTGCGCTTTGCCAACGGCATCTTCGAGCCGGTCTGGAACCGCCGCTACATCGATCACGTGCAGATCACGGTTTCGGAGCATCTCGGCGTCGAGGAGCGGGGAGGCTACTACGAGCAATCGGGCGCGCTGCGCGACATGGTGCCCAATCACATTTTTCAACTCATCAGCCTGACGGCGATGGAGCCGCCGATCTCGTTTGACGCTGATGCTGTCCGCGATGAGCAGGCCAAGGTGCTGCGCGCCATTCAACCGATGTCTCCGGAGGAAGTTTTGCGGCGCACGGTTCGCGGCCAGTACGGCGCGGGCACGATAGAAGCCGAAGCCGTCCCCGCCTATCGCGACGAATCCAAGGTCGACCCCGCATCCACCACGGAGACCTTCGTCGCGATGAAACTGTTCATCGACAACTGGCGATGGGCCGACGTGCCCTTCTATTTGCGCACCGGGAAGCGACTGCCCAAACGCGTCACCGAGATCGGTATCCAGTTCAAGAGGGCGCCGTTCATTTTATTCCGGCAAACGGCGATTCAACAGCTCGCGCCCAACCGCCTGTCGCTGCGCATTCAGCCGGACGAAGGAATTTCGCTGACTTTTGGGGCGAAGGTGCCCGGGCCCGTGCTCAAGATGGGCACCGTCGACATGGATTTCCAATACGTGGATTATTTCGGCAGCAAGCCCAGCACCGGGTACGAGCGCCTGCTTTACGACTGCATGCTGGGCGACGCCACGTTGTTTCAGCGGGCCGATATGACGGAAGCGAGCTGGCTGGTCGTCGAACCACTCCTGGACGTTTGGAAAGCGTTGCCGCCGCGGGATTTTCCTAACTATGCTTCCGGAAGTTGGGGGCCGCAGGCGGCAAACGATCTATTGGAGCGAGATGGCCGGAATTGGACGATCTGCGGCGAGAGCGGCTGCTGAAATGGGGACCGGTTCGTGCCGGTCCGTTCGCCGCCTTGGGCCTATCGCAGCGGCCCGGTCGACTGCCTCTTGAGCAGCCGGGGTTCGAACACCACATGGCGCTGCTCGATCCTCTCCCCGTTGATCAGCCGCAACAACATCTCGGCGGCGCGGTGGCCCAGATCCGTGCGCGGCCAGTCGACGGTGGTCACAAATGGATTGGGGTGATAGGAACCCTCGATGCAGCCGGCGCCGACAATGGAGACATCGCCGGGAACCCCCAACCCCGCCTCGCGGCACGCGGCGATGGCGCCGATGGCCCCTGGATCATTGCTTGCGAACACAGCCGTCGGCCGCTCGCGATTTTTCAGCAGCTTCCGCATCGCCTCGTAGCCGCCTTCTTTTTGATAATCGCCCGAAACAATCCAATCCGGGTCCACGGTCAGCCCGTGCTTGCGCAGGGTCTCGCGGAAGCCTTGCGTACGCAGGAAGCTGCTGGTGACATTGGGCCCCGCAATATGCGCGAGCTTGCGGTGGCCGAGCTCGATGAGGTGTTCGGTGGCGAGGTTCCCGACGGCGACGTCGTCGACGACAACCCGCGGGCAGTCGTAGTCGGTAAAGAAGCGGTCGATGAGTACGAACGGCACATCCTGCTGTTCCAGCTCGATGAAGGATTCGGGCGAGTCGGCCGCTTGCTGCGAGGCTACGATCAGCCCCTCGACGCGGCTGCCGACCAGCATGTCGATTTCCTGCATCTCGCGATGCGTGTCGCCGTGCGAGTGGCACAGCATCAGGTTGTAGCCGCGCTGCTCAATAACGTCTTGCACGCCGCGCGTGATTTCGGAAAAGAAACTGTGCGAGATGTCGGGAATGACGACGCCGACAATTTCCGACTTGCTGGTCACCAGGCTGCGCGCCCAACGGTTGGGGCGGTAGCGTCGTTCGGCGGCTAGCGCCAGAATCTTCTGGCGGGTTTCCGTCTTGACGTCCGGGTGTTGATTCAGCGCCCGCGACACCGTCATCGCCGACAGACCCAGTTCGCGGGCCATGTCCTGAATCGTGGTCATGCGGTGGCTGGGCTTGGTCCCAGCCGCGGCTTTGCGGCTCTTGCGCATGCTAGGAAGTTTGCTCCTGCGAAACGTCGCGAGGGGGACGCGGCGTACTCAAACGGCGGCTGGCCGAAGATAAGCCTAAGGCTAGCATAAGTTTAGGGATGCCTTTCGGCAGTGAGCCGTCCCCTTGCTAAGGTGAGCGGATCTCCAAGCCGGCCGGGGCCACGGCAAGAAAATCTTTCACGTTCCAGGTCAACAGAACGGAAGCACCGGCCCGAGCCGTGGAGTCGGCAATCACGGCGTCATAGATTTTCCCACCGCCCACCTGCCGCTCGGCGGCTCTGTCCAGCACCGCCCAAAGGTCACCGTCCAGCAGGCCACACAATACCGATTCCGAAAAGTTCGTTGTGAGCAAGTGTTCCGCTTGCCGCGGGGGAACGCGGTAGGGGGTGGGCAGCCGAGTCAGAACAGCAAAGCACTCCAGCAATACGTGGCGGCAGATCACCACGTGCTTTAGCGACTCCGTCCCGATGGTTGCAATGGTCGGTGCGTGAAATTCGTGCCAGTCACACAGCAGCGGGATTACGCAGCTTGTGTCCAGGCCGATTCGGGTCCGCCGCGGAGCCATGGCCCTCAAATCCCCCGCCGCCGGATTTCCTGAAGTGCGCGATTGACCTCGTCCTGTTTGAGCCGCGTCGCTCCAGGTAAATGAGCGACGACCAGCTTGCCCTTGCGCATCAGCTTCATTTCGCTGGCAGGCGGTTCAATTTCAATGCGCCCGTCTCGAAAGGTGACTTCCAACGGTTCGCCCGGCCGCAGGCCGGCCGCCTCGCGAATTGGTTTTGGAATGACCATTCTCCCGGCATTATCAATGGAGGTTCGCATACCATAAAATTACCATGGTTTGGCCAATCCGCTCGCCGAGTTGTTGCACGGGCTATTTGGAAGGCAAATCAAGGAGCGGAGAGAACAGGCCCCCGGGTCGATCCATCGCGATCGCGTGCGGTAGCCGGCGGCCGGTCACGGCCGTCAGAAGACAGTGTTTTCGGAATGATAACCGTCGTGGTAAGAAGATCGAACCAGACCCGGAGAGATCCGGACAACCTCGGCGCGGATCGGCAACGGGATCAACCCATCATGCCCGCACCGGCTACTTCCGATTCGCCCAAACCCGGACTGGGCGTGACAAGACCCTCTTCACTTCGGAGGGCTGATCATGATGTGCGCGCCGGCCGTACCGGGATACATCAGCCAAGGCTTGCCGGGCGCCGGATCGGTGGACAAGCCCGTCGACTCGGGAGTGGCGAACGGCACGTAGACCACCCAGCGCAGGTAAGCCTCTTGGATTTGACCGCTGGCGGGGTCGAATCCCTTACCCGTGAGCACGTAGAGCAGCCGAGCTTCGCGCGGCATATCCAGCTTGCCGTCGTCGACTTCTTTCCAGCGCTTGGCGTGGCGCTCTTTGCCGGTAACTCCCTCCGCGGCCAACGCTCTTCCGCGGGCCATGAAAGGCTCGAGATCCTTGTGATAGCAGGCCACGCTGAAGGCATCTTCCGCCGGGTTGTCCGCGAGACAAAGCAGATCGTTCGAGCCGGCGCGCAAGGTCACCACTTTGCCGGCCGCGTCGTAGCCTAAAACGCCGGCCTCGGCGCGCCGCTCCTCGGGCGCGGCCAGGATGGCGGCGGCGATCTGCTGTTCCGGTGGCGGCGCGTCCGCGGCCTGGACTGTTCCCAGCGCCGCCAGACCCGCGAGCAAGAGCGTACCTGTTTTGATCATTGTGCGACTTCCTATTCGTGCAGAGTATGTCCTCCGTGCATCATACAACGTGGCACACGGATTCAGCACGCCGCGGCGACAATGCGCCGCCGCAAATTTTTTTGGTGAACGAAAATCTCGATTCGCTTCAGGAGGCGGCTTGCTTCAGGATGTCAGCGCGGGAAAGCGCCCTGATGCACGGCACCTTGCCGCGTGCCATTGTTATGGGGTTCTCCCGGTCGTCGCAGCCTGGGGTTTGGCGCGATGTTGGTGACCGTCAGATCCGTCCACTGGCGGTGTGGCCCTGTGGCCCGGGACAGACCTAAGGTAAGCCGCCGGATGCTAAGTGATCCGGCGGCGTGAATTTAACTTGTGGGTTGAGCGATTACCAGCGCTGTCCGCCGCCACCGCCGCCGCCACCGCGTCCACCGCGGCCGCCGCGTCCGCCACCACCACCGCCGCCACCGCTGCCACCGCGGTCGGGCCGGGGTCGTGCTTCATTGACCACCAGCGGACGGCCGCCGAGGTTCGCGCCGTTGAGCGCGCCAATGGCCTGCTCGGCCTGATCGGCATCGGACATCTCGACGAATGCAAAGCCGCGGGACTGACCAGTGTCGCGGTCAGTTACCAGGTGCACCGAATCCACTTCTCCATGAGCGGAGAAAGCGTCGCGAATCTCATCTTCAGTTGCTGAAAAAGCAAGGTTGCCTACGTAAAGTCGTTTCGGCACAGATCCTCCTAAGGAACGAGTACGAATTGAAGAGCGGCAAGCGTCGGACGGCAGGGGAAGGATCTGAACAGAAACCTTCGATTCAGCCTCGGTACGTCAAGCGGACTCAACTCTCCCCCGAGTGTACCACGGCAGGCTGGTGTCAATAGCAGCCTGAAAAGGCCCTTTTTTGACCTTCCTGGACAGGCCCACCGGGACCCGAAACCCACGCCGGGCTACGCTAGACTTGGAACAGATGGAACGCCCTTACGAAGTGATCGAGGCCCGCGGGCACCTGATCGACTCCCACCGGCTCGAGGTCATGTTCGACACGATCGTCGCCCACGACGGCGTCTTCGAAGTGGAGGAGTTCCGCATCGGGCGCACCAACGTCGAGCAGTCCTATATGCGGATGCGGGTCGAAGCCCCCAGCGAAGAGGTGATGGACCGCTTGCTCGAAGACCTCATCGGGCTGGGCTGCGCCACCGCCGAGCAAGGCGACGCCAACCTGCGCGCGGTCGAGCGCGAGCGCTGCGCCCCGGAAGATTTTTATTCGACGACGAATCACCGCACCGAAGTCCGCCTCAATGGCCGCTGGATCGAGGTCCAAAAGCAGCGCATGGACACCGTGATCGCCGTCGATGGCGTCACGGCCGAGTGCCGCCGCTTGCGTGATTTGCAGCCAGGCGACCAGGTCGTTTGCGGGCAGCACGGCATCAGGGTTATCCCTGAGGCCAAGGATCGGGACCGCATGTCGTTCTCGTTCATGTCGCACGGCGTTTCGTCGGAGCGCCAGGTCGAGACGGCGGTGCGGCAGGTGGCGGCGCTGCTGCAACAGACCAAGGCGAAAGGCAAGCGCGTGGTGGCTGTGGCCGGACCGGTGGTCGTGCATACCGGGGCAGCGCCGGCGCTGGCGGGGCTGATCCGCAACGGTTGGGTCGACTGTCTGCTGGCGGGCAACGCGCTGGGCGTCCACGACGCCGAGGCGGCGATTCTGGGCACTTCTCTTGGCGTGCGCATGGCCGACGGCCGCCAGGCCGAGCACGGCCACCGCAATCACATGCGGGCGATCAACACGATCTATCATTGCGGCGGCCTGCGCCAGGCCGTCGAACAAGGCAAGATTACGCGCGGCATCCTCTATGAGTGCGTGCAAAAGAACATCCCCTATGTTCTCGCCGGGAGTCTGCGCGACGACGGCCCGCTGCCGGACACGATTACCGACATGAACACCGCGCAGGACGCCTACGCGAAGCAGTTGGAAGGCGCGGGGCTGGTGATGTGTTTGGGTTCGATGCTGCACTCCATCGCGACCGGAAACATGCTGCCCTCGCGCGTGAAGCTGATCTGCGTGGACATCAGCCCGGCCGTGGTGAC